>CP119311.1:3065103-3371614 GCA_029202545.1 Candidatus Pseudobacter hemicellulosilyticus
TATATCCAAAAAGACTTCCTGCGTGATATCCTGTGCATCTGACCGGTTGCGGAGGTGCTTATAGACCATCGCAAAAACAGGGGATGCGTACTGGTGATATAGCTGGTCAAAAGCGGCACGGTCGCCCTCTTTTACCAGTTGCCATATTTCAGTGTCGTTTTGAATGCTTTTTACCATGCCATTAACATGGCAAAGAAAAGCAATCCTTATTACAGTAATGTTAAGAGATGATTGACAATCACTGAAAACGTATTTTAAAAGCTGATGCCTTACCACCCAATCCCATAATCCTCCCCATGATTGGAGCTGCCGCCCCAGAAGCTGCGGTGGAGCCAGTCGAACCAGATGGCGTTGATAGGGCCGCTGGTGCGGTCGTCAAAGCTGAGGGTATATCCCTTGCTGCGGAGGGCGGAGCGCACCTCATCGGGAGTTTGGCTGTTGAGCAGCAGGTGACCGGGCTGTGGCTGGCGGTCCTTGCTGGTAGTGCCACCAAGAGATAGCCAGAGCTGGTTGGTATTGATATTGGCAGCTTCGGTGGCCTGCTGGACCGTCATACCGAATTCCACGATATTGAGAAAACATTGGAGGAGGTTCTGTTCCTGGGTATCTCCACCCTGAACGGCGAAGCTGAGGAAAGGTTTGCCATCCTTCAGCGCCAGGGTAGGCGTTAACGTTACCCGGGGCCTTTTGCCGGGCTGTACTACGTTGAAGGGATTAAGACTGGAATCAATCACAAAGCTTTGCAGCCTTTGGCTCATACCCACACCTGTTCTGCCGGCGATGCAGGCAGGGAGCCAGCCGCCACTCGGCGTGATACTTACTACCCAGCCGGCGCTATCAGCCGCTTCAATGCTGGTGGTGCCGCGCCAGAGGCGGTCTTTATAGAGGGAGTCCTGGACAACTGCCATGGACGTCCGTGCGTCATGCGCCGGCAGGAAGCCGGGATTGCGGCGGTTGACGGTATCAATCAGCAGCCCTCTTTTTTGCAGGATACTTTTATAGGGATTGGTTCGTCCCATAAATAAATAGGGATCCCCGGGGCCGGCCTGCTCATTGTTATGCGCGGTGTCAATGAGACCGGCCCGCTGCCGCGCATAGGCCTTGCTCAATAAACCCTGCATCGGCTCGGCGGGCGGGAAATAGGGATCGCCGTAGTAGAAGTCGCGGTCGGCGAAGGCCAGGTTCATGGTCTGGTACAGGGTATGGATATATTGCGGGCTGTTATACCCCATCTTTTTCAGGTCGAAGTTTTCGAGGATATTGAGCGATTGCAGCAGCATGGGGCCTTGTGTCCATTGCTGCAGTTTGTATACCTCAATGCCCTTGTAATTGGTATGCAGTGGCTCTTCTTCAATGACCTTCCAGTTGGCCAGGTCTTCCAGCGTGATCAGTCCGCCCTGCTCCCGGGCGCCGCGGACAAATTCCTGTGCGATATCGCCTTTATAAAATCGTTCGCTGGCGGCATAGATGGCCTGTTTGCGGTCTTTCCCTGCCTTGAGGGCTGCCTGTTCGGTCTCCACCAGTTTGCGGAGAGTGGCCAGCAGGTCTTCCTGGACAAAGATCTCCCCGGCGGCTGGCGCTTCGCGTTTTTCACCGGTATGGGGAAGGAAAACTTTGGCGGAATAGGGCCAGGCTTTGATCCTTGCTTTCTGGCGTTCCATACTGTTGGCGGTCTGTGCTTCTATGGGATAACCGGCGGCCAGCTGCATGGCGGGCGCCAGCACCTGTTCCAGGCTGAGCGTACCATATTCGGCCAGCATATAACAGAGACCGCCGGGTGTGCCGGGTGTAACAGCGGCCAGGGGACCGTATTCGGGTGGGAACTCCATGCCTTTTTGTTTGAAGAAGGCTGGCGTGGCCCCGGTGGGTGCTACGCCCAGGGCATTGATGCCAATGACCTTGCCGGTCTTTGGATGGTAGATCAGGGCCTGTGTTTCGCCACCCCAGCTGAGTACGTCCCACATGGTGCAGGTAGCGGCCAGCATAGCGCAGGCGGCGTCTACGGCATTCCCTCCCTGCTGGAAGATCATACTGCCGGCCGTAGCGGCCAGTGGTTTACCGGTGATGGCCATCCAGTGGCGGCCATGCAGGGGCGGCTTCTGGGTGGATTGGGCCAGTATGGACAGGGTGAAACATAACAGGAGCAGCAGCAGGAAAGGGCGTCTCATGCGGTATCGTTTGGTTAATGCTGAAAAGCTATGGAATAAGATACAGCTTTTTCGGCAAACCGCTTACAGGCAGGACTATGCCATGCCACGGGCTGGGTAGTTGGCATTTTTTGCATAGTTTGCAGGCGGGAACCGATTAATGACCGGCTATTGGAATTCAATCCATCATCATACGGAGAAAGGGAACTGCTTAACCGGATGGCTGCGGGCGATCGCATCGCTTTTCACAGCCTCTTTGAGCAGTACCGGATCCCCCTGTTCAGTTTTGCCCTGGAGATCACCCGCTCGCCCGTGGATGCGGAAGATATTGTGCAGGAGATCTTCATCAAGATCTGGGAGCAGCGCAACCGGCTGGCGGAAGTAAGGGAGGCCAGGCCCTATATCTACGCTATGGCGCGGAACCATACCTTCGACTGGCTCCAGAAAGTAGCCCGCAATGATCAGCTCAAAGACCAGCTCTGGGCCAATAGCCACCAGGACCGCCCAGTCACCGAAGAACAGGTGGATGCCCGCGAAAGCCAGCGGCTGATTGAGGAGGCCGTCTCCCGGCTGTCGCCCGCCAAACAGCAGGTGTTCCGCCTGAGCCGTGAAGCCGGGCTGGATCACCAGCAGATCGCCGACCGGTTAGGCCTTTCCAAAAGCCGGGTCAAGAATATCCTGGTTGAATGCCTGCAGTTCATCCGCTACTACCTCCAGCAGCATTCCCCCCTGCTGGCCCTGGTCTATTGCCTGGCCGACAGGAGCTTCTTCCATTAATATCTTTTAATATTCCCCTGCAACCGGCCCGCGCCTGTGGAATAAAAACATTTCAGGCTACCTGTAAGTTTTTTTATTTTTTGCCCACCTATATAGTAAATGAAAGCGATCATGAAGAAACTAACCGTTCCCGCTACTATTCCAAAGGACAAAATTACCCCTGCCAACCAATTGTAGACCATGGATAAAGCCGCCTTTTTAGCAGCTATAGAAGCATGCCAGGGGATCCTGCATAAGATATGCTACCTGTACCAGGACAGCAAAGAAGACAGGGAAGACCTGTTCCAGGAAATGGTTTTCCAGCTCTGGAAAGGTTATCCCGGGTTCCGGGGTGATGCCAAAATAAGCACCTGGATCTATCGCATAGCGCTCAATACGGCCATTACTTCTTTCCGGAAAAAGAGGCCTTCCATCGAATACCCTGCATCATTGCCGGAACTGCCGGCAGAAGGGCCGGATGAAGAAATGGCCGGGAAACAGGCGCTGTTGTTCAGGGCGCTGAAACAGCTGGACGACGGGGAGAAGGCCATCATCACGCTTTACCTGGAAGGACTGAGCTACCGGCAGATAGGGGAAATAGCCGGTATCAGTGAAAACAATGTAGGGGTGAAGCTCAACAGGATCAAAACCAGGATACAGACAATCTTAAATACATAGCCATGAAATTCGATGAACTGCAATCCGCCTGGAATGCCGCGGAAACACCGGTAAGGTCTGCCAATGACATCCAGACCATGCTGTCGGAAAACAAACATCCGGTGCTGAAAAGCATCCGCAGACAACTGACGATGGAGCTGATGGGCTGGTCGCTCTTTCTGCTCCTTTATTACAGCATGCTGGATGGGGACCAGAAGCCTTTATGGCTGAACGGGATACTGATATTCTCCGTGCTGATGCCTTTGCTGCACAATATGATGGGGTATAGTGCCGTCAGGTATGTAGTGCATGGGCCAACCATCAGGGCATCCCTGGAGCGGTATCTGTCCCGGGTCCGGCTCTATGCCACTGTATCTATTGTTTCCCGCCTGTTATTAATGGTGGGGCTGCTGCTGTTCTTTGTGGTTGGCGTCAGCCTGAATGAAAAAAAATACCTGTTGCTGGGTGGGATCGTGGTGATTTTTATGGTCCAGCTATGGTTGTTGTACAAACTATGGATGGCCAGGCTGAGGAAACTGAAAAAGGGTATTACTGCATTAGCCGGATAAAAAGCCCCTGCATTCAACAGGAGCCGATCTCAATAGCAAACGGTTGCCCGCCCCCCGGCAGGCAACCGTTTTTTTTAGCAGCCCTGTAAAGCTGCTATTAATGACCAACCTGCTATCAGCTACCCGGTTGTTATGCCGGGGGCTGATGACGGGGTGGGTTGTCTCCTGGATTATTTTACCTGCTCCAAAGCCGCTGCTACCGTTTTAGCGAAAGGCGTTGTAGAGCGGCCTATCAGATTAGAAAGCACTTTGCTGTCATCAAACAGGTCGCCATTGGCTACGCCAATATCCCATCCGGCAATCATTCCTGCAAATCCTGCAGGAACACCCCATGATTTAAGGGCTTCCGTGTATTCCTCTTTAGAGAGGTTCTTGTAAGGGATCTCTTTGCCTGTCTGACGGGATAATTCAGCCGCCAGATCGGCCAGGGTATAGGCTTCATCACCTGCCAGCTCATACACTTTGCCTTCATGGCCTTCTCCGCTGACTACTTTGGCAGCAGCCAGGGCAAAGTCTTCGCGGGAAGCTGAAGAGATCTTTCCTTCACCCGCACTGCCCACTACTGCGCCGGCGCCTACCCAGCCTGGAACGGAGCCTGTATAGTTCTCGGTATACCAGCCATTTCTCAGGATAGTATGGGCAATTCCTGATGCTGCCAGGGCTGCTTCCGTTTCCAGGTGTTCGGCAGCAAGATCCAGGGTGGTGGTGTCTGCATGCAGCAGGCTGGTGTATACGATATATTTAACGCCGGCGGCTTTGGCTGCATTGATCACATTGCTGTGTTGTACGGAACGTTGTCCCACTTCATTGCTGGAGATCAGTACCAGCCGCTCAATACCACGAAGGCTTTTGCCTATCAGGGCCGGATTGGTATAATCAAAGGCCCTGACCTCAACACCGAGGTCGGCCGCTTTTTCCGGTGTGCGGACCAGTGCTACGATCTGTTCTGCCGGAACCAGTGCTTTCAACTGATTGATCAGTTTCTGGCCAAGCTGGCCGGTAGCGCCTGTTACGCCTATTTTTGCTGTTGACATGTTTTGTATTTTTTAAAGATGAATTGATCTATTGTGCAAATTCTCCATCGGCCTTGATCTGTACCAGGTCGCTTACCATAGCATCAGGGAACTTACTGCCTATCTGGAAATCTGAACGTTTGATAGTGCCGGTAACACTGAAACCGGCTGTTTGTTTTTTGCTCATCGGGTTTTCTACGGTACCCCTGTACAGGGCGTCCAGGCTTACTTCTTTGGTAACGCCATGAAGGGTGAGGTTGCCGGTGAGTTTGAATTTATTCTTGCCGGCGCTTTTAATGGAAGTACTGGTGAAGCTGAATTCAGGGTATTGGGCGGCGTCAAAAAAATCAGCGCTTTTCAGGTGGTTGTCCCGGGCTTCAACGCGGGTGTCTACAGAAGCTGTTTTGGCTGTCAGTGTGAAAACGGCATCAGAGAAATCGGCCTTTTGCGCGTTGATGCTAACCTCAAAATCATTGAAAGTGCCTGATACATCGTTAATGCCCAGGTGGGTAACGGTGAATCCCAGCTGGGAATGCGGCGGATCGTTCTTCCAGATGCTGTTGAGCAAAGTGAAGGAGGATAATACAACAGCGAGTACCGGGATAGCGATGAGTTTTTTCATTCTTTTTAAAATTAAATGGTGATTGTTTTTATTATGCTTTGGAGATCCTGACTGACATCATATTGAGGGAGCCTGCTATCAGCGCATCATTGAAGATGCTGGCCTGCTCGTCTTTTTCCTGTAATCCCAGGATATAGAGCAGGGGTATAAAATGTTCGGGGGTAGGGATGGATAGCTGGAATTCCCGGCCCTGCTTATTGTAATCGATCAGCGACTGGTGATCCCTGTTGAGGATCATGTGGCGCATCTTTTCATTGGCGCTGCTGGCCCAGTCGTACGCATAGCCGGGTGTCATCATCTGGTCCCAGGCGGCCATGCGGAGGTTGTGTACGGTATTGCCGCTGCCAATGATCAGGACGCCTTTGCTGCGCAGGGCCGCCAGCTCTTTACCCAGCGCATAGTGGTAGGCAGGCGGTTTGGTATAGTCGATGCTCATTTCCACTACGGGTACATCGGCATTGGGGAAAAGGAATTTCACTACTGTCCAGCAGCCATGGTCCAGGCCCCAGTCGTTGGTCAGCTGGATGTTGGTAGCTGTCACCAGCTCACTGGCCTGCTTTGCTGTTTCCGGGCTGCCTGGGGCGGGGTACTGTACATCGAACAAGGCCTGTGGAAAGCCGCCGAAATCATGAATGGTTTCGGGATGTTCCATAGCGGTGATGAAAGTGCCTTTGGTTTCCCAGTGGGCCGAGATACAAAGGATGGCTTTGGGCCTGGGCAGGGTCTTTGCCATAGCAGTAAAGCCCTGGGTAAATATATTGTCCTGAATGGCGTTCATGGGATTACCGTGCCCTAAAAAAAGAACGGGCATTTTTTCGGTAGGTTCCAGTCCAGCCGTCAGTTGGTGCAGGGCATTCATCTGAAGTGCCGTTGCGCCTAAAGGTAAAATTGCCATTGTCTTCAAAAAGTCTTTTCTGTTCATCAAATGCTGTTATTGTAGCGGATGATCTCTTCCCGGGTCAACTGTCAATCACAACACAAAGTTGCCTCAAATACCAGGGGTAAGGGTAATACTATTCGGCAAAATGATTGTGATTTTCGGAAGCGGGATAGCGGAAAAGGGCAGATCCGGGGTTTAGCTGACCGGGAATGGGTGCTTTAAAGGAGGGGGCTGACTCAGGAGATGACCTTCTGCATTTCTTTCCTGAAATCTGATGGGGTAATGCCTGCCTTTTTCCGGAAGGCCGTGGTGAAATAAGTTTTCTCTTTGAAGCCCAGCTCATAGCCTATTTCCGCTACGGTCAGCTCAGTAGTGATCAGCAGGTTTTTAGCTGCTGTCAGCTTGCGGTTCTCGATGATCTCGGAAACGCTCTGGCCCAGGACCGACTGGCAGATATTATTCAGGTTGCGGGTGCTCATAAAGAGCCTTTCGGCATAGAAGTTGACATCGTGGGCTTCTTTATAATGCGCATCCAGCAGCTTCAGGAAATTCCGGAAGGTATTGCTTTGTATTTTTTTTGATTCGTTATCGTTGAGGTTGAGCTTGCGCCTGTCCGATTCAATAATGGCAAAAAGTGCGGACAGCAACTGGCGCAGCACGGTGATATCCGGTGCGTCCTGGAGGTACTCCTGGTACATCATTTCGCAGAGGGTATTGATCCGGTGGAAGCAGCCCTCTGTCTTCATGGAAATATTGGCATTGTCGTGGAAGGCCGCATACAACTGGAAGGTGGTCTCCGCAATCAGCTCGCTCTTGAAGCGGATGGCCCAGATATCACAATGACCATCTTTGGGCATAGGTATCAGTCGGTGGATCTTGCCCTGGGTAACAAAGCTGACAAAGGGCGCTTCTATCATCACCGAATGAAAATCTATAAAATGTTCCAGCTGGCCCTGGTTACCGATCAGCAGTTCCTCAAAGTCGTGGCTATGGGGCGTATTGGGCTGGGAGGCAATTTTTTGTGCCTCCTCTATATCTACTTTGAAGATCTTAATTAACTCATTCATGTTGGATTGCTATCAGTTCGCGCTGTAAATGCAGCAGCTTTTCTGCTGGCCATCTATAATAACCCTTTCACTCCCCCGTTGTTTGGGGCGGTCCTAACCTTTTGATCCAAGAAACAATGGATAGTAAAAGTAAGCAAAACGACGCTCACCATTGGCATTCAGGCGGTCCTTTAACTGATTTTTCCTAAAAACACAACATTTCTTCTTAAAACTGTTACAACCAGCACCTGTTGTTGCAGGAACTTTGTGTCATCAAACTTAAAAACGATGACAATGAAAAAAAGTATTGTAAGAAATGTAGTGACAGTAGCAACAATAGTTGCAGTATTGGGCGTTGCGGCATGTTCTGAAAGCAAAAGCCAAAAGGAAGAAGGAAAAGCAGTATTGAATGACGTGAAAGAACTGGCAGCAGTCAATCCTTTAATTGCAGCAAACCTGGCAAAGTTTGACACGCTGGATTTTGTGGTTTTCAGCAACAGGGACTGGAAACGCCTGCATGAAAGCCATGCGGAAGATATAAAGGTCCACTTCCCCGACGGACATACCGAAATTGGTCTGGAACAGCATATCAAAACATTGGATGCGATGTTTGTTTACGCTCCCGATACAAGGATTGAGGAACATCCCATTAAAATTGGTGATGGGAATATGACCGCAGTAATGGGGTATATGTTGGGCACTTTTACGGAACCTATGCCTGCCGGTAACGGAAAATTCATTCAGCCTACCGGAAAGAAATTCAAATTGCCGATGGCAACAATAGGTATCTGGAAAGATGGGGTGATGACCGAAGAATATCTCTTCTGGGATAACAAAACCTATATGGATCAACTATTGGGCACAAAATAACCGGGTTTGACAGCTCATTACATAACCGATGACCAGCGCATCGGTTTTTTGTGTTGTGCTTCCCGAAAGCATAACCGGATTGGAATGACAGCGGCTCCGGACAAACTATTCATAAAATAATAAATATGGAAAAAAGGAATAACAAATACCGCATCCATTTACAGGAGTTGGAATTAAAAACCGGTACACAAGCTTCCCGGAATTTGTCTTTTGACTTTGAAAACCATGACGATATTTTTGAAGTCATTGAAAAGATAAAGACCAGGAACTTACTGTCAACAGAAGAACAAAGTGTGGAATTTGCGGTTGGATTAAAATTGTTCAGTGAAATATTGATCCGCCATAAAGACAAGGCCCTGTTTGCTGAGTTGATCCCTGCTATTAAAGAATTTATGAATAAACTGAAGAAAAGTTAGTGCCACAAAGGATTGTGGCAATAGCATGACCTGTTTAGCTTGCTGCCTTATAACCTATTCTATACTACCTGCTTATTGTTGCTCCCTGATATTTTTTTGAAAAAAAACAGCATGGGGGCGGTCCTTCTTTCCCATTTTACCGTGTTATTTATATGGAACTGCCCAAAAACGACATAGACCGCCTCTTACAGGCCTGGCAGGCGCAGCTGCTCAGCCGGGAAGAATATGAGGCCCTGTTCCGCGCCCTGGCGGATCCTGCCCACCGGGAGCAGGTAGAAGCCTACCTGGATCAGCGGCTGCTGGCCCAGCCGGCTGAAGCTACGGCCCTGGCCCGCGAACTGGACTGGGAAGGCATGTTCCGGCGCATTATTGGGCCGGAGCAACCGCCACAGACCGTGCCGGTACACCGGGTACATTTCTTACGCAGATGGGGATGGGCGGCAGCGGTCCTCCTGGTACTGCTGGGTGCGGGCACCCTTTACCTTCTGAACCAGAATCCCGGACGGGCTGTAGTAGTACAGGAACCAGGGCAGGATATCCAGCCCGGTAAGGAAGGCGCTATCCTGACCCTGGCCGATGGCCGGCAGGTAGTGCTGGACAGCCTGGGCAATGGGGTTATTGCGGAGCAGAATGGCGCCCGGGTAGTGCTGGAAAAAGGAAAGCTGAATTATTTACTGAGCGAACGATCAGAACAGGTACTGACCTATAATACCATGAGTACGCCCAGGGGCCGGCAGTTCATGCTGCAGCTGCCAGATGGCAGCAGGGTATGGCTCAACGCCGCCAGCAGCCTGCGTTATCCCACGGCTTTCCAGGGGAAGGAGCGCCGGGTGGAGCTGACCGGGGAAGCTTATTTTGAGGTGGCGCCCAACAAGGGCCAGCCATTTTTCGTAACCCTGAATAACCAGGCTACAGTAGAAGTGCTGGGGACCCGTTTCAACGCCAATGCCTATGGCAACGAGCAGCAGCTGGATGCCACCCTGCTGGAAGGATCGGTGCGGGTGGTGAGCGGCAGCAGCAGGGTAGTGCTGGAACCGGGACAGAATGCCCGGATCAATGGCAGTATCCAGGTGCAGCGGGAGGCGGATATTAACCAGGTAATTGCCTGGAAGAACGGCCTCTTTAATTTTGAAGGAAAGAAACTCCGGGAAGTGATGCGCCAGCTGGAACGCTGGTATGATATTGAGGTAGTGGTGCAGCCGGAAGTACCCGATATTGAATTTTATGGTGAGATCAACAGAGATATAAGCCTGGCTGGTATGCTCAAGGCCCTGAAACTGTCTGATGTCCGTTTTGCCATGGATGGCCGGAAACTGACAGTACTGCGGTAAGCGCTGGTCAGCGGAAACCTTCCTTATAAAAATTTCCGGGCAGTGGAACTGTCCCGTTTACTTTTAGCGTACATGGATTGGCCTGCAATAAAAAACCGTCGCGCTTCGCGGGCGTGACGGCGGTATTGTTCAGGTTGGTTCTAAACAACGGTTAGCGACCATCTTTTATTAACAACCAAAACTTGTCACAAGGTATGCAAAAAACTGCTATCGGGGCCAGGATCCTCATGCCTGCCCTTTTGCGGAGACCGGCTTCCCGCCGCCTGCAAAAGAAGGGGCTAAGGAGGAGCGGCGCCTTCACCAAAACTGTGTTAGTCGTGAAATTGACTATTGTTCTGCTCACCACTGCATTACTACAGGTCCAGGCTGCGGGCCTTGCCCAGTCGGTCACCCTGTCCGGCAACAACATCAGCCTCCAGGAAGTGTTCACCGCCGTGAAACAACAGACCGGGTACGTGGTGTTTGGGAAGAAAGAACTGTTCCGGGAGGCCCGGGCCGTTTCTGTTTCCGTGGTGAAAATGCCGCTCACCGACCTGCTGGACCTGGTCATGAAAGACCAGCCCCTCAATTATACCATTGACGCCCGCACTATCATCCTTTCCCGTAAAATGCCCGAGCCCATTATGGCCGGTAAGACAACTGACTTCCTTCGCCTCTTTGCGGATATTCCCGTCCGTGGCCGGATCCTGGATGAAAATGGCGATCCGGTAATGGCCACTATCCTGATCAAGGGCACCACACGTGGTACTACCAGTAATGAACAGGGGTATTTCTCCCTGGAAAATGTACCGGAGAACGCCGTCCTGATCATCAGCGCTACCAGCATTGTACTGCAGGAAGTGAAAGTGAATGGCCGCGTGAACCACACTATCACCGCCAGTCTCCGCATTGTGGAAGAAAAAGCGGTGGTGGTGAACAAAGGCTATTATTCTGAGTCGCAGCGGCTGTCTACCGGCAGCGTTACCCGCGTGGATTCCCGCACCATTGAGAAGCAGCCTGTCACCAACGTGCTGCAGGCGTTGCAGGGCCGGATGACCGGTCTCTCCCTGGTACAGGCCAATGGTTTTCCCGGCTCCTCTTTCAATGTACAGGTACGGGGTGTCAATTCGCTCCTGAACAATTCACAGCCTTTTTATATTGTGGATGGCGTGCCCTTCCTGTCGGATGCCATCAACGCCCAGACCGGCACCGCTATCTATGGCGCCAACGGCCTCACCAGTCCGCTGAATAGTATCAGTCCTTCTGATATAGAAAGTATCGAAGTGCTGAAAGACGGGGATGCCACTGCCATCTATGGCTCCCGTGGCGCCAATGGCGTGATCCTGATCACTACCAAGAAGGGTCGGGCCGGTAAGACCAGGCTGGATATGAATATCTCTACAGGGATGTCCCATGTGGCCAAACTGCTGCCTACCCTTAAAACAGCAGAGTTCCTGGAACTGCGCAAGCTGGGCTTCAAGAACGCCGGTCAGACGGCTACCGTCAGCAATGCGCCTGACCTGCTCAGCTGGGATCCCAATGCGTATACCGATTACCAGGAATTGCTGATCGGCAATACGGCCAATGCCACTGATGCCAGCATTGCCCTTTCCGGTGGGGATTCCCGCACCAATTTCCTGGTAAGCGGCAGTTATCACCATGAGACCACGGTATACAAGCTGGATAAATCCTATCGCCGCGGATCGGTGAATATCAGCGTTAACCACCGCAGCCTGGACCAGAAATTCAATATAGCCCTTACGGCTATGTACAGCGCCGATAATAACCGGCTGGCGGTGGAAGACCTGACATCCAGGGCCTACCAGATAGCCCCCAATTTCCCGCTGTACAATGCGGATGGCAGCCTGTACTGGAATTCGCTGGTGCAGAACCCGCTGGCTATCATGATGCGCACCAACCGCAACAAGACCTCCAACCTCAACAGCAGCCTCAACCTCCGTTACCGTCCTATTGCCGGGCTGGAGCTGAAAGCGCTGGTGGGTTTTGGCAGATCTGATATGGACCAGCTGCAGCTGACGCCGCTGGCCACTCAGGACCCTTCGCTTTCCTACAGCACTTCCCGTGCAAATTTTGCCTATAACTATAACAACAACTATATCATTGAGCCCCAGGCCAGCTATACCACCGATCTGGGCCCGGGTAAGCTCTCCGCCCTGGTAGGCGGCTCCTGGCAGTACCGCATGGCGCGCCAGCCTTATTTCACTACGGCCAGCGATTTCACCTCGGACGCCTTCATGGAGAATATCGGTTCTGCACAGACCGTAAGCACCCGCTCCAGCTCTACCGATTATAAATTCGCTTCCGTATTCGGCCGGCTTAACTATGTATACAAAGACCGGTATGTACTGAACGGCGTATTCCGGAGGGATGGCTCTTCCCGTTTCGGCCCCAATAAACGCTTTGGTAATTTCGGGTCTCTGGGCGCTGCCTGGATCTTCTCTGACGAATCTTTCTTTGCACCGCTTACCGCCTGGTTCAGCAGTGGTAAACTGCGTGGCAGCTATGGTATCACCGGCAGTGATAATATCGGCAACTATGGCTACCTGGATTCCTATGGTTCTACTTCCTATTCCTTTAATGGCAGCTCGGGCCTGGTGCCTTCCCGTATTGCCAACGGCGATTACCAGTGGGAGCAGACCGAGAAGCTGGAAGCAGCCCTGGAACTGGGTTTCCTGAAGGACAGGATCAAAGTGTCCGGATCTTATTACCGGAACCGGACCGATAACCAGCTCATCAGCTATACCATCAGCTCGCAGGCCGGCTTCAGCAGCTACCAGGCCAACCTGCCGGCCCGGGTGCAGAATTCAGGCTGGGAGTTCACCCTGAACAGCACCAATATCAGCAGCAGGAATTTTACCTGGACCTCCTACTTTAATGTCTCCGCCAACAGGAACAAACTGGAATCTTTCCCGGATATTGAAAAGAGCTCCTATTATACCCGCTTCATTGTTGGCCTGCCCATCAGCGGCGCCTGGGTATATAAATACAGTGGGTACGATGAAACCACCGGTCTGCCTACCGTGGAGGACCTGGACAAGAACGGTACTATCTCCAGCGGTCTGTATGAAATTGGCCGGGGCGACCGCTACTACTACGGTCCTAATTTTCCCAAATTCTTTGGTGGCCTCGGCAATACGTTCACGTATAAGAATATCTCACTGGATTTCCTGTTCCAGTTTGTAAAACAGAACGGATCACATATCATGACGGCCAATACCTATGCACCGGGCTATATCTATAACCTGTCGGAAGATGCTCTGGAAAAATACCTCTCCGATGGGCCGGCCGATCAGCGGCATGTGCGGTCCAATTACAATGTGGCCATCGGGAACTATTATGGTTCCGATGCCGCCCGTGTGGATGCATCCTTTATCCGTCTCAAGAATGTGGCTATCTCCTATGAGCTGCTGCCCGGCACAGCCCGTAAGCTGAAGATGAGTGCTGTTCGGGTGTTCCTGCAAGGGCAGAACCTCTTCACCATTACTTCTTATGACGGCTACGATCCCGAATCACAGGGACTGGGACTGCCTCCGCTCCGGACTGTATCAGCTGGTTTAAAACTTTCATTCTAATGCATTCTATCATGAACAACTATAAAATAAAATTACTGGCCGGCGTCCTGGTCCTGGGACTGACGGGTTGTGAAAAGCTGATCGATATTCCGGCGCCGGTAACGGAGGTATCTTCCTCCCTGGTCTATGCTACGGAGAAAACGGCTATCGCTGCCGGTTCCGGTGCAGCCAGCAGCACCTTCAATTCCCTGGCCTTCGCCATCAACCTGAGCGCTATTGGCGCTATGGCGGCGGATGAGCTGGATTTCCTGGCCAACGTGAACTACCAGGAGATCATGGACAATACCTATATGCCGCTGTCCAGCACTTCGGCCGTGAGCAATATCAATAGCCTCTGGTCCGATATCTATGCCGGTATTTACCGTTTCAACAGCGTGATTGAAGGCGTCACTGCTTCCCCGGCCCTGTCGGATTCCCTGAAGACACAGCTCAACGCCAACGCCCGCTTCATGCGCGCACTCTGTTATTACTACCTGGTGAATCTCTTTGGTGAAGTGCCGCTGGTGCTGGAAACAGATGTTACCAAAACAGCGCTGCTGCCCAAGAGTTCCGTCAGCAGCGTCAACACACAGATTGTGGCCGACCTGGTAGCTGCCCGTGATGTGCTGCCCGCTACCTATGCGGCACAGCCCACCCTGCGGACCGTGGTCACCAAATGGGCCGCCAGTGCGCTGCTGGCCAGGGTATACCTCGGCAGCCAGCAATGGGACCTGGCGGAAAGAGAGGCCAGCAAAGTGATTGATGAAAGCGGTTCCCTGTATGTGCTGACACCCACCACCTCCATCCGCGATGTATTTATCAGTGGCGGCAAAGAGGCCATTCTCCAGTTTGGTCCTTACCTGAGCGCTACTTCCGGTTATACCTATATGGGTATGACCTTTGGCGCTGGCACCACCCAGTATTCCCTGCGGGAAACTTTCCTGGCAACTTTTGAGGGCAACGACCTGCGCCGCAGCCAATGGATCAGGGATACGGTGTACAATGCCGTGACTAACCACCAGCCTTTCAAATACCGGGCAGGCAATGCTACTACCGCCACCAGCCGGCCTGAAGCGCCTACCGTGCTGCGGCTGGCGGAGCAATACCTGATCCGTGCCGAAGCCCGGCTGAACCTCAGCAGGGCCGATGAAGCGCTGGATGATATGAATGCCGTAAGGACAAGGGCCGGCCTGGATGCCAGCACCGAAGCGGATCCTGCACAGCTGGCGCTGGCTATTGAAGCAGAGAATTCGCATGAGTTCTTCAGTGAATATGCCATGCGCTTTTTCAACCTGCGCCGGACCAACCGCAGTGATGCGGTGCTGGGTGCATTGAAAAGTACCTGGACCCCCAAGGCTAAATATTTCCCGCTGCCCCAGGTAGCTATCAATGCCAATCCCAACCTGTTGCAGAATCCCGATTACGAATAACCGAAAATGATTACCCGGGGAACTATCGTTTCCCGGGTTTTCCCAAAACTTTACAGGGACTCCTGGCCGGCGTGCTTTAACATATAAGCCTCCTGGCCGGACAGCCCGTGGCAACCTGCGGCAGGAGCTGCCCGCGAAAGCCTGGAAATACCGGCTGCCTGCCTTCTATTTTATTGCGTAACCATTTAGTATGAATACAAGTATTGTCAGGATCGAGAAACTATGGCACCGCTATAGCCGGGCCTGGGCTATCCGGGATATCAACCTGGAGATCCGGAGTAAGGGTGTCACCGGCCTGCTGGGCTCCAACGGGGCCGGCAAGTCCACCACCATGAATATCCTTTGCGGGGTGCTGAAGCAAACCAAGGGCACCGTGGAGATCAACGGGATCAATCTGCGCGACAACCCCCTGGAAGCCAAAAAACAGATCGGCTTCCTGCCGCAGAACGCGCCCTTGTACCTGGACCTTACGGTGGATGAGTACCTGCGTCATTGTGCGTACATGCGGCTGATCCCAAAGGATAAGATTGAAAAGGCCATGACCGAAGCCAAGCAAAGATGCGGCGTAGCGCATTTCAGCAACCGCCTGCTCAAGAACCTCTCGGGCGGTTATAAGCAGCGCGTAGGCATTGCCCAGGCTATCATCCACCAGCCAAAGCTGGTGGTGCTGGATGAGCCCACCAATGGACTGGACCCCAACCAGATTGCCGAAGTGCGCAACCTGATAAAGGAGATAGGAGAGGATAGGTCCGTGATCTTTTCTTCCCATATCCTTTCTGAAGTGCAGGCCACCTGCGATACCATCCGGATGATTGAAGCCGGTGACGTGGTGTTCAGCGGATCGGTGGATGATTTCAATAACTATATCGCGCCTTCTTCCATGATCCTTTTCCTGGAAAATGCGCCTTCACCGGCGGAATTGCAGGCCATCCCCGGCATCACCAAAGTAGAGCTGCTGGCCCGCAACAAGGTCCGCCTGCATTTTGACGGACCGCCTGCTATTGCCGAAGCGGTCATTGCCCGCGGCGTGGAGCAGGGATGGCGGATGCAGGAGCTGCACCTGGAGCGCAGCTCGCTGGAGGAAATTTTTGCCCGATTATCGAACAAGACCAAATAATCTATACGAATATGAAAATCGCTTTCCGGATAGCCAGGCTGGAGCTGAGCAACTTATTTTATTCGCCCGTAGCCTGGGTAGTGCTGGTCATCTTTATGATCCAGAGTGGTTTTGAATACAGTACTATGCTGGAGCGCTTTGAACGCGCACAGCAGCTGGGTATGGGCCGCGAGGGGCTGACCAATACCATCTTTGCGGGTTTTATGGGTGTGTTTGTGAAAATGAAACAGAACCTGTACCTCTATATTCCCCTGCTTACCATGGGACTGATCAGCCGGGAAACCGGCAGCGGTTCCATCAAGCTGGTCTTCTCCTCACCGGTACGCATCAGCGCCGTGGTATGGGGTAAATACCTGGCCATGGTAGTGTACTGCCTGTTGCTGATGGGCTGCCTGGTAGTGCTGGGTATTACCAGCGGCCTGCTCATCAAAGATGCGGACCTGCCCTTTATAACCTCCGGTATACTGGGGCTCTTCCTGCAGATCTGCGCCTATTCAGCTATCGGCCTGTTCATGTCGGCGCTCACTACCTACCAGGTGGTGGCCGCTATCAGCACGCTGGCCCTGCTGGCCGGTCTGAACTATGTGGGCGGTCTCTGGCAGGATATGGACTTTGTGCGCGACCTCACCTATTTCCTGTCCATCTCGGGCCGGGTGGACCAGTTCATTGAAGGATTGATCTCTACCAAGGATATTGCTTACTTCCTCATCATTGTAGGCCTCTTTGTGGGCCTCACTATCCTGAAGCTGAAAGGCTCACAGGAATCCAGGTCCAAAGCCCTCAACGCTACCCTGTACACCTGCCTGGTGGCCGGCGCCCTGCTCCTGGGTTATATCAGCTCAAGGCCTGTACTGGTGGGCTATAAGGATATGACGGCCAACAAAAGCAGGACCCTGACAGAGAACAGCCAGGCTATCCTGAAACAATTGAAAAAGCCGCTGAAGGTGACTACCTATGTCAACCTGCTGGATGTGAATTATTATTCCGGCCTGCCTGCTTCGCGTAATAACGACCTGGCCCGGTACGACCGCTACTTTCGTTTCAAGAACGATATCAGCGTGGATTATGTATACTACTATGATACGGCCAATAACCCGGACCTGTACCAGCGCAACAAAGGACTGGGCACGGCGGCCCTGGCCAAAAAAATGGCCAGCACCATGAAGCTGGACATCAATATGTTCCTGACCCCTGCGCAGATCAGAGAGCGGATCAACCTGGAACCGGAACAGAACCGGCTGGTCAGGGTGCTGGAGCATGATGGGAAGACCAGCATGCTGCGCATGTATGACGATCTCATGCGGCAGCCCAATGAAAAAGAGTTTGCAGCCGCTCTCAAAAGACTGGCGGCCCCTTCGCCCAAAATTGTCTTTACCAAAGGGCATAATGAAAGGAGTATCCGCCGTATGGGCGACCAGGACTATAAACTGGCCACTTCCGAGATCACGTTCCGGTATTCACTGGTGAACCAGGGTTTTGACGTGGCAGAGGTATCGCTGGAGCAGGAAGCCATACCTGCGGATGCAGCGGTGCTGGTAGTTGCCGATCCGGCTGCGGCCTTCAGTGCAGCGGAGCTGGAAAAGCTACAGCAGTTCATAGGGGCTGGTGGGAATCTTTTTATTTTGGGCGAACCAAAAAAACAATCGCTCCTGAATCCCCTGCTGGCGGAACTGGGCGTGCAGCTGGATCCCGGCGTGGTATTGCAGCAGAGCGCAGATTTTGCGCCCGCTCTTTTCCAGACCCTGCCTGCTAAAACAGGTATAGCACTGATAGGGGGCAAGTCGCTGGCGCGCCTGCGGAATAAAGTGATCTTTCCTTCGGCCACCACTATCAGCTGGTCCGCGGGTAGTCCCTTTACTATTACGCCGCTGATCAGTATGGATAGCGCCAGCCTGGTGCGGACCGCGCCGGTGGAGGATAGCCTGCGATCAGTAAATTTCACAGCAGCTTTACAGGATAAACAAGGGGCCTTCCCGGTGGTAGTGGCCCTGACGCGTACACTGAATAATAAGGAGCAGCGTATTGTGGTAGCTGGTGATGCGGATTTTATGAGCAATACGGAACTGCTGCGCAGCAATCCGCAGTCCGGGAATTTCCTGTTCACCACAGAGCTGTTCCGGTGGTTCTCTTATGATGCGTTTCCGATTGAGATCTATCGTAATCCTATGACGGATGATGCCATTCTTACCAATGACGCCGGTGTGAACCGGGTGAAATGGTTACTGGTGGGTGTGCTGCCGGCTATCCTGGTAGCGGGTGTAGCACTGATGCTGTTGAGGCGGAAGCGCAGATAACAGGCTTCTCAAAATAGCAAAGCCCCGGTAATGTCCGGGGCTTTTTTTATGGGGAGATGAGATAAAGTCTTTGTTAGCCGGCAGAAAACAATTGCGGGGAAGATCCTTGCCAGGGGCTGCCGGTAAACCTTTTAAAGGCGTTTTCAGCTCAGCTGTTCAGCTTAAAAATGCTATAGTTGAGGATTGTTGCAAAACTTACCCAACTGATATACGGTACCAGCAGCCAGGCCGCGGGTTTGCTCACCCGCGCAAAAGCAAAGATGGTACACAGGATAGCCAGCCAGAGCAGGACGATCTCTACCAGCGCCCAGCCGATCTGGTGCTGATCAAAAAAGATAAAGGACCAGAAAAAGTTCAGCACCAGCTGTACGGCAAACCATATGCTGGCAATGGTGCGCTGCAGCGTGGCGGGGCGCAGCCAGACCAGGAACAGCGCCACACCCATCATGATATACAGGAGGGTCCACACGGGTCCAAAGACGGCGTCAGGCGGATTCCAGGAAGGTTTCTTGATAGTAGTATACCAGCCTTCAACAGCCGGCATGGTAAAGAAACTGGAAGTATACCCTACCAGTAAGGGCAGGCCGATGGCAATGATGAATTTGGCAATGGTCATGGCTTTCATACCCTGGCCGGCACCAATCTCATGCCAGCGGGGTTACTGCAATTCCCGGACGGTAATATGCGCTTCCGTACCAATGGTGAGGGTATCGCCTTTTACAGAAAGGGTATCGCCTACTTTGGCGTTTCGGTACTGGCTATGGTCTTTCAGGTTGGCATGACTGATAGTGACAAAGACAGTCTGGCTATCGGTAGTGATCAGTTTGGCGGTATAGCCATCCTTTCCGCGCTGGATAGATGCCACTTTGCCGGTCACAGCACGCATTTCAGGTGCAGGAGCGGTGGTCAGCGTGTCTTGGCCGGTGGCCAGGGAGTCAATAGGGTCAGGCTGGTTGGTATTGTTGGTATCTGTGCAGGCTATAGCCAGTAAAAGCGCGCCGGCGGTAATGAGTTGTTTCATGATCCTTCAGTTTGTGGCGGTCAAAAATAAGATTTTACCGCCTGGTAAATAAAAGCCCTTAGGCCGGAGCAAGAACCAGGCCGTTTACGGGCCAGCATTATTTTTTATGGGCTACTGATTGCCGGATAAAGAGTTCGGGTTCCAGGACTTTGGTCTGGAATTCGGTGACGGGCCGTTTGCTTTCAATGAGCTGCAGCAGCAATTCCGTGGAGATCTGGCCCATTTCAAAAGCGGGTTGCCGCACCACGGTGAGCGGTGGACCTATCAGGTCAGCGATATCGGTATTGGAAAAACCTACTACGGAGATCTCTTCAGGGATGCGGATGCCTTTGGCCTTGAGTACTTTCAGGCAGCCGGTGGTGAGCTTATCGCTGCTGGCAAAAATAGCTTCGGGTGGATCTGGCAGGTTGAGCAGGGTATTCATGCCGGCCTCCACTTCTTCAAAGACCATCCCGCCATAATCACAGTGCTGCACCAGCTGTTCATCAAAGGGCAGGTTGTTGGCCGCCAGGGCTTCCTTATAACCCGAGAGCCGGCCGCTGGTAATAGAGAGATAGGGTGAATTGGTGAGTACGGCTATCCTGTGGTGCCCATTTTGGATCAGGTGTTCGGTGGCGGCATAGGAGCCTTTGAAATTATCCACTACTACCTTATGGGTGTCAATTTCGTCGGAGATGCGGTCAAAGAAAACGATGGGCAGTCCTTTGGCGCTGAGGGCCTTGAGGTGACTGATATCCTTGGTCTCTGTGGACAGGGAGATCAGCAGGCCGTCTACCGAGCGGGAGGCCAGGTACTGGAGGTCTATGAACTCACGGTCGTAGGATTCCCGGCTCTGGGAAATGATCACATTATAGCCGCGGTCGTAGGCAATGGATTCAATACCGTTAATGACCTGTGAGAAAAAATTATTGGCTATTTCGCAGACCACGATGCCGATACTGCGGCTACGCCTTTCTTTGAGACTGAGGGCGATGGGATTGGGCCGGTAATTGAGCCTTTCGGCGCATTCCAGCACCAGCTGCTTGGTTTCGGGGCTGATCTCATAGCTGTCGCGCAGGGCACGGGACACTGTGGAGGTAGAGATACCCAGGGCCTGGGCTATATCCTTGATGGTGACAACTTCAAATTTCATAGCAGCAATAAGAGCAAAATAAGGTTTTTATCGGTCCGGAAGGGTTAAAAATACGATTTTACAGGATATGGTGCAGGGCTATTGTCCAGGCCTGTAAACTACCCGTTTACTGGGATCGTTGTCGGGAACGATTGCGTAAATAAACTGCGGGAAATAAGTGGGTTAATCCGAAATTAACGTTTACCATTGATTTCAATTAGTGGCCCCGGGCGCGGCCCCTGGCCATCCTGAAACGATTGTAAGTAATATGAAATTTCCCGTACTGATGAGCTTATTGCTGGTTGCCGGCGTTCCATCCCTGGCGCAACCATCAGCAACCGGTGATAACCGGTTACCGGTCGCTTTTCCCGGCGCAGAAGGTTATGGCAAATATGCTACCGGCGGCCGCGGCGGCCGGGTGATCCTGGTCACCAACCTGGACGATAGCGGACCAGGCAGTTTCAGGGCAGCCGCCATTGCCAATGGCAAACGGATCATTGTGTTTACGGTGTCAGGCACCATCCATCTCCAGTCGAATATCACCATTAAAGGCGATGTAACCATTGCAGGGCAAACAGCCCCCGGCGATGGGATCTGCCTGGCCGATAGATCCGTGGGCATCGGCGGTGATAACGTGATCATCCGGTACCTGCGCTTCCGCATGGGCGACCGCCACGAGAAAAATGAAAAAGTGGATGGCAACGGCGGTAATGACGCCTTCGGCTTTACCCGAAAAAAGAACGTGATCATTGATCATTGCAGCCTCAGCTGGAGTACGGATGAAGTGTTGTCCGTCTATAGCGGGGATAGCACCACGCTGCAATGGAATATTATAGCAGAACCCCTCAACTACTCCTATCATTTTGAAGCAGGCGATCAGGATTTCGAACACCACGGTTATGGTGGCATCTGGGGTGGCCAACGCCTGTCAGCCCACCATAACCTCTTTGCCCATTGCCAGAACAGGACGCCCCGCTTCAATGGCATCCGCACTTCGCCCAATGAATCCGTAGACTACCGCAATAACGTGATCTATAACTGGGGCGGCAACAATGTGTATGCCGGTGAAGGCGGTTCCTATAACATCGTCAACAATTATTATAAGTACGGGCCGGAGACCAAAAAGTCGGTGCGCTCCAGGATCTGCAACCCGGGCAGGACCAAGGACATTCCCTTTGGCAGCTGGTATGTGGCGGGCAATACTGTAGACCTGGACCCGGAAGTAACGGACAATAACCGGCAGGGCGTACATTTTGATAAGGACGTGATTGACCAGGATACGGTGGGCGTGCTGCAGAGCCGGCCCTTTGCTATGGAATCCCTGCCGGAGCAATCGGCCCGGGAGGCCTATACCGCTGTGCTGCTGGGCGCCGGCGCCAGTTTCCGCCGGGATACGCTGGATGCCCGCATTGTCCAGGATGTGCGGCTGCGCAGCGGCCGGTTCATTGATGTGCAGGGCGGCTTCCCCCATGGAACGCCCTATGAACAATCCGCCATTGCCTGGCCTGTCTTGCAGGCGCTGCAGGCGCCAATTGACCACGACCAGGACGGTATGCCGGACGATTGGGAAAAAGCAAAAGGACTGAACCCCGATGATCCCAAAGATGCCGCCGGCTACCAGCTGGACAGGCACTACACCAATATTGAGGTCTATAGCAACAGCCTGCTGGAAAGAGAGCCCTCCTGGAGCGGGTTGACCCAACAGCGGGACACCAGCTACAACATACACAGTGAATACCGCAAACTGCTCAAAAATTACCCGGACCTGTCGATAGCAAGGGTACAGCCTTCAAAAGGGGTGAAGGTCAAAAAAGGCCTGGTCTATTGCAGGCGCAACCGGCATGGACTGGCCGTGGATGTTTTTTATCCATCGGAGAAAAAAACAATTTCCCGCAAGACCATCATCCTGGTGCATGGCGGCGGCTGGCGCAGCGGCAGCCGGGAAATGATGTATCCGCTGGCGCAAAGGCTGGCGGCCCTGGGGTATGTTTGCTTTGTACCCGAATACCGGCTCAGCACCGAAGCGGTGTATCCCGCGGCTCTGCACGATCTCAAAGCCTGTGTGCGCTGGGTGCGGCAATCGGCCGATAAATACGATCTGGATACCGATGGGATAGTGATAGCCGGCCATTCAGCAGGTGGCCAGCTGGCGGCCCTGCTGGGGGTAACCAATGACCAGCCGGCATTTACGGATGTGGTCTGCAATACCTGTTACGCAGACCGTGTACAGGCCATCGTGGATATTGACGGCACGCTCTCCTTCGTTCATAAGGAATCAGGAGAAGGGGACGACAGCAAAAAAGTTTCTGCGGCCACCCATTGGTTCGCCCATACAAAAAAGGAATACTACACGCTTTGGGAAAGGGCTTCTCCGCTGTCACATGCAGGTCCTCATACGCCGCCGGTCCTGTTCCTGAACAGTGCCGTGGCGCGCATGCATGCGGGGCAGGATGATTTTATACGGGTGCTTGACCAGTACGGTATCCGGCATGCGGTAAAACAATATGCCGGCGCGCCCCATTCTTTTTGTTTATTTGAACCCTGGATCAATACAACCGTGCAGGATATAGATGAATTTATACAGAACCTGTTTGCCTCCTAAAAAAAATTGGATCAATGAAGACCTTACGACTTTCCTACTTTTTAGTACCACTCTGCTGCCTGCTGGCCTTTGCCCTGCCGCCCCGGAAAAAAATACGCATCTGGATGATCGGCGACAGCACCATGAGCATCAAATCCATGCGGGCAGCGCCGGAAACCGGCTGGGGCATGCCTTTTGTGGCTTTCTGGGATTCCACCGTCAGGGTGGAGAACCGTGCTTTGAATGGCCGCAGCACCCGGACCTTTATCGGTGAGCAGCACTGGCAGGCCGTGGCCGACAGCCTCCAGGCCGATGATTACGTACTGATGCAGTTTGGCCATAATGATGAGGCTAAAGGCCCCCGCTATGCGGAGCGGTCTGCTTCTGTGCCCGACTATACCCTGAACCTGACCCGCTTCATCAAAGAGACGCGGCAGAAAAATGCACATCCGGTGCTGATCACTCCCGTCACCCGTTTGCGCTTTGACAGTACAGGCAAGGCGCAGCTAACACATACCGGCTACAGGGAAGCAGTAATGGAACTGGGCAGGCAGCTACAGGTACCCGTGATTGACCTGGACTCCCTCAGCCGCGGGTTGCTGGAAAAGTATGGGCCTGAGCAGTCAAAACTATTATACCTGCAGCTGGACTCATTGCAGCATCCCAACTACCCGGCCGGGATAAAGGACGGCACCCATTTCAGTGAACTGGGCGCCAGGCGGATGGCGGAATTAGTACTGGCCGAGATCAGGAGGCAGCAACTGCCCCTGGCAGAACGCATTGTTGTACCTCCCGCAAAAAAATAACCACGGCTATGATAAACAGGTATAGCGTATTCAGCTGTTGTTTTTCCCTGATCCTGTTAGCAGGTCAGCTGGCTGCACAGCCAACACTGTCCAGCGTATGGGTGGCTGATAACGGCAAGGGGCAGTACCGAAACCCTGTTATTGATGCTGATTATTCCGACCCGGACGCTATCCGCGTGGGATCGGACTATTATATGATCTCTTCCAGTTTCAATCATAGCCCGGCTTTACCGATCCTGCATTCCAAAGACCTGGTGAACTGGACCCTCATAGGCCATGCCCTGCAACGGCAGGTACCCCTGGATACATTCGCCACCGTACGCCATGGCGGCGGTGTCTGGGCGCCCGCCATCCGTTACCATAACAACGAGTTCTATATCTATTATCCCGATCCGGATTTCGGGATCTATCTCACCAAAGCCAAAAAGATCACCGGCCCCTGGAGCGAGCCTGTGCTGGTGGAATCTGGTAAAGGATTGATTGATCCCTGCCCGCTCTGGGATGAGGATGGGAATAATTACCTGGTGCATGCGTATGCAGGCAGCAGGGCCGGTATCAAATCCGTCATTGTGGTCAAAAAGCTCAATGCAGAAGGTACCCGCACTACCGATGCCGGCGTGCTGGTGTACGACGGGCATGAGCTGGACCCCACTATTGAAGGCCCCAAGTTCTACAAACGCAATGGCTACTACTACATCTTTGCACCGGCGGGTGGCGTTACCCAGGGCTGGCAGCTGGTGCTGCGCAGTAAACATATTTATGGTCCTTACGAAAGAAAGGTAGTGATGGACCAGGGCGGCTCGCCCATCAACGGCCCGCACCAGGGCGCCTGGGTCAATACTCCTTCGGGAGAAGACTGGTTCCTGCATTTTCAGGATAAAGAAGCCTATGGACGGGTAGTTCATTTACAGCCCATGCAGTGGCGCAATAACTGGCCCGTGATAGGAGAAGATAAAGATGGCGATGGCAAGGGCACACCGGTATTGCAATACAAAAAACCGAATGTGGGCAAAAGCTGGCCCATGGCCACGCCGCCGGATTCGGATGAGTTTAACAGCACCAGCCTGGGCCTGCAATGGCAGTGGCAGGCCAATCCTCAGGCCAGCTGGGCCTTTGCTGCGCCAGCCGGCCAGCTGCGCTTATTCTCTTACCCGCTGTTGGCAAGCGCCGTGAATTACTGGGAGGTTCCCAACCTGTTGTTGCAGAAACTGCCCACCAGCCAGTTCATGGCAACTACCAAACTACAGTTCAAACCGCGACTGACAGGCGAAAGGGCCGGACTGATCCTGTTTGGCCTGGACTATGCTTATGTAGCTGTAGTGAAGAAAGACGATGGCCAGTATATTTCTTTCAGCTTGTGTACTGGTGCAGAGAAGGGCAAAAAAGAACAATTGACCGAGGGTATAAAAATAGATTCCGGTGCTATCTGGTTTCGCCTCAGCATGACCAGCAATGCGGAAGTGCGGTTCAGCTATAGCATCGACGGAAAGACATTCACAGCTATCGGCGATAAACTGGTAGCCAGGCCAGGCCGCTGGGTGGGTGCTAAAATGGGCTTGTTCTGCACCCGCCTGCCAGGATTTACCAATGACGCCGGCTTTGCGGATATCGACTGGTTCCGGGTAGCACCACTGACTGATTGACTAACGAGAAAACAGCGCATATGAAAAAGGTATTTGTTTTTTTATTGACTGTATTGAGCCTGCCGGTACTGGCCCAGACAAAGGCAAAATTGCCGGTGGTGGTACAGCCCAATTTCAAAAAAGATAGTTTTCCCATCACCCGCTATGGCGCGGTGCCGGATGGCTATACCCTGAATACAAAAGCTATCAACAATGCTATAGACGCCTGCACCAGAAAGGGCGGCGGGGTAGTGGTAGTGCCGGCCGGCCTCTGGCTTACAGGGCCTATCACCCTGAAAAATAAAGTGAACCTGCACCTGGCCATTGGTGCCACTTTGCTGTTCACCAAAGATTTTGACCAGTATCCCCTGGTAGAAACAAACTGGGAAGGATTGCAGCAGATGCGCAATCAATCGCCCATCTCGGCCACCAATGCCAGCCATATTGCTATCACGGGTAAAGGCATTATTGATGGCAATGGGGATGCCTGGCGAATGGTGAAGATCGACAAGCTGACCGGCACGCAATGGAAAAAGCTGGTGGCTTCGGGCGGTCTGCTCAGCGAAGACAAAAAGACCTGGTACCCTACGGCCAAAGCATTTAAAGGCAGTCAGCTGAAAAATCCCGGCGCCGTAAGCCCGGAGAAAGACGCTGCTTTTTATGATAGCGTGAAAGATTTTCTGCGGCCCAATTTGCTTGTACTGACCAATTGCAAATATATCCTGCTGGAAGGCGTCACTTTCCAGAATTCGGCCGCCTGGTGCCTGCACCCGCTGATGAGTGAGCACCTGACCGTCCGCAATGTGACGGTCAAAAATCCCTGGTATGCACAGAACGGCGATGGGATTGATGTGGAGAGCTGCAAGAACGTGCTGATTGAAAATTCCGTATTTGATGTGGGCGATGATGCGCTCTGCATGAAGAGCGGGAGGGATGAGGAAGGCAGGAAGCGGGCCATGCCCACCGAGAATGTCATCATCCGGAACTGCCTGGTATATGCGGCGCATGGTGGTTTTGTGATAGGCAGTGAAATGAGTGGTGGCGCCCGCAATATCCATGTCAGCAACTGTACTTTTATTGGTACGGATATCGGCCTGCGTTTTAAGACCACCCGCGGCCGGGGCGGCGTAGTGGAGAATATCTTTATCAATGATATCTATATGCGCGATATTCCCGGCGAGGCCATCCTTTTTGATATGTACTACCAGGCCAAAGATCCAATCCCGCTGGATGGTGAAAAGCGGGAACTGCCCAAAGTAGAGACCCTGCCGGTAGATGCTTCCACGCCGGTATTCAGGAACTTTCATATCAACCGTGTGTATTGCAATGGGGCGCATAAAGCCATTTTTGTCCGCGGCATTCCCGAGATGCATGTAAAAGATATCATCCTGGAGAATATGGTATTGCAGTCGGACGAGGGCATGGATATCCAGGAAGCCAGCAATATTCAACTGAAGAATATCACGCTGCTCACAAAAAAGAATAATCCGGTAGTAGATATCATCAACAGTGATCAACTGCTCTTCAGCGGGCTGAAATATAAAGAAGGAGCGGAACTGCTGTTCCGGGTGAGCGGCGAAAGAAGCAAAGCCATCAATATCCAACAAACCGATACTTCCAAAGCAAAAGCAACCATTGTCTATGAGCTGGGTGCTTCGGAACAAAAAGTCAGCATGCCATGAGAAAGCTATTCCTCTTCACGATACTGCTGGCTGCGGCTGGCGTTCATGCCCTGGCCCGGCAGCAACAGGAAACTCCCGCCGCAGGGCTGCCCCTGAGCCAGCAAGTGGCTGCCACGGTCATGACTACCTGGAAAGATTCCTTTTCACTGGACGGCAGGCCCGCCCGCTGGACCTATGATATGGGTGTGATCCTGAAAGGATTTGAAGGGATCTGGCGGCGCACCGGGGACGCGAAATATTTTGATTATATCCGCCGGCAGATGGACTTTTTTGTGCAGGATGATGGCAGTATCAAAACCTATAAGCCGGATGAATACAATATAGACCATATCAACAATGGCAAGCTGCTGTTCCTGCTCTACAAAGAGACCGGCAAGAGCAAATACCTGGAAGCTGCAAAGCTGCTGCGTAACCAGTTGCGCACCCATCCCCGTACCAACGAGGGCGGCTTCTGGCATAAGAAGATCTATCCCTGGCAGATGTGGCTGGACGGCCTGTACATGGGCTCGCCCTTTTATGCAGAGTATGCGAAGGAAATGAACGAGGATACGGCTTTCAACGATGTGGCCAACCAGTTCATCTGGATGGAAAAGCATGCACGGGACAGCAAGACCGGCCTGCTGTACCATGCCTGGGATGAAAGCAGGCAGCAGGCCTGGGCCAATAAAAAGACCGGCGCCAGTCCGCTGTTCTGGGCCCGCGCCATGGGCTGGTATGCCACGGCGCTGGTGGATGCGCTGGATTATATCCCGGAGCAGCATCCCAAACGGGCTGCGCTGATCGCTATCCTCAACAGGCTGGTGGACGCGGTGGAGAAAGTGCAGGACCCGGTATCGGGTTGCTGGTATGATATCCTGGCCTATAACGGTCCGGGAAAAGAAAAGAACTACCTGGAAGCCTCTGCCAGTTCCCAGTTTGTGTATGCGGTGGCCAAGGGCGTACGGAAAGGGTACCTGCCTGCGGCCAAAAGAAGCATTGCTGAAAAAGGTTATGCCGGTATCCGGCAGCAGTTCATCAAAGTGGAGAATGGACAAACCAACCTGCATGGCACGGTGAAGGTCTCCGGGCTGGGCGGCAAGCCCTACCGGGATGGCAGCTTTACCTATTATATGAGCGAGCCCGTGATTGTGAACGATCCAAAAGGCATCGGCGCTTTTTTGCTGGCCGCTAATGAAATGGAGCTGATAGACCTGCAACCGGTGGCCCGCCGGATAGTAGTGGCGGCCGATGGTTCCGGGCAGTTCCGTACGGTGCAGGGTGCTATCAACAGCCTGCCGGATTCCGCAGCATTGCCAACGGTGATCCATATTAAAAACGGTATCTACAGGGAAAAGCTCTATATCGAGAAACACAATATCATCCTCGAAGGAGAAGACCGGGACCATACCATTATTGTGCAGTCCATTTCCCGCGACGAATGGCGTTGCGGGCATAGTGACGACTGGGGCGTGGCTACCCTGAATGTAGGCGCCAATGATATTACGTTGAAGAACCTGACCGTGACCAATGATTTTGGGTTCAACTATACCGCACGCACCATTTACTGTCCTTCTGATTCTGTCAACAAACAAAAACTGCTGGCGAGATACGGACACCAGATGGCGCTGCGCACCATGAACAATGCCACCCGCCTGCGGGCTATCAACTGCCATTTCCGCGCCTATGGCGGAGATACGGTAAGTCCCTGGGAAGTGGAGAACGGTCTCTGGTATTTCAAAGATTGCCTGATGGAAGGCGGGGTGGATTTTTATTGTCCCCGCGGCTGGGCCTGGGCGGAGAACTGTGAGTTTGTAGCCTATGGCGGCACGGCCGCTATCTGGCATGATGGATCTAAAGTACCCGACAGTAAAACAGTGCTGGTGAACTGCCGGTTCAGGGGATACGATAATTTCCTGCTGGGCCGCTACCACCGGGATGCACAGTTCTACCTTGTGAATTGCCGGTTTGCTGATAATATGCGCGATTCCGCTATATACCAGGTGCCCACCACTAATACCATTCAATGGGGGCATCGCGTGTATTATTACAATTGCCACCGGCCGGCGGGCGACTATGCCTGGTTCAAGGACAACCTGACCAGTGAGCAGGCCGCCGCAATCAATGTGCAATGGGTGTTCGGGAACCGGTGGCAACCGGCCGAATAACAGAAAACAGACAGTATGTTGTTATCGAAGAAAATCTTACCGCAGCTGAGGGAGCGACAACTATCGGTCCCCACCGACCTGCAGCTGACCTTACCGGAGCGGGTGCTCCAGTTTGGCAGTGGCGTATTGCTGCGGGGCCTGCCTGATTATTATATCGACAAGGCTAACAAGCAGGGACTGTTCAATGGCAGGATAGTGATGGTGCAGAGTACCCAGCAAACGGGCACCGAGCCTTTCCGGGAGCAGGAGGGGTTGTATACCCAGTGCCTGAAAGGTCACCGGGATGGACAGCTGGTGGAAGAGTACATTGTGAACGGCGCCGTGAGCCGCGTGCTTTCCGCCCGGACGCAATGGAATGACGTGCTGGCCTGCGCCGCCAATCCATCCATGCAGGTCATCATCTCCAATACTACTGAAACGGGGATTGTGCTGATCCCGGACGACAATATCTACGGCCGGCCGCCGGTATCTTTTCCCGGTAAGCTGCTTGCCTTCCTGTACCGCCGCTTCAAACATTTCAAGGGCGATCCCCGCAAGGGCATGGTGATAGTGCCGGCCGAACTGATCACGGACAATGGCAGCAAGCTGCAGGCCGTTGTCATGGAGTTGGCGCACCTTAATAATTTCAATTATGCTTTTATAGACTGGCTGGAAACTGCCAATCATTTCTGTAATTCACTGGTGGACCGGATCGTGCCGGGCCGTTTGCCGGGTACAAAGCATCGGCAGACAGAAGAGAAGCTGGGTTACCGGGACGATCTGCTGTTCATGAGTGAGACCTACGGCCTCTGGGCCATAGAGGCCCGCTCTGCCGCCGCCCGGGAAGCCCTTTCCTTTGCCGGCGCTGATCCGGGCGTGATTGTGACGGATGATATCAGCGCTTACCGCGAGCTGAAACTGCGGCTGCTCAACGCCACCCATACTTTCAGCTGTGGCACGGCCTTCCTGGCCGGTATTGAGACCGTGCGGGAAGCCATGGAAGATCCTGTCCTGGGCAGTTATATCCGCCAACTTTTGGACGGCGAGATTGTTACATATTTTGCTGACGGAGATATCCCCGTGGAGACCGCCCGGGCTTTTATAGCCACGGTCACCGAGCGGTTCAGCAACCCTTACCTGGATCATAGCTGGTTGCAGATCAGCCTGCACTATACGCATAAGATGCGGCAGCGTAATGTACCGCTGCTCCTGGATCATTATCGCCGCCGGCAGGATGTGCCGGAGCTGATGGCCATGGGCTTTGCGGCCTACCTGCTGTTCATGAAATGCAGTCCGGGTGAAAGCGGTCGCTACTATGGCGAGGTGGAAGGACAGGTATACCTGGTGCAGGATGATCATACGGCCTGGTTCCATGAACTCTGGCAGAGCGATAGCCTCAACAGTATTGTGGCCACTGTTACCGGCGATGAAAAACTATGGGGCGCCAACCTGAAAGCCCTGCCGGGCTTTGCGGCGGCCGTAACAGTATACCTGGAATCATTTTTACAAAAAGGCATCAAAACAACTATCAGAAATTTTCAGCAGAACCGGAATAAAGCAGCGAACCATGAAGCGTAAAGTTTTGAAAGTGCACCCGAAGGACAATGTACTGGTAGCCCTCAGCAACCTGGCGGCAGGTGAATCCATCTCTTTTGAAGGAAAGGAATACATTTTGGACGAACCTATTCCTGCCAAGCATAAATTCTTTACTACAGACCTGGCCACCAGTGATGCGGTGATCATGTACGGCGTACTGGTGGGCAGGGCCCAGCATCCGATCCGTACGGGCCAGCGCATGAGTACGGAGAATATCAAACATGCCGCCCAGCCTTATGCCTACCGGGCGGCGGACTATCACTGGCAGGCGCCGGATGTGAGCAGGTTTGCCGGACGGGAGTTCATGGGGTATCACCGGGCTGATGGTCGCGTAGGAACGGCCAACTACTGGTTATTTATCCCTACTGTCTTTTGTGAGAACCGGAACCTGGATGTGATCCGGGAAGCGATGCATAACGAGCTGGGCTATGCGGTAACGGCCAAGTACAAGAACTATACGCACCAGTTGCTGGAAGCTTATAAAAAGGGTGGGGATATTGAGCAGGTAGACCTTTCGCCGGTGGCGGACGGTCAATCCTTCCGACCATTTAAGCATGTGGATGGCATCAAGTTCCTCAACCACCAGGGCGGCTGTGGCGGTATCCGCCAGGATGCAGCCGTGCTGGGCAAACTGCTGGCGGCCTATGCCAATCATCCCAATGTGGGCGGCATCACGGTCCTGAGCCTCGGTTGCCAGAACCTGCAGGTCAATGATTTCCTGGCCGACCTGAAGCAGCAGAACCCGCATTTTGATAAACCCCTCTATATTTTTGAACAGCAGCAGTCGCAGAGCGAAGAGCAGCTGATAGCCGAAGCCATCCGTAAAACATTTGAAGGGCTGATCCGGATCAACCAGCTGGAACGGCAACCTGCCGGGCTGGACAAACTCTGCATTGGCGTGAAATGTGGCGGCAGTGATGGTTTCAGCGGCATCTCGGCCAACCCGGCAGTGGGCTATTGCGCAGACCTGGTAGTGGCCCTGGGTGGCACCGTACTGCTGGCCGAGTTCCCCGAACTCTGCGGGGTGGAGCAGGAGCTGATAGACCGCACCGTGGATAAAGAGAGCGCTGAAAAATTCATCCGGCTGATGGGCGCTTACAGTCAGCAGGCCATCAATGCCGGTTCCGGTTTTCATATGAACCCCTCGCCCGGAAATATCAAGGACGGGCTGATCACCGACGCCATCAAGAGTGCGGGCGCTGCCAAAAAAGGCGGCACCTCGCCTGTGACCGATGTGCTGGACTATACCGAGCCCGCCACCCGCAAGGGACTGAACCTGGTCTGCACGCCTGGCAATGATGTGGAAGCCACTACCGGCAAGGCCGCCAGCGGCGCCACCCTGATCCTGTTCACTACCGGCCTGGGAACGCCCACCGGTAATCCTGTATGTCCTACCATCAAAGTGGCTACCAATAGCCAGCTGGCCCGGCGCATGCGCGATATCATTGATATTGATTGCGGTCCTGTGGTGGAAGGGGAAAAGACCATTGAAGAGATGGGGGAAGATATCCTGGAATATTGCATCAGGGCTGCCAGCGGCGAAGTAACACCTAAAGCCGTGCTGCTGAACCAGGATGACTTTATCCCGTGGAAGCGGGGCGTGAGCTTGTAGTAGGCGGGATATTAAGCAGGCTGTTCCTGGTTCGTCCCCAATTGTATTTTCCTATATGCTTTGCCTGGACAGTTGTCATGTGAAGGACTGACTGCCAGGATCCGACAGGCTTTATTGCCGGTCCGGCTGCTGTATTTGTTCTTTCGGTGCTGTTTCCTGCCGTCCCGGTTTTCTCCTGGTCCCGGGATCCGTTTTTTCCCTAACATTGGGCATGAGAACCCTGATACCCCTTTGCCTGGCGCTGTTGCTGCTGGGCTGTAATCAGTTCACTATTGCGCCCCGTAATAAGAACAGCGTACGCCGGGAAAAACCGAGCATGCTGCTCTGTGAGCGCATTGTGGACTTCCGGCTGGAGTTCTCCCGCTGGCCGGTATCCAGGGAAGACTTTATGGGCAAGGGGAAAAAGTATTACGAAGTAATGAGTGGTATCCCTTATCACTACATCCATTTCAAGACCTTCAGCGATGATAAAATGAATTTTACCTACGGCGATCACGAGCAGGACCGCAACCTGCAAAAGGAAACCAATAAGATAGCGCTCAACCCTTATGGTGGCTTCATTGAGTTCTATAAACTGAATGACCGCTTTGTCTGGAAGATCCATCAATGACCCGGCGAAAATAGATTAAAACAATTTCAACTGTTCATTAAGTTGATTTAGAATACAATGGCCTGGGGCCCGGAAACCCCGGCCCGGCGGGCCTTTTTTTATGCGCCGTAGGTTGCAAAACAGGCCAAAAACGAGTACATTCATAATGCAAACGCCACTCATTGCAACAGGCATTTTTGTTTAAAGCCCCATATCCCTGACCCTTATCCAGACCACTCAATACCGATCCTCACTTGAACGGGCCTGGTAAGCAAACCCATTGTAAACAAAAGGCTCGTTACTTCATGAACAGCGCGCATTACCAGAATGACCAGGACCTGGTAGCCGGCTTCAACAAAGGCGAGGAAAGCGCTTTTGAAGTCCTCTATCATGGCTTCCATAAACGGCTTGTCTATTTTGCTTCCTCTATGGTCAGCAACCAGCGGGAAGCAGAGGACATTGTTATGGATGTATTCATGAAACTCTTTAACCGTGCCGGTCATTTCCCGGATATGAACCATATCAGGGCCTTCCTCTATATCGCTACCCGCAATGCCTGTCTCAATTACCTCAAATATGAACAGACGCATACCCGTGTGGTAGCGGAAGCGGCGTATTTGTCGGACCAGCTGGAAAGCTCTACTGCACTGGATTTTGAGCGGATGAGCGCTGAAGTGTTGCAGCAGGTGTATGCGGAGATAGAGAACCTGCCGCCGCAATCGCGGCGGGTGTTTTTTTTAAAAGCCATTAAACACCTGAAATCGCGGGAGGTAGCGGCCCAGATGGGCATATCTGATAAAACGGTCCGGAACCAGATGGCCATAGCGGCGCGCCAGCTCAGGAAAGCGATCTGGAAACGGACGGTGGACCTGACGGTACCGCTGGCCTGGTGTTGCCTGATCTGTTGAATAACCTGAACAACCATTCAAAATAACACATGAATAACCGGGATCTGGAAGACAGGATCGTGGCGCTGATTGTAAAAAGCCTGAAAGGAGAACTGACAGGGGAAGAGCAGCAGGAGCTGGACCGGTGGGTCAGCGCTTCTGCGCAGAACAGGCTTTTTGCGGAGCGCTTCACGCCGGCTTTTCTGCTGGATGAGCTGCAGCGGTTTGAATCGGTGGACACCCCCGCTGAATGGCGGCGGCTGCAGCACCGGCGGGAGAAGGAGCGCGTGGAAAAAGCGAAGACCAGGCTGGTCACCCTGCGGACCTGGTGGCTGGCTGCAGCGGCAGCCGTCATCATAGTGGCCGGTGTCTGGTGGATCAACAGGCCGGCGGAAACAGGATTGCCGCCAGTGGCCAATCGTTACCAGAATGAGATAGATCCCCTGAACCGGCAGCAGGCCCTGCTGCAATTATCCGATGGCCGGGAAATGACTGTCAGCCGGGAGCAGGAAGGTATCCTGGGCCGGGAAGGCAATACCCTGGTGCGGAATGTACAGGGCAGGCTGGAATACGAGGCGGGCGCTACTGCGGCAGGCGACAGCCTGTTCAATACCATCAGTACGCCACGAGGCGCACATTACCGGCTGCTGCTGCCTGATGGCACGGCCGTCTGGTTGAACAATGCTTCTTCCATCCGTTTTCCTGTACAGTTCAAAAGCCTGGAACGCAGGGTGCAGGTAACCGGAGAAGTGTATGTGGAAGTGCAGCCGGCCCCTGGTTCGTCCTTTATTGTTGAAGTCGGCGGCGCCGAAGTGCGGGCTGCCGGGACCAGGTTCAACATTTACCAGCAACCGAAAAACGGGCGGGTGCTGACCACCCTGCTGGAAGGCGCTTTATCGGTATCGCGTAGAGGCGCTACCCAGGCATTAAAAGCGGGTCAGCAGGTGCTGAGCCAGCCGGATGGCTTTGTGATGGCCGACAGTGTGGATATGGAAATGGTCAGTGGCTGGCGCAAAGGGCAGTTTGTTTTCCGGAAAGCCAATATGGAAGAAATGATGTGGGAGATCCAGCGGCATTATGATGTGGAAGTAATATACCAGGATAGCATTCCTTACCGGTTTGAAGCCTATATCTCCCGATCTGTTCCCCTGTCCAAACTGTTGCAGATGCTGGAACTGACCCGGCTGGTGCAGTTCTCCCTGGAAGGCAGGACCGTTACCGTGATGAAACCCGCTTCTTAAAAAATTATAAACATGAAATGGTTGCTCCTGCTGATGTTGATGCTGGGCGCCTGCCCCTTGCCGGCGCAAACCGGTAATGGACGGCTGACCCTATCCCTGCAGCGGGCGCCCTTGAAAACCGCTTTTGACGCCATTCACCGCCAGACGGGGATGGTCTTCATATTTGCCCATGAGCAGCTGACCAATACACAGCGGGTAACCCTGCAGGTAAAACAATGGACTTTGCAGCGGGTGCTGGACACCCTGTTCCGCAACCAGCCGCTGACCTACCGGGTAGTGGATGATCAGTATATCGTGATCCAGGAAAAAAGATTAGCGCCTCCGGCAGCACCCGTTACTGCTCCCGATACGCCGGCCATTCTGGCGCAGCTGAATGGTGAAGTGCTGGACGCCGATGGCCAGCCGATTGCCGGCGCCACCGTAGCGCTCTGGGGCAGTACGCGGGCGGTGGCCACTGACGGGCTGGGTCGTTTTGTCCTGCGCCATATTTCTGCTAATGGCCTGCTGCTGGTCAGCACCGTGGGTTATGAGACCAGGCGCGTGCGGGTGGCGGCCAGCGGGCGACAGACCATCCGCCTGACGCAAAGCCCGCAGCCCATGGAAGAAGTCACCATCCTTTCCACCGGCTATGAAAAACTGACGCCTGAAAAAACAACCGGTGCTTATTTCCTGGCCGGCGCTTCGCTGGTGAACCGCCGGCCCGGTCCCACCATCCTGGACCGGATAGAACACCTGGCCCCGGGACTGCTCTTCAACCACGGCGCCCCGGATGCCTTACTGATCAGGGGCCGCAGCACTATTCATGGCGATGCGGCGCCGCTGGTGGTAGTGGATAATTTTCCTTATGACGGAGACCTCAATAATATAAATCCTGCTGACGTAGACAATATAACAGTGCTGCGGGATGCAGCGGCCGCCTCTATCTGGGGGGCGCGTGCCGGCAATGGCGTTATTGTGATCAGCACCAGGAAGGGGCAGCAGGCCCAGCAACCGAAGATCGGGTTCAACAGCACTTTTACCGTTACCGGCAAACCCGATCTGTATCATCGTTCTATCATTCCGGCTGCGGATTATATTGAGCTGGAAAAATTCTTATTTGATCGCGGCGCTTACGATCTGGATGAACAGCGCAATATATACAGCATGGGGCATCCGCCTTTTACGCCGGTGGTGGAATGGCTGCTGGCCAAACGCAAAGGCAGTGTGTCCGCGGCGCAGGCGGATTCAGCTGTGGAGGCTATGAAGCGGCTGGATACCCGGGACGACCTGGACCGTTATTTTTACCAGCCCGGCCTGCTGCAGCAATACGCCCTGAATGTGAGCGGTGGCGGCCCCAGCCTGAACTATTATCTCTCGGCCGGCTGGGACCGGAACAGGCCCACCACCGTAGGCGATTTTATCTCGGACAGGATCACCCTGCGCAGCCAGAACACTTTTAAAGTAAGCAGCCGGTTCCAGGTGGAAGCCGGTCTGCATTATACCTATGGCCTGGGCAAAACAGCCAATAACCCCGGGCTGGGCATCGGCAGTGCCAAAGGCATTTATCCCTATGCTGACCTGGTCAATGAAGCAGGGCAGGGGCTGCCGCTGGTGCAGGGGTTGCGCCAGGCGTACGTTGATACAGCCGGCGGCGGCCAGCTGCTGAACTGGACCTATATTCCCCTGGATGATATTCCTACCGTGGAGGGCAGGAGCCGCATGCGGGATTTTATGATCAATACCACTTTGCGTTATCGCCTGCTGCCCGGCCTGCATACGGAGTTGCGGTACCAGTTCCAGAACCAGGTGCTGGACAATGACGTGCTGTATACCATGCAATCCTACTGGGCACGCAACCTCATCAATGATTTTACGCAGGTGAATCCCGATGGCAGTGTATGGTATCCCATTCCGAGGGGTGGTATTATGGACCGGCAGCATGGAGAGACCCTGTCGCAACAGGCCCGCGTACAGCTCAACTTCAAACCCTCCCTGGGTGAGCAGCACCAGCTCACGGCGCTGGCTGGCTGGGAGATCAGGGACCTGCTGCGCAAAGCCAGCAGCGACCGCGTATATGGGTACAACCGTAGTGGTAGCCTGGCTTCCCCGCTGATGGATTATACTACTGAGTTCCCACGCTATTCTACTCTGAACATATACAATACGGGTATCCTGAAATCCAGGATACCCAATGTGGAGAATATTGATGAAAAGCGGGACAGGTTCCTGTCGTTCTTTGCCAATGCCGCCTATACCTGGCGCAAGCGTTATACTTTTTCTGTGAGTGGCCGTCATGATGCGGCCAACCTGTTTGGGGCGCAGACCAACAAAATGCGTGGCCTCCCGCTCTGGTCGGTTGGCGGCAGCTGGCAGCTGGACCAGGAAAAATTCTACCGGCTCTCCTGGCTGCCCGGTTTTCGGTTGCGCGCCACCTATGGGTACAGTGGCAATATCACACGGGAGACCACCGGCGTCACCACTATTGCGGCGGGCCGCTCCGGCAATACCGGCTTTGAAATGGCCACCATCCTCAATCCGCCCAATGCCAGGTTACGCTGGGAGCAGGTGCGGCAGCTGAATATCGGGGTGGACCTGGCCAGTGCGGGGCAGAGGGTCAGCGGCTCCCTGGAGTTCTACCGCAAGGAAGCGCGGGACCTGCTGGGAGGCACCCGCGCAGATCCCACGCTGGGCGTGGGTACCGTGCTATCGGCCAATGTGGCCAGCATGCGTGGTTATGGAATGGACCTGTTGCTGCAAACGCGGAATCTGACCGGCGCCTTCAAATGGAACACCACTGTTTTGTTCAGCACTACCCGCAATAAAGTGACCAACTACCTGCTGCCGCTTTCTAATCGCGGGGCCGATTACCTGGGTGGCATCAACCCGGTAGTAGGCAAACCGGTCTATGCGTTGTTCAGTTATTACTGGGGCGGGCTGGATCCTGCTACGGGTGATCCGAGGGGGTATACTGGGAAGGAGCTATCGAAGGACTATGATGCTATCCTCAACAATACCCGGCCCGACAGCATGCAGTTCCATGGGGCTTTACAGCCGGAGAAGTTTGGGGCGCTGCGCAATGAGTGGAGCTGGCGGCAGCTGTCGCTCTCCGTCAACATCAGCTACAAGGGCAGCTATTATTTCCGGCGCAGCTCAGTGAACTATACGGCCCTGCTCAATACCTGGACGGGGCACGGGGATTATGCCCGGCGCTGGCAGCAGCCCGGCGATGAGCGGACCACCAATGTGCCGTCATTGCGGTATCCCAATGACCTGTCCAACCGCGACAATTTCTATGCGGCATCGGCGGCGCTGGTGACCCGGGCTGATCACCTGCGACTGGAAGACCTGCGCCTCTCGTACCAGCCGGAGCAGCCTGCCGGAAAGCAATGGTGGCGCCAGCTGACGGTCTTTGCCTATGTCAACCTGAATACAATTTTATGGCGATCCAATAAAGAAGGCATCGATCCCTATTATGTGGATCAGCCGGTGCCGGGCAAATCGTTCTCAATCGGTATCTCTATTGTTCATTAACAAGCAGGCCTATGCGATTATTGTTGCTGATCATCTGTTGTGGCGGGCTCAGTATGGGCTGCAGGCGTTCCGGCTTTTTGTCGGAGAAACCGGACCAGCGGCTGGCGGAACCCAATACCATTGAACAGTTCCAGGCCATCCTGGACAATGACTATATCATGAATGGCAGTGTGGGCCGCTCCCGCGGTGTGGATCCCTGTCTGCTCATTGCAGGCAGTGACGACAGCTGGTTCCCTTCTGATATTTTAGAAGCGGCAACCATCCATGATCCTTATTTCCGGTATCTCTATAGTTTCAACGACCAGTTGGCCGCCACCGGCGCTGACGCCAACTGGAATGTGGTATACCAGGCGGTCTTCTATGCCAATGTGGTGCTGGATGGGATAGAAAAAATTGAGCGGACGGCGGCTAACCAGGCGGCCCACGACCAGGTAAAAGGCAGCGCCCTTTTCTACCGGGCCCGCTATTTTTACCAGCTGGCGCAGGTATATGGCCAGCCCTATGTGCCGGCCACCGCCGGCGCCGACCTGGGCATCGTCCTGCGCCTGGAGCCGGATATCAATGAATCCATCCAGCGCAGCACCGTGATACAGACCTACCACCGGATCCTGGCTGATGCGCGTGCGGCTATTCCTTTGCTGCCCCTGCAATCCGCTTCCCCTTACAAGACCAGGCCCTGCCGGCCGGCAGGGTATGCGCTGCTGGCCAAGACCTGCCTGCTATTGCAGGATTATGAGGGGGCGCGTAATTACGCGGATTCCTGCCTGCGTTTGCAATCCAGCCTGATGGATTTTTCAACGCTGGACGGCAGCCTGCCTTATCCCATTCCGCGGACCAATCCAGAGACCATCTTCCACAGTATGACCCTGGGCAATCCTGCTTTTACCATCAGCATGTCCATGGCCCGGATCGACAGCAACCTATATAGCTCCTATGCACCGGGCGACCTGCGCCGGGAACTGTTCTTCACCAAAGGCCCTGCCGGCGAGCCCTATTTCAGGGGCAGCTATGATGGGAGCGACTGGTACTTCAGCGGCATTGCCGTGGATGAAGTACTGCTGATCCGTGCTGAGGCCAATGCCCGCACCCAGCAGCTGTCCGCTGCTATGGACGACCTGAACCGGCTGCTGGAAAAGCGCTGGAAAAAAGACGGCAGCTTCCAGCCGCTGACGGCAGGTACGGCAGGGGAGGCGCTGGCGCTGGTATTACAGGAGCGCCGGAAAGAACTGGTGCAGCGGGGTACCCGCTGGACAGACCTGCGCCGGCTCAATGCCGGTGGCGCCGGCATCCGCATAGAGCGCTGGCTGGCGGGCAGGCAATACCTGTTGCTGCCCGGAGATCCGCGTTTCACCTACCTGTTGCCGGCGGAAGTGATGGCCTTCCATCCTGAGTTGCCGCAGACGCCGCGCTGATCAGGGAGCTGTGTTCCGGTAAATGATACAGGCGATATCGGCTGTGGGCTTAGGGTGGACATAACCGGATACCAGTTCAAAATCGGTGGCATAGGATACGGGTACTTTGAATGCTACCGAACAGGCATATGCGCCGGATATGGGGCAGTTGAGTGCGGCCTCGTCTGCGGATGAGCGGATCCGGTTAAAAGAGCCGAAATCAGAAAAATCATCGGCGTCCAGAACGCCATTGGCCATGGCCATAGGGGCGCCTCCCGGTGGAACGGAAGGCGTCAGATCGGAGTACAGGTTGAGGTTGAGGTTAAAGAGACCGGTGGAGCCGATATCATTTCCTTCAATAAAGCCATAAACGCCGCTACCGGATTTTACGGTATACCAGATCAGGGGGCTGTCTGTGCAGGCCCTGTGTGCAGTTGAATGGACGGGCTGGAGCAAAGCAGTGCCCGCCCCCAGTAATACGGCCAGCAGACCGGGGACAAATGTTTGCATATGGGAAAGTTTAAGGTTGCATGTAGACACAGGCGGCCCTTGCGACCTGTGCGCCGGGTATGGTGAACTGTTTCCGATAAGGGAGAAAAAAGTAGAAGGGGTAAATTCGACAGACGTGTGTGAGAGGATAACAAGATACGTCAGCAGGATGGAAATGATTTATGAATTCGGGATAAAGAGTTTTGATGGTTGAACAAAATTGGTGCGGCATAGATAAATGTCAACAAAAGGAAAGCCCTGCCTTTACAAGGGCAGGGCTTCCTAATTACCCGGCTGGGTTGAGCTTCCAGCTTCTTTATAGTCCGGTTGAGTACGGAGTATCCGCAGAGGATTCTTGCAACAAACGGTCAGCGGATAGCTCCATACTCAATTATTTTTTGAACGGGAATTGTTTCCTGAAATCATCAGGTGTGCTACCCGTATACTTTTTAAAGAACCGGTTAAAATAAGAGTTGTCCTGGAAATTGAGTTCGTAGGCAATTTCCGTAACACTCATCTTGGCGTTGGTGAGCAGTCGCTTGGCTTCCAGCAGTACACGATCCCGGATCAGCTCGCCGGCTGTTTTATTCAGGAGGTCGTGGCAGAGCGCGTTCAGGTGATTGGGTGTTACGTACAGCAGGTCTGCATATTCCTTAGGCAGCCGTGTGGTACGGAAATGAGCGTCTATCAATCGCCTGAAATTCCGCAGCAGCAGGGTCTTTTGTGCGGGCAGGCTTCTGCCCACCACAGCTACATTGGTGCAGGACTGTTTCACTCTTATAAAGAACTGTAATAACAGCAGGCGCAGCAGGTCTTCATCACTGTCTCTTTTGCTGCAAGCTAACTGCATCATTTTTCCCAGCAGGTCAACCAGCTCTTCGTACAGGGCAGGGGGCACCTGGCAGATACCGTCTTCGGCTACGCCGCTGAAGAAAGGAAATCTTTCCAGGTAGTGAGGGTTCAGGAGCAAAGACCGGAAAAAAGTATCCGAGAAATTGATGATGAATCCGTCTGTATCATCGGAAAAATGCCAGCTATGCACCTGTCCGGGGATCATACAGTACAACTGAAACGGCGACACATCGAAATTGCTGAAGTCGATGGTATGATGGCCGTTTCCCCTTGTAAACAACACCAGCTGATAGTAGGTGTGCCTGTGCGGGAAGTGCAGGTGTTCGTAATGTCTCTCCAGGTATCCGGCCAGCCTTTCTATCAGGAATTCACCCTGAGGGCCGGCGGAGGGGCTGAGCTTACTAATGTCGTAGACCGGTATGATCTGCCTGCACATAGCGCCGTGAATTAATGATCCAAATTTCCACTGAATTAGTGGAATAAAAGAATACTTTAAGTGGGAAAAATGGGATTTTTTACTGATAATTATCAGGTATCGGGCATGCCTGGGCTAAAATTAGTTGAGTTTCACAACCAATCATTAAACAATGTTTTTCTACATCGTTGATTTTGGCGGGAAAGCGCCCCGGCGTTGGGATCTGGCAGCTGAGGCTGTTGTTGCCGGAATTGGTGTTGGCGCGTTTGGTGATGCAAATATGGTCCTGCGATTGTTGTTGATACATGGAAAAAATACCGGTGACCTTACTGTTCAATAAAACTGCCGGCCACCCTTCCAGGCGACCGGCAGAGGCCGGCATATTGGTCGCATTTGTACAATTCCGGGGGAGTGGGGCGCTGTAGTTTTGTGTCACTTAAATCGATAATTGACATGAAACGCAAAGTTCCCGTGATCATAGCGGCCATAATATTGGCTGGTTATGTTATTTCAGCCTGTGGCAGTTCGGCCCCGGCCCAACCTGCATCCCTTCAGTCTTCCGATACAGTAACAGAGAGTCCGATAGCCCGTGGCCAGTACCTGGTGACGGTGATCGGCTGTGGCGACTGTCATTCTCCCAAGGTCATGACGCCCATGGGTCCTGCGCCCGATACGGGCAGGGCGCTGAGTGGTCATCCGGCGGATATGCCGCTGGGGGCTATTGACAAGAAAGCTCTTGGTTCCTGGGTGTTGTTCAACCATATGACTACGGCTGTGGTGGGACCCTGGGGGGTGAGCTTTGCGGCCAATCTGACCTCGGACACCACGGGAATTGGGACCTGGTCGGAGAAACAGTTCTTTACCGCCATGCGGAAGGGTAAATTCAAGGGATTGGAGGGCGGTCGCCCCCTGTTACCGCCTATGCCGTGGCAGAACTACGGGGGCATGTCGGACGAGGACCTGCGGGCCATCTTTGCCTACCTGAAGAGCACCAAGCCTATCAAGAACGTGGTGCCTGCGCCTAAAAGCCCGGCGGAATTATAATCAATTGTTCTTTTTGTTGTACATAGGAAAAAGGGTAAGCTAACCGGGGGTGAGCTTACCCTTTTCCGATCTCAATGAAAAATTATTGTCTTTGCCGCTGGCGGCTCCGGTTGGTTCGTGGGGAACGTTGAGGGCTTTGCAGCGTGCATTAACAAGGTACAATGCTTTGTGTTGCCAATCGGGGCGGGTTGTGGCGAATTGGGACTAAATGGGGAAAAGGGGGGCTTTTATTCTGAGATGTCCAGGTTGGCTGTGCCGTCTTTCTGGATGGCATACTTAAAGGTCACATAGCCAGGCTTGTAGTTGCGGGAAGGCACTGCTGGAGCGCCTTTATATACGCTGTATACCACGATCTTGGCATAGTTGCCTTTGGCTGTCTTTACAATAATAGGGCGGGGCAGGGTATAGGATACATGCGCTACCAGGCTGGCATCGCTACCAGGGAACAGCTGGCCATAGAAGTCATAATAGGCCCAGCCGTCTTCACTGCCGCTGAAATAGTCCAGCCCTATCAGCGCGATCTTCTTGAAGTCGGCCGCTGCGGGGCCAGCCTTCACCCTGGTGAACGCTTCGTTGAACAGCGCTTTGCCAGGGATGGACTTGATAGGTTTATTGGGCGAGTCGTAATACTGATCGTCGATATCGCTGAACTTCTCCATATAGATAGCACCTTTACCGGGGCCGCCATATCCGGGGCTGGCCACAATGCTGCCATTATTGATAGCGATATTACTGTTATAAGTGCCAGTAAAAGCGATATCCCATTTATCGGTCTGCTTGAGATTTTCCGAAACCACGCGGTTATCTTCCAGGCTAAAGTACATAGGCTTGGCCTGGGAGCCTGAATTGGCTACGGTGTCAGCTGCCACATCTGTGAGACTGTACACACCGGTGACCACTACTTTCGGTGGCTCTTCGGGTTCGGGATCATTATCGCCGGAATCTTTGCTGCAGGCCGTAACGAACAAAAGGAGTATAAAAGCTGGGATCGCCAGCAGGCGGGTATGGAAATGATGGGACATGGGTATGTGTTTAAAGAAGGGGCAAAATTCGGGGGGAGCAAGGAGATGAGGCGGAGAAAGGGTTACCAGGGAGGGAGAAAATTTAAATATTGCTTGATTGGAATCATGTTACAGTAGTGCAGGTAACAAGTAACTTGGTTTTTCTAAGGTCAACCTATCTTACGGAATGAAATTATCCTGAATCAAATCGGGTATTTAAGTGTAAGATAGGTTTTTGCTTTGATACGATTTGTGATTTTTAGGTTAAGCTGATTGGTTAAAACTGTTGATCGTATTCTTTTTATTGCCTGCCTGATTCCTGCCACTGAGGGGTTACCCTGGTATACACATTGAACTACTCATCTTGCTGCCATACCTGCAGAAAAGGAATGCCTTTCCTGTGGCGTACTAATCTCCTATTTCTAATTATCCATTCGCCCCCGGTCATTTAATCCGGACCAGATACTCCTATTCATTCATTAAACCTTTAAACGGGGGATTTTTCATGGCTTTGTCTGTTGACGAATTACTTGCGCAATTCCGTGAGGGAAGTGAGACTGCTTTTAAGGAGCTGTACAATATTTACTTTTATCGGATGTATTGTTTTACGAAGTCTTATGTCAATGATACGATGGTGGCTGAGGATATTGTTGCAGAGCTGTTTGTGAAGCTTTGGAAAATGAATAAAAATTTTGAGAGCAAGGCGAACTTAGAGGCCTTTCTTCATATTGCTGCCCGGAACGCTGCCTTCAATCACCTGGATATGTATAAGCGAAGGAGCGTTCGTGAAAAGGAACTGCTGCGTAAGATGAATAGTGTCGCCCAGGTCAATGCAGAGATAGAATCGGAGGTTGTTACGCGTGTCCGCCGGGCGATAGATGCTTTGTCGGCTAAATCTAAGCAGGTGGTCCTGCTGAGTTACTTCGAAGGGTACTCAAATGGTGAAATAGCAGCGATGATGAATATTACTGATAAAACTGTCAGGAATATAAAGGTGCTGGCGTTGAAAAAAATAAAGTTGGATATTTTTAATAAGGATGCACTGATGCTGGCGTCTTTGGTATTTGTGTATATTCTGCTGGGTGTTAGATCGCTATTTGTTGTTTGGATTGCGTGGCTGAATTGTTATGGCTGGTGAGATTGAATCCGGTTGCTATTTTGATGGTGAATTATTTCAAGTTGCCTTTCTGCTTTTTCGAATTCCGCCTTTAATATTCTCCCCCCCACTTCTTTTTCGTCTTTTATGGAAAAAGTGCTTTGATATTCCATTAGGCTGTGTTGTGCCGTATAGTTGAAATAGTCCTGATTGGCCACATTTGTTGGAATAATTTTGAAGGGTTGAATTTCTCCAACCTTAAAACTTAACGTCATGAGATATAGTAGAATTGTGCCGACTTTGTTGGTGGTCTTGGCTATTGTGGGAGGTGCTTTTACGTTGCAGGCAAATAAGCCTTGGGGAGCGGGAAGTGTTTTTTGTACTACTGCAAGCTCGCCAATCTGCAGCAATGCAACCAGAGTTGACTTTGTTTTTGTGGGTGATAATTTTGGTTCACTAGGTGTTGATCCATGTCCTTTAAATGATGAACCTTATTATTTACCTTGTAGCTGTTGTTGCACTGCAATCAATGTCCCTACTCCTTATGATGCATTTAGAGTATCTTCTACTGAGCGGTAATACAACATATGATATGAACCAATTCAATAGATAATTTTATTATTTAATGGAAATAACTATGCATAGGGTTCTCAAAAAGGGGATGCCGAAAACCTAATAGAGTAGGCAATTAAACTAAAGTTTTTGCTTTTTGATTTTAAAAAGCACCTTTACTATGAAAAGGATAAAGATTATGATATCCGCATTTTCAGTTGTAGCAATTGTTGGTACTGCATTGGCATTTGAATCCAGTTATAGGTTTGGTTTGGGACAAGTGTTCTGTGCTCCTTCTGGCACACCAACTTGTACTACTGCTACTAAAGTGGATTTTACCTACAATGGGGATGGTTTTGGAGCTACTGGTGTGGATCCATGCCCAGGAACTGATGTGCCCTACTATATTCCATTTGGAGGCAGTTGTCAGTTAGCTGCTCATACTACTACACCTTCCATAACTGCCTTTAGGCTAAGCGCAACTGGGGAATAGTGCAATGAATACTGGGTTCTCAATAATCTAATGTACTTTGCTTAAATAAATAGTGTAATAGGGTATGTGAAATTTAATTCACATACCCTAATTTAAATATGTTCGGTGTTTTATTTCTGAATACATCGAACTGATTGGGGATTAAAACTGTAGCTTCTATATATAGCATCTGGGGATCCATTAGGAATATTAATTGCCCGGAAATAATTATATGCATCTAAGTCTGTAGAAGTCCAATATTCACCTATCACGTTGAGTCCCACATAAGATCCTATGCTGCCACCTAAGAATAAATATCCAGCATTTACAAGGTTAAGACCCGAAAAGCCTCCTTCTTTTAATTTAGCGGCAATTGTACCTCGGTGGCCTCTAAGATTAATTTCATCCTGTGGCATGCCCTGAGATAGTTCCATTGACTTCCAATCATCATCAGTGGGAATATGCCATCCTGTTGGGCATATCCCCCGTGCATCTCTTACTGCTTTTATATTATAATATTTGCCATAGAAGCCATTATTTGTTATCTCTCCACCTGGATAGGCGTATGCACCGCTTGTATTAGTTAACCAATCGAAATTATTTACAGAACCGTCTGTAATAGCATCTCCATTTGCATATTTTGACGTTTTAAGGTTGTTAGACATCCATTTAATTCCGTTGATAGTAACATAAGTGTAAACATTTCCTTCTACATCAGTCACCGTGCTGGCTGCGGCTGCCTTAAAATTTACTTCGTGGCCATAGGCTGTACCATAACTATTGGTGGCATATGCCCTGATATAATACACTGTTTCAGATGCCAGTGGTGTCAGACTACTGGTGAATGTTCCGTTACCATTGCCGTCTTCAGTTTTGAATCCAGCAATTGTAGGGTTAGGCGAAGTAGACCAGCAAACACCTCGTGCAGTGATGTCAGCCCCGCCATTGTTAATGATACTCCCTCCTCCCGCAGCTGTCAAGGGGACGATATTACTGATAGTCGATGTTGTCACTGTGGGTAAGCCTGCTCCTGTAGAAAAGCTTAATTCATTCCCATAGGCGGTACCTTTTCCATTCATTGCGAAAGCACGAACATAATATATAGTGTTAGCGGAAAGGCCGGTTATATTAATTATGAAATTGGCACTCCCGGTCCCAGATTCTGCAGTGCTGTCAGCAAGGTCTGGGGATGGCTCTATGGACCAGCAAATTCCTTTTTTTGTAATGCCAGATCCTCCATTATCTATCACTGTTCCTCCACTCTGAGCTTCACCTCCTGAAATATTTGAAATAGCCATTGTGCTTATAGTTGCCAGGCTTTGTTTGTTATCTTTCTTGCAAGCGGCATTTAATAAAAAAAGTAAGCAAATTGGGGCAATTAATCGCAAGCTTCTCATAATTAATGTTTTGGTAACTCGTTCAAAATGGTTTATGTAATATTAAATAGGAGTAAGGATTCACGTTTTATTCTTTAAACAATTTTATCTTAAGACTTGTCCCGTTTATTGAAGAATTTTATTATTTGTCGGTAACGGGACAATTTCTTTATAGAATTTGTTTTCGAGGTGGTATTATTTTCCTTGAGATAAATTCTAAACAATGCAAAATAGAATTGTTCTATTGTTTTTCTTTTTGATGGAAAGTGTTTTGATACAAGCACAAACAAGTATAGGAGTAAAATATGCTACAGGAGGAATAAGGTTTGTACAGGGGCTGAATTGGCAAGCCGTAAAGTACAGGGCTAAAATAGAAGGAAAGTTTATTTTCGTGGATTGTTATACAACCTGGTGTGGCCCCTGTAAAAAAATGGAGAATAATGTATACTCTCAGGAAAGAGTTGGTGATTTCTTTAACAAAAGCTTTATTTCGGTAAAAGTCCAGATGGATACTTCTAAAAATGATGAGAATAATACTAAGGAATGGTATGAAGATGCCAGAAATATCATGGACCAGTTTAAAGTTAATGCTTTCCCGACCTTTTTATATTTTTCGCCAGATGGTAATTTAGTAAACCGTGTTATTGGTGCTTATGAGGCAGATGCTTTCCTGGATGTATCCCGCAAGGCTGTCGATCCGGAAAATAACTATTTATTATTGTTTACACATTTTGAGAGCGGACGAAGGGATCCCGCCGAGATGGTAAAAATTGCCTCAAAAGCAATGGAATTAGGTGATACAGGCATAGCTCAGCAGGTTGCTAAAGCTTACTTGGAGTTGCCGGGAATTCGTAATGTAATTAATAAGGAGAATATTGAATTTGCCCGTCAATTTACACAGTCAACTGCGGATAAGGGATTTAGATATTTTTATGATAACGTTGATAGGATAAACCAACTAATGAATAATAAGAATTATGCTCAATCTGTAGTGAGTGCTTTTATATATCGGGAAATTATGTCTCCAGCTGAAATTAAAGCTAAAGAGACAAATGCTGAGCCAGACTGGGAAATTATTCACAGACGAATATCAAAGAAGTACTCAGGAGAATATGCAGATAGGATCATTATTTCTGCCAAAGGGGCTTGGGCCAAATGGAATCGTAACTATGCAGAGTATAGTAAGTATTTGGTTGAATTGGTTGATAAATATACTGCCCCGCCAGCCGGACATCCGATGGAAGATTTTATCTGGAACAATTATGCCTGGGAAATTTTCTTAAATAGCAAAAATGAAAAAGAACTGGAAATGGCCTTATCATGGAGCGCTAAAGCTGTTTTGGCGGCTCCTATGTCTAATTGGATTGATACTTATGCCAATATATTATATAAATTAGGTCGTGTTAAGTTAGCGATGGGATGGCAGGAAATTGCTATTAAATTATGTGCAGATAATCCTGCTGAATTCCAAAGCAATCTTGAAAAGATGAAACAAGGAAAACCGACTTGGCCAGATAGGTAATATTACGCGATTAAGTATGTTGGTGTCTAATAGCTTTCCTTCAGAATAAGCTAAAGAAAAAGTGTAGCAATTAGTCTTTAGTTGGATAGTCTCCTCTTTTCAGGCATAATACCCAAATCTTCTTTTATTTTCGTATTCCCCTCTACATTATTCCTTTCTTTTGATTTGCTATTAATCTTTTTATTCTTATGAAGCGGATATTGTTGTTTGTAGTTTGGTTGACGATTGCTCATTTTAGCTTTTCTCAATTCAAAAGCGAGGCTAATAAGCCTAATCTTACGATTGATAATTGCAAGAACTGGAAAGTGGCGGTTAATGGTAAGGTGAGTAATGATGGCAATTATATCCTGTATTCAATTATCAATGATCCTGGCCCTGGCATGGTTCGAAATTTTGTCAAGAGTACAAAGAAGGAATGGGAAAAAGAGATATTTAATGCGATTAAGATAGACTTTAGTGATGATGGAAAGCAATTAATTTGGAAGACAAGTCGTGACTCAATAATAATATGGAGAATTGATAAAAATGAGACTGAAATCATTCCTGATGTATTGGAGTATCAGTTAAGGTTGATCGATGCGAAGGAGTGCATTATGTACAGGAGTAAAGATAGAAAGGATGAATTAGTAATAAGAGAATTGTTCTCCAAAAGACAAAAGTATTTCAATAATGTACTTAGTTTTCAATTTTCAAACGATAATAGGCAATTGCTAATTGAGTTGGCGAAGAATGATAGCATTAGCTCCTTCAAATTGATGAATAATCTAACTGGAAATGCTGTAGATATTTTTGAAGGGAAAAGGGCCGTAGCGACAAATTTTACATTTAGTAACAATGGGGATAAATTGGCGTTTTTTGTTGAAGGCGAGCAGAGCCAGAAATACTTATTGTATTATTATGCTGATAATATTCCTTATGCTAAGTTACTCTTATCAGACAAAGATTTGTTATTGGAAAATAATAAAATTGATAATTCCAGGATCGAATTTACTCTAAAGGATGATGCACTGATTATTAATCTTAAACCTACTTCGTTACCTCCGCAGAATTCAGATGGCGTCGCTGTGGACGTTTGGAGTTATTTGGATACCGAATTGCAGTCTGTTCAATTCGACAAATTAAAATATCCAGTTGTTTTTGCTGCTGCAGTGAGAATTGTTGATGGAAGTATTGTTCGTTTGGAAAGGGATAATGAAAAGATTGTTGGGTTACTGCGGGATCATGCACTTGTTCAGCATGGTTATGGAAATGAGGGCGTTTTTGAGGCTAATTGGAATTCTGCTGCCAGGTATTCATTTTCATTGGTTTCATTGTATGATGGATCGAGAATACTTATTAAGGATGGTATTATTAACCCTCAAAATGTAGTGGGTATTTCTCCCAATGGTAATTGGTTAATTTATTATGATGAAAGTGCTGGCAATTATTTTTGCTACGAGTACTTTACGGGTATTAAGAGAAATATAACTGAAGAAATAAATACTAACTGGAAAATAAAGGATGATGATCATCCAGAGAAGGGTGTTGCCTGGAAGACAAGTATACCAAGTTGGTTGATGAATGATGATTGCGTTCTTATCTATGATTCCTACGATATATGGTTAGTTGACCCAAAAAAAATCAGAAAACCAGAAAATATAACTCGCAATTTAGGTAGTAAAATGGGAATAAGGTTTAGTTTGGCCGACATTAAGAATGATCTGGGTAAGGCATCATTAAAAAGGGGGGCTTCAATATTATTAAGGGCTGTTGATACGAAATCAAAGGATAGAGGATTTTATAGGGTAAAGTTAGGATCGTCAGATAAACCGGAAAAGCTTACTATGGGGCCTTATATTTTTGGTGAATGGGCTGTTTTTAGTAGTTATAATGAGTATGTTGAGCCTATTCTAAGAGCTAGGGATTGCAATACTTATTTGCTGCGTAGAATGAGTGCTACAAGTATGTTGAATTATGAAATCACAAAGGATTTTGTTCAATATAAAAAAGTAACCGATTTGCAACCTCAACTAAAGTTTAATTGGTTAACCACAGAGCTAATACGATATAAACTCCCATCAGGAAGATTAAATGAAGGCATACTTTATAAACCGGAAAATTTTGATTCTTCGAAGAAGTACCCGGTGATTTTTGACTATTACGAAATTCGTTCTGATGAATTAAATCTTTATATACCACCACATGCGTCTGATGCTCGTATAAATATACCTCTATTTGTAAGCAATGGGTATCTAGTGTTTGTCCCAGATATTCATTATGTTGTAGGTAATCCTGGGGAAAGCGCTTATGAATCTCTTGTGTCAGCAGCGAAGTATTTGTCTGGGAAACACTTTGTTGATACAAAAAAGTTAGGATTGCAAGGCCACAGTTGGGGGGGGTATCAAACCAATTACATAATATCTCGTACTGATTTATTTTCTGCTGCATGTTCGGCTGCAGGGTATAGTAACCTGATCAGCTGGTATGGTTCCGCTGCAAGGGGAAGTTACCCTCAATACTCATTAGAAAGAGAACAGGGGCGAATGGGGGGAACTCCCTGGGAAATTCCTGCCAATTATATAGCAAACTCTCCCATATTCAATGCAGATAAAATTTCTACCCCCTTACTCATGATGAATAATAAGAATGATAGGGTCGTTTATTTTTCACAAGGGCTTGAATTATTTACAGCTCTACGGCGTTTAGGGAAAAAAGTGTGGATGCTGCAGTATGATGAAGGGGGACATTCCCTTATGCCGGACAAAAATGGGGAGGATTTTCATAAACGAATGATGCAGTTCTTTGATCATTATCTGAAGGACAAGCCAATGCCGGAATGGATGAAAAAGGGCATTCCTGCGAAGCTTAAAGGAAGAACAGATGGAATGAAAATGGATAGCGAGTGAGAGATTCGGGACAATTCAATTAAGGTTCTGTTTTATAAATGTATTATGAACGTTAAAGCCAGAATTGTAATATGTTGACGAGTTCCTCAGTAATTGCAGCGTTGATCCTTAAATACTTTAATGGTGAATTATTACCATTAGAGTCTGAAAAGCTTTCAAATTGGCGCCAGCAGAATGACCAGAATGAAGCATTGTTTCAAGAGCTTATTCATCCAAATTCTTTATTTCAGCTTTCAAAACATAAGGAAGAATTGCAGGAACGGCTTTGGAATAGGATCAATTATTCTTTAGAAAGGGGCCAGGAAGAGGGACAGAATCCTTCTATTTTTTCTTATAAAGTTTGGTTTCTTGCTTTGAAGGTAGCTGCTGTTTTCATTCTCCTTGCTGGCGCTTTTTGGTTATATTTTGATAGGTTACCTGGAAAGGATGGGAAGTCAATCGTATCGCCTACTATTGTCTATGGCGATACTATATCCCTGAGGGCTGTACCCATTTTAACATTAGCAAATGGTGATAGAATACCTCTTGGTGACACAAGTGAGGGATTGATCGCTGCTGAGAGTGATTTTCAGGTATTTCGGAAAAATGGACTTGTGCGATATCAAAATTTAAATCCTGATAAGGATCGTGTTCCGAACGAGTTTAATACTGTTTCAACGCCAGCTGGAAGTCAATACAGACTTTTGTTGTCGGATGGAAGCCAGGTCTGGTTGAATGCAAATTCATCTATTAAGATCCCTCCGTCATTTGGTGCAGATAACAGGAGTGTGCAGATCACTGGTGAAGTGTTTTTTCAGATTGATGCCAAAAGGGATAAGCCGTTCTATGTTGATATAGTTGAAAAGGGCGATTTGCCAGCTATAAGGGTTAAGGTTCTCGGAACCAGTTTTAATGTCAAAGCTTATGCTGAAGAGTCTGTCATTAGAACGACTTTGATCACTGGTGCATTAGAAGTTTATTCTACTGCGAATAGATCTTTATCAGAAAAGAGAATTGTTATCAAGCCAGACCAGCAGGCTATAATCTATACATCTGGCAAGGTTAAAGTTGAGGAAATCGGTACTCATGCTGCTGTTGCCTGGAAGGAAGGTGTGTTTCAATTCAGAGAGGCTCCAGTTGCTGAAATCATGAATGAAATATCACGTTGGTATAACGTGGAAATTATCTATAAAGGCAATATTCCTGACCTTCTCGTAACAGGCGATGCATCTCGGAAAATAGAATTGGATAAGTTACTAAACATAATAGCTTTAAGTGGTGTCAATTGTGCATTAAGAGACCATAAAGTGATTGTTTATGGAAATTGACGATAGTATTACCTGCATTTCCATTACCACATTCCCTGATCCTTATTAGATAACTGCTCTAATAAGTAGAACTTGACATGAAAAAGACATTCGTTGCCTGGGTAAAATGGACGGTTCATAACATGAGCGTCTTGTTTATCCTCTTCGCTTTATTTTCCTCTTTTGTGAATGAACCTGAAATTAGCTCCTTAGCTGATAAGTATTTTCTGCAAACAATTACGTTGTCAGAAAAGGAAGCTCCTCTCTCCTTCATTATTGAAAAGATCAAACAACAATCAGGTTATTCTTTTTGGTATACCAATGAAGCTATGAGCGCTGCCAAACCTGTCACTATCAAGGTCAATAATATGCCCCTGGAAGAAGTATTGCGATTAGTATTTGAAGGACAGCCATTAGTGTATCAAATTGTTGAACAGGTTGTTGTTGTTAAAAGAGCTGAAAAAAAAAGTCCGCTAAATACTTTGGAGGACCTGTTCGCTGTAGCGGAAGGAAAGGTGCTTGACGAAAAAGGAAATCCCTTGACAGGGGTTTCTGTGCTTGTAAAAGGAACGGCTATAGGTACGCAAACAAATAGTTCCGGGGAGTTTTATCTAAATAATATTCCAAAAGTAGCTGTGCTGGTATTTTCTATTATTGGTTTTGAAACCAGAGCCATTCCTGCTGACCCCAGGCCAATGCAGGTGCAACTACGAATGGTGGTCAGTCAGTTGGATCAAATGCAGGTTATTGCGTATGGAACTACTTCAAAGCGTTTTAATACGGGGAATGTTACCACTATCAAGTCGGATGTTATTGAAGATCAACCTGTCAATAATCCTTTACTGGCTTTGCAGGGACGTGTGCCAGGTATGCAAATAGTACAGGCTACGGGTTTGCCAGGAAGCGGTGTTTCTGTACAGATCCGGGGGCAGAACAGCATCCGCATGGGCAATAATCCGCTATTTATAGTTGATGGAGTTCCCTATCCGGGTGAAAATGTAAATACTGCTATTGGCGTGGTGCTGGGTAACAGTGGAGGAAGCCCTGGTAGTCCATTTAGCTTTCTAAATCCTTCAGATATTGAATCCATTGATGTGCTAAAAGATGCTGATGCCACTGCTATTTATGGATCCAGGGGCGCCAATGGAGTAGTGTTGATTACTACAAAGAAGGGGAAGGCCGGAGACCTGGCAGTTGATGTGACAGCGCAGCATGGTTTTGGACGGATTTCGAAGAAGCTGGACCTGTTGAGCAGACGCCAATACCTGGACATGCGTAACGAAGCTTTCAAAAATGATGGTGCTACTCCAGATCCCAAAGCAGATTATGATCTTGTACTCTGGGATACTGCACGGGAAACTGACTGGCAAAAGGAATTGTTAGGAAACGCTTCTCAATATTCGGACGTGCAGGCATCTCTGTATGGTGGGAATCAATTAGCCCAGTTTAGATTAGCTACAGGATTTCATAAAGAAACTTCTGTTTTTCCAGGTGATATGAACAATCGAAAGGGCACACTTGGATTAAATGTAAACGCCAGTTCCAAAAATAATAAGTTTAAAATTGGCTATAGAGGGGTCTGTATGGTCGATGACAACAGGATTAGCGGGTTTAATCTTTTGCAACAGGCCTTGTTGTTGCCTCCTGTGGCTCCCAGGCTCTATAATACTGATGGAAGCATTAACTGGGAGCCTAATGCAACCGGAGTGAGTACCTGGCCATTTAGTCAACCTGCTGCGATGATCAGGAGGCAGGCTTCCATCAAGTCAAGTAGTTTAGTGAACAATGCCACTTTGCAATATGAGCTTCTGGACGGTTTGACGATCAGCTCGAGTTTTGGGATCACTTATTTACAGGCAAAAAGTGTTGTGCTTTCTCCCCATTCGTTGATTGATCCAAGTTCATGGCCTTCAGTACCCAGAAGTTCTGGCTTTAGTGACAACACTTCTTCATCCTGGCAAATAGAACCGCAGGTCAATTATATACGGCAATGGAACAATATGACATTAAGTTGTCTGGCTGGTTTTACCATACAACAGAGTACCATTAATGCCAGGACCATTTCAGCCAATGATTTCAGCAGCGATCTGGTATTGGAAGACCCGTCCTATGCTATCAATGTAGCCTCCAGTTTGAAATATACAAAGTATAAATACTTAGCTGCATTTGGTAGGTTAAATTATAATTTGAATGATGAGTTCCTGGTGAATATTACGGCGAGAAGGGATGGTTCAAGCCGCTTCGGGCCTGCAAGCCGGTTCCATAATTTTGGCGCAGTCGGTGCTGCCTGGATCTTTTCCAAAACCGATCTTTTAAAAGATTTATATCCTGTGTTCAGTTTTGGCAAGATCAGGTTCAGTTATGGTACTACAGGCAACGACCAGGTAGGTGATTATTCTTTTATGGACCTATATGAGGCAATTCCTGTTGGTGTTGCATACCAGGGTGCTATTGGGTTAAGACCTTCCCGCATCTTTACGCCGGAGCTGCAATGGGAAGAGACGCGGAAATTTGAATTGGGGCTGGATTTAGGGTTTTTCAAGGACAGGTTGCTGCTTGGTGTAGCCTATTACCAGAATCGTTCTTCCAATCAGATATTGGATTATAAACTGCCTTCAGTAACGGGATTTTCGGCTGTTCAACGAAATTTAAATGCATTGGTGCAGAATACAGGGCTTGAAATTGAATGCAGAACAGTGAATGTCAATAATCCTTCTATTAAGTGGCAGAGTTCTATCAACCTGACCATTAACAGGAATCGTCTGATGAACAGGTATTCTGAAGGCTTAAGCGCTTTTTTCCAAAGGTTGATTGGTCATCCATTGGCAACCCAACTTGCTTACCGGTTTTTAGGTGTAGATCCTGTTCGGGGATTATATGAGGTAGCGGATTATGAGGGAAAGCCTACTTCGAGTCCTGTGGCTTCCAGGGATCAGAATAACCTATTGGATCCAACTCCTGTTTTTTATGGAGGAATCCAGAACAGTATAAGCTGGAAGGGGATTGATATAGAGTTTTTGTTCCAGTTTGCCAGGAAGCCCAGGGCGTTGGGATTATTATATAATTTTTATGTTCCTGGCCTGTTCAGTAATCTCACCGGGTCCAACCAGGCGGAAGTTGTTATGAACCGCTGGAAGACGCCAGGTGACGTAACAAGGATCCAGAAGTTCAGTCAAAATTCTGAGGTTATAACAGCCTGGGGGGCTGCCAGGGAAAGTGACTGGGCTTATTCTGATGCCTCTTTCATTCGGCTGAAAAATTTATCAGTATCCTGGCGTATTCCCAGGGAATGGCAGCAGAGATTATCACTCAGGAATGCAAGGGCTTTTATTCAGGGGCAGAATTTGTTGACCTTTTCAAATTATGATGGCCTTGATCCCGATTCCCCATTTTTTACACTTCCCCCCTTAAGAGTTATCACAATTGGCCTGCAAATGGTTATTTCAGGTGCCAATTCAGGAAAATAAGTGGCAGTAGCTGGAATACTATTGTGAATTTGATAAACAAAGGCTCATGAGTAAAAGAATGTTTCCTTTTATTTTGTATATAGTGATGGGTATCTCTATAGTTGCTTTCTTCGGGTGCAATAAATTGCTGGAGGTAGAGGCCCCAAAGAATTCAATGACAAGTGAGAATATCTATTCAAATGATGCCACAGCCGCAGCTGTTCTTACCGGACTATATACAAATATGTGCAATGCAAACTTGTCAAGGGCTTTACAAATAAATGCAATTTCTGCTGTTGCTGGACTGTCAGCGGATGAGCTCATTCTTTTTGGAGGTTCGGCGAATGCAAACCAGACATTTTTGTTGTATTATCAGAACAGGGTTAATCCTGGCGCTTCAACCCTCTCTTCTGCTTCTTTCTGGTCTTCTTTATATGCGGATATTTATATTCTGAATATTGCTCTGGAAAAACTGGAACAGTCAAAAGGGTTAAATCCCACTGTTCGGCAACACCTTATTGGAGAAGCCAAATTTTTGCGGGCGTTTAACTATTTTTACCTGGTGAATCTATACGGCGATATCCCCCTTGCTGTAAGTAGTGATTACAGGAAAAATGCTGTATTGCCCCGAAATGCTCATGCTGATGTGTACGCACAGATCATTTCAGACCTGAAAGATGCTCAGCAAACACTTTCGGATAATTATTTATCTGATGATGCCTATAGTGGAACTGAAGAAAGAGTAAGACCAAATAAATGGGCAGCTACTGCCTTATTGTCCAGGACTTATTTATATGCAAAACAATGGCGTGATGCTGCTGAACAGGCAAGCCTGCTAATTCAGAATAAGGCGCAATATGATACTGTAGCATTGGATAAAGTATTTTTAATGAATAGCAAGGAAGCTATCTGGCAGTTGCAACCTGTAAATGCCGGTTGGAACACAGAAGAGGGCCGATTGTTTGTGTTGCAAGACCGTGGACCTACCAGTAATGTGTCCATAGATGGTAACCCGGTTTACCTGAGTGATTTTATCCTGAATAGTTTTGAATCAGGTGATAAGAGAACAACCGAATGGGTGAACAATGTAGTTGCTAATGGCACTACTTACTATTACCCGTATAAATATCGAAATGCAAGGTTGAATAATTCAATTTCTGAATATAGTATGGTACTAAGATTGGGAGAGCAGTATTTGATCCGGGCCGAGGCTAATGCTATGCTAAATAGGCTTGCTGAAGCCAGGAATGATATAGATGTTATTCGGACAAGGGCGGGATTGCCCGCCGTTGATGCTAATGATCAGTCGTCAATTGTAAATGCTATTTTACGGGAAAGGAAGGTAGAGCTTTTTACTGAATGGGGGCATCGCTGGTTGGATTTGAAACGTTCAGGAACTGTTAATGAAACAATGCTCCAGGTGGCTCCCACGAAAGGAACAACCTGGAGTAATAAGTGGCAATGGTATCCAATTCCGTTATATGATATCATTCAAAATGATAACCTGGTGCAAAACGATGGATATTGAGGAGCTTTTATATCTAGTTTCCTAATGCGGTAACAACAAATGCATCATATGGCGTTGGTGCTGTTATTGCGGAACAAGTACTTGGGCATATTAAGGAATAAGGGACATTAGTTCCTGGACATGGGTCTATACCAGGAGTTCCAGCATTATCTCCCACATAGGCAAAATCTACTCTTGTTCCGCTCGTACATGATGGCATGCCTACAGGTGCGCAGTAAACCGTCCCTAATCCTGCAGGACTATAAGACTGTATAGTGAACGCACTTCCCACAATAGCCACAACAGCTAACATCTTCGGCATTAGTGTAAGGGTTTTCATAATAAATTGTTTAAGGTTATAAATTTATTTACTCCCCTAAAGTATCCCTAATATCGTAGCCAATCAGGACTAAAACTATTCTGTTGGGAATATCCTCACGCCGTCTTATTATTTACAATATCCTCCGACAAAGAAGGCGGTTTTCCATAAAACTTCTTAAACTCCCTGCTAAAACTTGACCTGTTCTTATAGCCCACCATCTTTGCTACCATTTCAATAGGTTTATCCGAGAAGGATAACAATTCAATAGCTTTTTCCATCCTGATTTGGATAAGGTATGCATGTACGCTGATATTGTAAATTTGACGAAATCCTTCTTTAAGCTTCCTTTCGTTTATGCAAACACGATGCGATAAAGTATAGATGGAAATATTCCATCTATAATCTTTCATGATTATCTGTTTGGCGGTTTCCAATGCCTCCAGATCTTGGCTGCGAAGTTTCATAAACGATCAGAGAATTGAATGGATAATGGGTCATTAAATTAAATAGTGCTATCGTCCAGGATGGCCAATCGTTATTTTAGAAAGGATAGCAGATCGCATAGGGGGAACGTTGAGCAAAGCCTGCCAGGCGCCGGTGTATAAACATTACGGGTCAATTTCACCCAAAGTTATGATGGAGTTATGTGCAGATACAGTATATTATTGGAATAGCGGTTTTTAGGAAAATAGTCCTGATAGGTCACATAAATTACCGTATATGGATACGATAGTAAAAGGTATAAGCTGAAGGGGCGATACTTATAACAAAATATTATTTTGTGCGCCCACCCCCGGCGGCAATTCTTTTTCCCCCAGCATCTCCCGGAGGTCTATTTCAATGGTGCGTGACATGGCCGTGATGGGCACATCATTCGCACCGCCTTCAAAAGGATTTTCGGTGTTTTCACCTATCCGCTCCATGGTCAGGAAGATCCAGCCCACTACACTGGCGAAAGGAATGGTAGCCAAGATCATCCAGCCTCCTGTTTTCTGGAATTCGTTCAGCACGCCAAACGGCACCAGCGAGATGAACAGGCGGGTGAATAGCTGGCTGATGGTGGCAAACTGCCGGGGATAGGGGAAGTTCTTGATCCGCTCGCAGCGGCCCTGGAGATCGTAGAGGTCTACCAGTAGTTTTTCCAGCTCTACATAGTTGAGCGGTTCTATGAGGCCGGCGGCTTTGAGGTCACGGAGCTGGGCGGACTGCAGGCTGATCAGGTGGGTAGCCCGGTTCTTTTTACTGAGAATATAGGCCAGATCCGCAGGGGATAGCAAAGGTTGAAGCTCGGCCTCAAGGCTGCCCTGCCACTCAGCCACCTGGAACCTGCGACCGTATTCCTGGTTGGAGATCTTGGAGCGACTCGTTTCCCAGGTCCTGGGCTCACGCAGCTGGAACCGCATGGCCGTCAGCCAGGCTATATGCCGGTGGATCAATTGCTGATGGGTACTCCACGCTGAATCAAAGGCAGTAGCATTCCCCATGCCTTCGGAGTCTGCCGCCCAGGCGCTTGCAGCCGGTACTGCAGCCCTATTTTGGTTCGTCCCCACCAGGTCTTTTACCAGCATGCCCCAGGAGCGACTGGCATTCACTATACCTCCATAGATCTGCCGCGCCTCCCAGAGCCGGTTATAGGTCTGGGTATTCCTGAACCCCACAATAAAGGCGGTGGCAGTGCCAATCATAGCAATAGGCACCCAGGGAAGCGCCAGCCAATGCCAGCCCAGCAACGCTACCAGCAGGGTTGGAATAGCGCTGAGGATGATCATGACATAAATATCTCTCCGGGTCCAGCGAATGATCTCCTGGAAACTGTAGCGGCGACCAGCATGCATAGCAGTAAAATTGAATTATACCGGAATATCCTTTATTCTGCCGTCCCGGCCAAATACCCCACAAAAAAGCCCGGCAACCAGACCGGGCTTTTCTCGCATGCAAATGGTAGAGGACTACAAGGAAAAATACCACCGCAACCGCCTGCGGAAGCCCGTTACCACAGGCTGGGCGTGCGATTTTGACGGTATTCGGGTAGTTGCTGACGCATATCAAATAAAATATATATTATAAAAAACCTTCGTACCTTCTTAGTGGTTCTTACATACTATTTTTTCCAATTTTTTAAACCTTTCTTTCATGAAAAAGCTACTAAGTTGCGCAGTAGCGACCGTCCTGGTCCTACTGTTGCAGGGTAATGTCCCCGCGCCTGTAAACCCTTCTTCCTTCACTCAGCAAGTGCCCGCAGCAAAAGCGCCAGCAACCGTGAACTATACCTGGTACTATGACTCCTGGTATACACAGCCGGTTGGCATCGTTTGCTCATTAGGCGAAGAACTGGATCGCCTGCGCTCCCAGTGGCCAGGGTACACCTTTTCCGCCGTGTACTATTTCGGCCTGTACGCATTCGAGTACGGATGGCACTCGTATTCCACCACGACCATCATTTATAGTGATTTCACCTGGTAAACCAGGCGAATCACTATAAAATGATTGGTCTTTCCCATTAATAACCCGGAACCTGCAACAGCGCTGAGTCTCACTTCAGCTGTCCTGCTGGTATAGGAAACAACGCCTTTCCAGGATCGTAGTTTGGCTTTACCAGCGGTAGCAGTTCATCAGCGAGTGATTGCTCCGGGTTATTCCTTCCCCTCATTCTCTTCAGATCCAGGAACCGATGTCCCCATTCTGTAAAGAACTCCAGCTTTCGTTCCTGTTCCACCAGTACCAGTAACTGTGCAGCTGATAATCCCTGTGCCACAGCCGGTAATCCACTTCGCTTGCGGATCTCAGATAGATCTTCGGCGGCGGACCCTGGCCCATAGAGCAGTCCTGTGTGACAACTGGCCTCCGCCCTGATCAGGTATAATTCCGCCAGCCTTTGTACGATATTGTATTCCGTAGGCAGACTGGCCTTTCTTATTTTGAACTTAGCCGGATAGTATAAGTTCTGATTCCCCTGCCTGTACAAACCCAGCCACTGCGATTTGCGCTGATCGCCCGACGAAAAGCTGCTCAGCAATCCGGGCGTTATAATAAAGGTTGGCGGCGAAGCGCCCAGTGGCAGATAATAGGTGGCTTCCATAGTAGAACCCACACCGGCAGCAGGTTGCAGCTGCCAGATGGTTTCCCGGCTCTGACTGGAGAACACCCGCGTCAGGGTCTCCAGCCTGTACTGGCCGGATCTGATCACCTCCGTAGCCTTTTGCGCCGCTTTGTCAAATTCGCCGGCATACAATAACACACGCGCCAGCAAAGCTGATGCCGCCCATCGGCCGGCTCGCGTGTTCCCATCATACAGGCTATCATAGGTAGGGATGGTATCCGGCAATAGTTTCTCGGCTTTAAGCAAGTCGTCCGTCATGAACGCATATAGTACGCGCTGACTGACCGGCGGTTCAATAGATGATATCCGGTAATCCGATGTATTGACCATCGGTACTTCTCCAAAAAAATTGACCAGGTAGAAATAACTGAAAGCCCGCACGAAGTGGGCTTCACCCAGCAGTTGCTGACGAAGTTTAGGATAGAGCTGCACATTCTTTGTAAGCTCTTCTATACCTATGTTGCATTTGTAGATGGCGCCGTACAGACAGGTCCAGAAATTGGCCAGCAATTTATTGTCGGGCTGTATCCGGTTATAAAAGAAAGCAGTGTCAGGACCATCGGGGTTCCTGGCGCTGAAAGCAAGCTCGTCTGCATATAAGGCGGACAGCTTGGATAGAGGTCCGTTGGTAATGGCAGAAGCAATTGTGAATTCCCGGTAAATATTGGCAATAGCGCCGTCGGCGCCTTCATTGGTGCTGAATACGGTGCCGGCTGAAGTGGAAGTGGGTGGTTCACCTACGTCCAGCCATTTCTTACAATTCGTCAATAAGAATGTACAGAGGATGATGACGGTATATGGTCGCATACTAATGAGCTTTTGGTTTATAAACTGATCTCAACGCCGGCCCGGATGGTTCGGAGCGATGGCATTGCTTGTGTAAAAAGGAGGGTGGGGTCGCCACCTTTGAAAGGCGTGAGGGTTATAAGGTTGCTGCCTTCACAGAAGATCTTGCCGGATCGGATATGCAGCTTTTCCGCGGCCTTGGGTGTAAGCGTATAGCTGATGCCCGCTGTTCGCAGGCGCAGATAGGAGGCATTGACCAGCATATCTGTTGAAGAGATCAGCAGGCGGTTGGATTGTTTTTCAGAATTGCCGCTGCTGGCCGACCAGCGGGGCAGTGGCGCATCCTGGCCAGGCGTGGTCCATCGTTCCAGGACCTGCCAGGGCTGGTTGGTGGTCAGCAATGGGTTCAGCATACCCGGTGGACTGAACGCGTATTGTTCCTGCAGCGGATTGGGCGCCTTCTGGCATCGGCCTTCTATCAGCAGGCTGCACTCAAACTGACCAAACCGGAGCTCGTTGTACCAACTACCGTAAATAGATGGGTCAAGGTGACCGATCACTTGTCTGTCGTCATCATTGTACAGCTGGTCCTTATTAACGTCCACCACCTGGTAGAAGCCACTATCCGCCGATAAGCCCGCACGTTGCATGCCCAGTACCACACTCAGCGGTTGTCCTATGCGCAGGCTACGGGCATAGAGGGAGTTCTCCAGGTCGGGGAAGGCCACCAGTTTGTTTTTAGGGATGGTGACCAGGATGCGACTGAACCAGCGGAATGAATCTCCTGCCTTCAGACTGTTGGAGAGTTCTATCTCCCAGCCCGAATTCCGGATCACTGCAGGATAGTTAAATGCCCTGATCTCTGAGAAACCTGTCTGGGCAGGCAGCTTGACGGCCATCAGCTGGCGGGAGCTCCGGTTGGAATACCAGGCTACAGAAAGGAACAGGTTCTCCAGGCATTTCATCTCGTAGGCCAGTTCTGTCTTGAGACTTTTCTGCCAGCCCAGCGAAGGGTTGGAAAGGCGCACCGGCTTCAGGGTGGCAGTACCGGCATAGCTATTGCCTTTGACTGCCTGCCACATGTCCAGGTAACTGTAATTGTTGGTCTGGTCGTTCCCGCTGGTGCCAATGCTGCCCCTTAGCTTGCCATAGGAGAACAGTGAGGAGTTGCTGTCGCCTGGGCTGCTGCTGAATAACATCCAGGCTCCGCTGAATGCGCCATAGGTAGTTAACTGTTCGTCGGCCCCAAACCGGCTGCTGCCATCCACCCGGGCGGTGGCATTGGCAAACAGTTTGTCTTTGTACGTAAGGCCCATTCTTCCAAACAGTCCAACATAGCGGTACAGCGATCCATAGTCGGTCAGTTTGGAATCACCTGCCATTTCCGGCAGGCGAAGGAAGGCGTCATTATTATAACCACTGCGCTGGTTGAGACTGCCAGTATTGGTCTGCTCAATCAACGTGCCGCCTACCGTTCCGGTAAAACGCAGGGCGCACCTGGTGCAGGTGTCTTTGAAGCTGATCTGTGGTTCCAGGATATAAGTGGTGAACTTGTTGTCGGCCGTAGTGGAAGAACCCGTATTGTCCGGCCCTGGCGGATTGGCGGCCATTGGATGGCTGGCATATTCATCGGACTGCATATTGTTCATACCAAGATTGGCGCGCAGCTTTATTTTCCTGGAAAGCCGGTATTCCAGCTGGAGGTTAGTGGTGAGCGAGCTGGTCTTGATCTGGTAGGTGTTGCGCAGTACCGCCAGCGGGTTCAGGAAGCCAAGCTCATTTTCACTGAACACCAGCGCCCCGCCTTCGGCAAGGGCTGGTGTATTGGGCGCCTGGTAGATCAGCGAGCGAAGCTCTGCCGTAGGCAGGGAGTAAGTGGATCGTCCCAGCAGGAAGGACAGCTGCATATTGAATTTGTCGGTAGGCTGATAGTTGACATTGCCATGCAGGGTAAACTGCCTGTTGTTGAAGGAACCAGGCAGGATACTCTTCTCTTCCCGCAGCCCGGCGCTGCTGTAAAAACTGAGCTGCCCGGTACCACCATAGGCCGATACATATCCCTTTGTGCTGGCTGCACTATTGCCCAGTATCAGTTGAGGGAAATTAGTATAGCGGTTAGTGTCCCAGAGTACCAGGTCCGGCGCATACCGGCTGTCCACAGAGAAGCCGGCATTTGTCAACGCTTCTTTGCGCAGGGAAACGTATTGCCGGGTATCCAGTAATCTTGGTATCACAGTGGCATGGGAACTGCCATGGCTGATACGGGCATTGAGGGTGATCTTTTGGGCCAGGCCCTGCCGGGTAGTGATATGGATCACGCCATTGGCGCCGCGCGATCCATAGATAGCTGTAGCATCTGCATCTTTCAGCACTTCTACACTTTCTACATCGTCCGGATTGATATCGTTGAGACAACCCATGCCGTAATTGGGATCGGATTCTGCATTCCCGGCCATGGAGCTGATCCTGCTGAGGGTACTGATATTGTAATTCAGCGGCACCAGGTTAAGAGTGATCAGCGGTTGTCCTGAAGGCAGGGAGCGTGCTCCCGGCTGTTCTCCTATGAACTGACGGCCCCGGAGCAGGATGCTGAAGTTGGCGCCATTGATGCCACTGGTGGAAATGATGTCCAGTCCGGGCACTTTCCCTTTTAGTGCATCTATGATATTGTCCGACTCCAGTTCCCTGCCGGAAACACTAAAGCTGTTGCCGGTGTAGGTGCGCCGTTTTTCCTTGCCATAGCCCGTTATAACATGCTGGCTCAATAGCTTGATGCGCCTTTGCATAGTGACGGTCTCATTGTGCATGCCGCCTACAGGGATCAACCTGACATGATAGTTGGTATGGGTAAGCTGGATCATACGAATACCAGGTCTGGCCGGCAACAGGATCTTGCCGAAGAAATCAGAATAATAAGACCCGGTCGTTCCCTGTTCCTGTGCTGTTACACCTTCAATAGGTATATTGTGCTCGTCTACCACTTTAAGTTCTATCCTTTCCTGGTAGATGGCCGTTTCCTGTTGGGATTCTGCTGGTGGCTTGCTGTTACCGAAGATATACGCTTCTCCACTGAGCAGGTAATATCTTCCCGTTACTTTTTCTACAGCGTCCAATACACGGCGAACAGTGACTTTCTTTGTTTCGAACCGTAGTTTCCGGTTCTGGAGATTACCGAAGTTGATGGCAAAAATTGTTATCTGGCGCTGTTCCTTTAATTCATGCAGCGCCTGACGAACCGTGACTGGTAATTCTTTGAAGACAATCAGGGAGTCTTCCTTTGATCCTGTCTGGCCGTTACTGATGCAGGTGCATAGAACGGCAATAAGAATGAGTAGTAAATTCTTAAACATTGTAAAGATTTTAAGGTCGCCCGGATCTTATAGGACCCTGGCTGGTTAGTTAATGATCAGGTACTTGCAATGGTGCCGGTCAGGATGCAGGGGTAATGTGCTGGAAGCAGGCCCTCTTAGGGAGGGCTACTTCCAGGAAAGAATGCGAAGGGTATAGGCATACCACTGCCAGGGCAGCAATAGCCGCTGTGTTAATGATGGTTTCACATAGGATCATGCAATTCGGTAAAAGGATAAAGCATTTCCAGGATGGCAGTGGATGTTGCCATGGAATGGATGATGATCACCGCTTTTCTGGTAGGAGAAGGTTGAAACGTATAGGTTTTCTCAGCGGTGACAGAGCCTGTTATCATCATCAGCTGCTGTGGATAAAATTTAGTAGTTTTTCGAGGATTGGAAATTGCGGATGAAAAAAGTATCGTTCTGTAATCTATAATCGATAAGGTTCCCCTTGTGCAGGTGTTCAAGTATCTCTGGCAGAGGTGTGGTCTTTGGAAGCCCTGAGATCATTACCTCGTTCTCGTCCAGGTTGTCTTCTATCACCATTGGATTTAGGTACCAGCGTTGCAGATCATGCAGGATCTCTTTCACAGAGGACATCTCGAAAGAAAAATAATTCCTTGTCCAGGCTGTGATATGACTGGTGTCCAAAGGCAGTTGCCTGATATGCTGACCGGCTATGCCCACAGTTTCTCCCGGTTTCAGCTGGACCGGTTTTCCGCCCACGTTAATACTGATTTTGCCATTCAGCAGGGTAGTGCGTAACATCGGCTCATTAGCATAGGCGTTGATGTTGAAAGTAGTGCCCATGACCTGTATCTCCGCTGCTCCGGCTTTTACCTTAAATAATTCTGCGCGGTCGCGGCTGGCTACAAAATAAGCCTCGCCGGTAAGTGTGATCTCCCTGCTGTCCCCTGTAAAAGGAACAGGGAACCGGATGGAAGAACTGGCATTGAGCAGTACTACCGTGCCGTCGGACAGTCTTACCCTGTAGGTGCTGCCGACTGGCGTTACGATAGTGTTGTACCCGGCTTCCATATTCGTGGGGGATCCACTGATCTGGTATTGTAAAAGAGCTGATGAATCTGTATAGGTGAGCACGTTGCCCTGGCTGATCCGGATAGGCGCCTGGTCCTTGCCCAGTGGATATTGCCTGCCATCGGTCGTTTGCAGGTAAGGCCCCCGCTGTGCTATCAGCCGTTTTTCTTCTGTAGCCGGCCGGATGGCGGACGGTACGGTGGCTTCCTTTTTAGGTGTTGTGACCAGCAGATAGATGAGACCTGTCAACACAATAGCCAGTAACACTGCTGCTATACGAAGCACTGCCCGCCGGCGCCACCATTCTACCTTTATTGGCTGCAGATAGCCTTTATGCGCCATGGACTCCACAAATTCTTCAAAGGTCTTTCGGTGTAACTCGGAGCGAACCAGCTCTTTGATGGTTTCATCAGGGATATTGTACAGATCACGCATAGCAGGGTTGTCCAGCAGTTCATTCCACAACTGTTCTTCTTCGGGGAGTAAAGGTTCTCCCAGAAATAGCTTGACCCTGATAGCGATCAATTGATATCGTTTGTCCATCATAGTAGCTTTTTTTCGATCCTGGTACTATTTATAAAAACGGGCAGATTGGAAGAAAATAGGTAATTCAGCGAATTATTTTTTTGAATCAGTTTTTTGGAATTTTTTTACCCGTATAGGGCCACCAAAATGAGGAGGGGAAAAAGCTGGTCTATCAGGTGCGGGTATTGTTCTTCTATGATCTTTCGGGCCGCATCCAGTGCTTTTTTTCTTTGCGAACGTACGCTGGTGACCTGCCAGCCTGTAATGGCAGCGATCTCCTCGGCTGATTTGTTGTTCATGATCATTTCTTCCAGGATGACAAAGTTGCTGAGGGATAGCTTTTCCCGGAGTACGTCCACCAGTTGTTTGAATATCTCCAGGGTTTCCTCATCGATACATGGATCGGCCTGATCGGCAATATGCTGAACAGCTTCTATGGATACCTGGTTGCGGATGTTTTTCTCACGCAATTTATCAATGCAGCCATTTCTGACACTGACGTACAGAAATGCTTTCACTTCCTTCCAGGTGCTGAACCTGGCGCCAATCTGCCAGGTTTTTGCGATCACAACATTGACCACATCTTCCCTGTCTTCCAGCGGGAGACCATATTTATAAGTGGAGCTCAATAGCGCCTGGTAGTAGTTGAGGTATAAAAGCGCATGATCTTCTTTCCTGTTATGGAAAGCAACATCGTTGCCAATGTGGCTCATGATCGATTGGATTTAATAATAAAAGAACTGTTTGCGGAAAACTAACAATGAGGGGAATGACTCAGTACTTTGAGTCCGTAGCGAGGGCAACCATGAGGAAACTGTAGCGCTTGGCAGAGGAGATAATAAGATCGTTAGAATTTGGTCGCATGATATAAATTGATACATTTAGAACAGTTAACCAAAAAAAACACCCGGTTGTATCACGGTAAAATTAGTGTTAAATAACTAAGACCAAGCCAGGACTGGAATTTATGTAGAAATATTTCCGGCTTGGATAGGGTAACGGTTACACGTACAGTCTTTTAAATTTTGAATTATTGATTCCGGTCATTTTAAAGGAAGTTCTCCTTAGGAATATTTGTCTTAGTTTTGGTTCTTCCGTATTAACCGGCGGATGTCTACAATACATGAATGCTATTCATTTTGTTGTCAGGAAAAGATGGAGGGTTCCTGTCCTGGCGCTGGCCCTGCTGGCAGCAGGCTGCGGACAGCAGGCTGGTAAAGAAGTAAAGCTGGACGAACCAATAGATACCACGAAGCAGCTGCATGCCGAAAGCTGTTCCGATATTCCTTCGCGACCTACTGCCGCCACGGCCGCTCAAACAGTCACCAGCGGAGATACCAGCACTGCCGGTATGGTCTGGATCCCTGGCGGTAATTTCTCTATGGGCGCCAATGAGTTTGCCGATGCGTTGCCTAAACATACTGTTCGGGTGAAAGGTTTTTATATGGATGCGCATGAGGTGACCAATGCGCAGTTTGCCGCCTTCGTGAAAGCAACGGGGTATGTAACCGTGGCGGAGCGCCCACTGGATCCCAAAGATTATCCCGGCGTTCCGGTGGAACAACTGGTGCCCGGATCGGCAGTGTTTACACCGCCGGCGCAAAAGGTTTCTCTGGACAATCCCCTGAGATGGTGGACCTACCAGGCAGGCGCCAGCTGGAAACAGCCTAAAGGACTACAGAGCAGTATCAAAGGACGCGACAAAGACCCCGTAGTACAGGTCTGTTATGAAGACGCCGCTGCCTATGCCCGCTGGGCCGGGAAGCGACTGCCCACCGAAGCGGAATGGGAGTTTGCCGCCCGCGGTGGCCAGCAGCATGAAACCTATTATTGGGGCGATCAGCTAAAGCCAGGCGGTAAATGGCCGGCTAATATTTTCCAGGGTGAATTTCCCTCCGGTAATCTCCGGGAAGATGGCTACCAGGAACTGGCGCCTGTAGGTTCTTTCCCCGCCAACGCCTATGGCCTCTATGATATGGAAGGCAATGTATGGGAATGGTGTCATGATCTGTATCGCCCGGACTATTATAAAAATTCTCCGGCCGATAACCCGCAGGGCCCTTCCAGCTCTTATGATCCGCAGGAGCCCGGTACTGTTAAACATGTACAGCGCGGCGGCTCCTTTCTTTGCAGTGATGCCTATTGCAATAGGTATAAAGCTGGCAGTCGCGGTAAAGGAGAAACCACCAGCGCCAGCAATAACCTGGGCTTCCGCTGTGTAAAGGATAAGTAGGACTATTGGCATCAAAGCTGCAACGGTAAGTGACGATGGAGGCCGGGTCAGGCGCCATCCGAATGCTGTAAACCAGGAGCAAAGCCCTTGTACAACAGACGGCTGGATTGTCGGTAAACGCAGGATCAACAGCTCCTATTGATAAGAGAACCGTTTACACCGGGCCTGGATAGTAAGTGGCAGCAGGCGCAACGACAAATAATAATACTGCTGCCTGGCTATAAAATTTCTCACAAAAGAAAAATCCTCCAATGACAGAGAGTATTGATAAACCGGAATTCTGGGAATCCGCCTTCCGCGACAAGCAGGCCATGTGGGGCTTTGAACCGGCAAGATCCGCTGTAGTGACAAAGGACTTTTTTGTACAGCATTCCGTCAAAACGGTCCTGATCCCGGGTATTGGTTATGGGCGCAACGCAAAGGTATTCCTGGACAGCGGCATGACTGTTACAGGAATTGAAATATCCCGGACTGCTATTGATATAGCGGAAAAACATTTCGGCACTGATATCGTCATTCACCATGGATCGGTGACGGAAATGCCTTTTGGTTCGAACCAATATAATGGCATTTTTTGCTACGGATTAATCCATTTGCTGGACGATAAGGAAAGAGCCAAACTGATCCGCGACTGCTATGACCAGCTGACCCCGGATGGCGTCATGGTGTTTACAATGATCTCAAAAGCCGCTTCTACCTACGGAAAAGGAACATTGCTGAGTAAGGACCGGTATGAGCAATTCGGCGGTGTTAACATGTTCTTTTATGATCAGGATACCATTCATGCAGCATTTGATCCTGCGGGCTTAATGGAGATCACTGAAATTGAAGAGAATTTGCCCTTCTACCTGATCAAGTGTAAGAAAACGAAGAACGGTCAATAGTGTTTACTGCTGCTTATTGAATGTTTTTAAGAGGTCACAATACCCCTACGCTCTGTTGTCAGCTGATTTTGAGCGTTTGGGTGGCAGGGGCTCTGCAAAGGACGTTTTGGCCTGGCGAAGTACCTTGATCCGGCCAAGTGCAAGTTTTTGCTCGGCAACCCAAAGGTCATAGTTACGCTGCATATTCATCCACAATTCGGGTGTGGTGTCAAAGGCCTTTGCCAGCCGCAGGGCCATTTCAGCACTGATCCCCTGGTGTTCATTTACCAGCAAAGAAAGGGTTTTACGGGTAATGCCAAGGCTCACAGCAGCTTCTCCCTGACTTAGCGCCAGCGGCTCCAGGTATAGGTTTTTTAAAATTCGCCCGGGATGTGATGGTTTCATTGCTCTTTTCAACATAACAACCTCCTTTTAATGATAGTCCAGGTAATCAAGTAAATAGGTGTTTCCATTCTCAAACTGAAAGATGATCCTCCAATTAGCCTTTACAGTTACCGACCAGTAACCCGCCAGATTTCCTTTCAGGGCATGAAGGGCGGAACCGTGAAAGTTCATGTCGCTCACTTTTTCAGCACCATCGAGTAAAGTCAGGATATCTATGATCTTTTCAATCTGATCGGGTGGCAGTTTGGACACATCGTTTTGAGTCCAGAGACGCTTTAACCCTTTGTGCTGGATACTGACGATCATAATACAAATATAACATGTTACGTAATAGGTTACAAAAACTTCTTTTCAATAGAATTTTCTGGTGATCCAATAGCTCTGATCCAATGGGGTAACTTGCAGGCTTGCATTTTGTTGAAAAAGCCATGCATGGGGTGGGGCCAGGAATTCCTGCTGGGGAGTGATTGTAAAGTATTCGGTGGTTTGTTTGTCCTGGTGGAATTGCAAATGTAATAAGTATAACGTATATGGACAACTATTGTATTTTGGCTTTAGTAGATAGATACTTTATAAGAATGTGCTGCTGCCTGTGCCCGGAAAAGAACTATGAGACCGGGTGGATTATCCGCTGCCAGCTTTTACCATCCACACCATACTAACCATAAAGCGTGGCCAGAACTTTGTCATGAACAGGCCAGCACCTGCGTCAGCTGCTGTGCGGCCGCATGCGTTTTGAGGGCACCAGCACCTGGGCCAGTTTTACCCTGTAGATCATTATGCTGATAGCCCCTGCCGGAAGGCGGGGGCTTGTTAACTTAACAATTTCATCAACCTGCTTTCACTGATAAGATTTTTAGGGTGAATAATTTCGCGGGCGGACACCCAGCACTATGACCGCCAGCCTGTACCGGATATCAACCCCATATACTGAACAACAGTTTGAAGAACTGTTCAGGCGCAGCTATCCCCGTGTGCTGGCCTACCTGCTGAAGCTTTGCGGACAGCAGGACCTGGCCGAAGACCTGGCGCAGAACCTTTTCCTCCGGCTCTGGGAACAGCCGGCCAGCCTGCCGGCTGCGGCGGAAGAGGCCAACTATTACCTGTTTACCATGGCCCGCCACCTTTTTTATCAGCATACCCGCCGGCTGCTGAAGGAACAGCAGCAGCTGCATGCTTTCGCTCAACTCCACCAGGACACAGCAGCCAGGCCCGAACCCATAACACAGGCATTGACAGAAAAAGAATCTGTTGTTACGGAACTCTTCAATTCCATTGATCCCTTACAGAAAAAGATCTTCCTGCTCAATAAAGAAGATGGACTTAGTTACCAGGAGATCGCCCGACAGACAGGCGTCTCGTCCAAAACGGTGATGCGTTATGTAGGCAGTGTATCCAGACTGCTGCGTGCCCGACTCAGTAGCTGGATCGGTATTATAGGCTGATCTTTTTTGGTAACAATTCGTTAACCTGCTCTGCTGTCCACTGCGACCTCTTTTTTTACTTTCCTGTCAAACAATCCTCTGTTGGAAAAGGAACAACTCAGAAAAAAGATCCTGGATCAATATGCTGGCAGCCTCACTGCCGGTGAGCAGGCTGCATTGCTGCAGCAGCTGGAAAGCCTGACAGCAGCTGAGCTTGAGCAGTTGTTCCCCTTGTCCGACTGGCAGGATATGGGCAATGCATCTCTTCCTGAATCAGCAGTAATGACCGCACTGGACAGGCACCGGCAGTTGCGGCAGGAACATGCCAGCCAAACGCAGGTCCGGAGCATGCCGGCCCGCTGGATCAGGTATGCCCGGGCCGCAGCAGTGGCTGGTCTCTTGCTGGGCGCAGCCTGGTGGCTGCTCCGTCAGCAGCCATCGCCTGCCCCGGTGGCGCAGCAGGACAATAAACCGACAGAGCAATTACTGCGTGTGCCGGATGGACAGCGAGCTGTCTATACACTGCCTGACGGCAGTCGCCTCACAGCCGGCGGCGGTTCCCTGCTGCGTGTGCCGACCGTTTTTACCGGCAATACCCGGGAAGTAATACTGGAAGAAGGGGAGGCCTTCTTTGAGATCAGCCAGGATACCAAACCATTCTTTGTGGTCAGCGGTTCCATGAAGGTCCAGGTCCTGGGCACTTCTTTCAACGTGCGCAATTATACCGAAGAAGCCAGCAGCAGTGTGAGCGTTCGTACTGGTAAAGTGGCGGTGAAATTGTTGCAACAGGAACAGGCGGCTATGCAGCTGAGCGCGGGTCAGCGGGCGCAGCTTCATAAACAGGACAGCCTGCTCAGCCAGCAGCAGCTGGATACTGTTACCGCTTTCGGCTGGATGGAGGATACCTATATCTTCAGAAGCGCTACCCTGCAGGAGATCATCCAGCACCTGAAACATGGATACGCCCTGGAATTCCGGGTCAATGATCCGGCCCTGTTACAGAAACGCTTTTCCGCCACCTTCCGGAAGAACAGTATCCGGGAGATCATGCAGCAGTTACAGCTGATGGGCAATATCCGCTATTCCATCAATAACCATACAGTGACCATCCTATAAAAAGAACGCCCCGTTCACGGCGGGGCGTAACAATGACGTAATCACTAAATACATCAATGCGATGAACAAATGTACAACAACACGGATTTATCCGTGGAAGAAAACTATTGCCGGTACTTTCCGCCGTTGTGGCGTGCTGGCATTACTGCTCTGGGTAACAATCATGGCCCAGTCGCAGACCCGCGAACCTGTTTTCTCCTTTGCGGCAGACGGACTCTCCCTGCAACAGGCCTTCCGGCTTATTGAGCAGAAAGGAGAAGTGGTGATCAATTTCAATGAAGAAGAAGTTGATGCCGGTAAGAAGATCAGCGTCCGGTCTATGAAAGGCACAGCCAGCCAGGTACTCCAGGCTGTTCTGCAACAGACGCCGTACGAGTTCCTGCGCAGCAGCGGCGCTTTCATTATCCGCCGCCGTACTGTTTCGCCTTCCTCCGGAAAACCGGCGGGCCCGGGCAGGATCAGTGGCCGCGTGACCGACAGCGAGTCCGGTCAGCCCGTACAGGGAGCTACCATCATCATTGACCGGAAAACTATCCTCAGTGACGCGGAAGGCGCTTTTACGCTCACGGTCAATTCCGGTACACATGAAGCCTATATCACGTCCATCGGGTACGAGGATAAAACGGTTTATGATATTGAGGTGGAAAAGGACCAGGTGAGCAACCTGCCTGTACCGCTGCAGAAAACTGCCGGCCAGTTGGGGACGGTAGTAGTGGTAGGCTATGGTCAGCAGCGCAAAAAAGATATTACGGGTTCCGTTACCTCTGTACCCAAAGAACGACTGGAAATGGTGCCCAACCTCAACCTGGCGCAGGCTTTGCAGGGAGCTGCCGCCGGCATCACCATTCAGCAGACTTCCGGCGGCGCCGCCTCCGGTGAAACAATGATGATCCGTGGCCGCAAATCCATCCTGGCCAGTAATGATCCCCTGCTCATTGTGGATGGTATTCCCTATGGCGGACAGATCCGCGATATCAACGTTAATGATGTAGCCTCCATGGAGATACTGAAGGATGCTTCGGCGGCTGCTATCTATGGTTCCCGCGGCGCCAACGGGGTGATCCTCATTACCACCAAACAGGGCGCCAAAGGAAAACCGCAGATCCGGTATGAAGGAAAGTTTGGTATGCAGGAACCCACCTTCATCCCGCATTATATGAATGGCGAAGAATTTTATGCCTTCAAGCAAATACGGGAGCCGGGTAAAACCACCGCTTCCGAGCAGGCCATGTATGACGCCGGTGAATCAACCAACTGGATAGACCTGGCCCTGCGCAACGGCCAGAGCCACCAGCATGATCTTTCCGTGGCCGGTGGTTTCCAGCAGACAAAATATTATATCGGTGGCAGTTTCCTGGATGTGAAAGGACTGGCAGTGACCGATAATTACCAGCGCTTTACCACCCGCATCAACCTGGACACTAAAATACTGCCCTGGATCACCATTGGTACCCATACACAATTGTCCTTTGATGATCGGGCGGGTGCGCCTTTTAACTGGACCAATGTGTTCAATACAAACCCGCTTACCCCTGCGTATGATGAGCAGGGTAAGCTGACCATCTATCCCTGGGATGAGTTTACGGACATCGGCAATCCGCTGGAGCCCATCAACTACAAAAGCATGAACAAGTCCTACCAGCTGCTGAGCAATAACTATGCAATTGTGGAAGCTCCCTGGATCAAAGGACTGAACTACCGGATCAATCTCGGCGTACGCAAGCGTACCGGTGATATTGCTACCTACAAGGGCCGCAACACCAGGACCGGCCTGGAATCCCGGGGCGAGGCCAATACAGAAAGGAACCTGCAGGATAACCTGGTGCTGGAAAATATTCTTTCCTATAACCGTTCCTTTGGTGATCATACCGTTTTTGCCACTGCCGTGTACAGCTATGAAAAAAATACACAGTCGGCCAATATCCTTACCGCCAGCGGTTTTCCCAATGATGTGCTTACCTGGTATGCTGCGGCGCAGGCGGCGCTGGTGATCCCGGAATATTTGTACAACCACACTGCCCTGATCTCACAGATGGCCAGGCTGAACTATTCCTGGAAAAGCAAATACCTGTTCACGGTTACAGCCCGCCGGGATGGGTATTCCGGTTTTGGCGCCTCCCAGAAATGGGGCACTTTCCCTTCCTATGCCATCGGCTGGAATATTTCGGATGAACAGTTCTTCCCCTGGAAGAAAGTTGTCAGTAACCTGAAGCTGCGTGCTTCACTGGGCTTTAACGGCAACCAGGCAGTGAATGCCTATGAATCCATTTCGCGGCTGGGTGAATACAATATGGTATCGGGCAGTACCTCGCTGCCCGGATATATTCCCAGCAAGCTGGGGCAGGAAAACCTGGGCTGGGAAAAAACAAGAACGCTCAACCTGGGCATGGACTTCAGTCTTTTCAGTGGCCGTATTACCGGCGACCTGAACATTTACAAGGCCAATACCACTGATCTCCTGCTCAACAGGGCCATTTCCCCCGTGCATGGTATCACCACTATCACCCAGAATATCGGCGCCACGGAGAACAGGGGGCTGGAACTGAGCCTGAGTACCCGCAATGTGGAGAAAGGGGACTTCAAATGGTTCTCCAGTTTCAATATCTCTTTTATCAGGAATAAGATAGTGGCGCTCTATGGCAACAGGGATGCCAAAGGACAGGAAACAGATGATGTGGCAAACGCCTGGTTCATTGGTCAGCCTATTATGGTGAACTATGATTATGTCTGGAATGGCGTATGGCAGACCGCTGAAGCGGAAGAAGCGGCAAAATGGGGTACAAAACCCGGGTTCGTGAAACTGAAGGATGTAGATAATAACTATGAACTGACGGCTTCCGACAGGCAGGTGATTGGCCAGCGGGACCCCAAAACGATCTGGGGCTTCGGTAACACTTTTGCCTGGAAGAATCTCAGCCTGTATGTGTTCATTCATGGGCTGGGCGGCATCACCAAATACAATGAGATGCTGCTGGACGCGCCTACCAGCTCTGAAGCCCGCCGGAATATCATGAAGAAGAACTGGTGGACACCGGAAAATCCCACAGCCGAATGGTACGCCAACGCCATCAATGCTGACCAGATGGCCGGTATCAGCGCCCGGGTATATGAGAGCGCCAGCTTCATGCGGGTGAAGGATATCGCCATTTCCTATGACCTGCCCGCCCCTGTGCTGAACCAGGCAGGTATCCAGAAATTACGTGTATATATCACTGGCAGGAACCTGTTCACCAGCACGGATTGGAGAGGCATGGACCCTGAGCTGAACCATGGCCGTGGCGCCATCCCGCTCCAGAAAGAATTCCTGGTTGGACTGGACCTGACCTTTTAATGAATGCCTATCCCGTATAAACAAAAGATCATGAGAACAATAATAGTAATCTTCTTAGCACTCGCCAGCCTGGCTGCATTCAATAGCTGCTCAAAGAGCCTGCTGGACGAGAACCCGCCGCACCTGATTGCAGGGGTGAACCTTTTTGCTGATTATGAAGGCTTCCAGGCTGGTCTCAATGGCCTGTACGCCCTGGTTCGTTCAGAGCGGGAAGGCCTCGATGGCGGTACCGCGCTGGTGGCCCAGCTGTTTATGAATGGTACCGATAATATGACCACCAACCATACCGTCAGCGGGTTTGCTACCATTGCAGAAACCTGGGGCAGTACCAATAATCCTGCCGCTGCTATTTATTCGGATGTATTCAACTGGTTATACAGTATTATCAATTCCGCCAATACGATCATTGACCAGGCCAGCAACAGAACGGATGTGGACTGGGTGGGTGGAAATGCCAGCCCGGAGACCAACAAGCTCATCGTCATCGCTGAGGCAAGAGCTGTCCGGGCCTGGGCTTATCGTCACCTGACCTATTCCTGGGGCGATGTGCCGCTGAGCCTGCATGAGTCCGTGGGCAATACCATCCGGACAGACTGGACCCGTACGCCGGTGGCTGCTGTGCAGGAGCAGATCGTCACTGATCTTTCCTTTGCGGAGCAGCATATCCCCGTAGAGGCCGTGATGCCCGGCAGGATCACCAAAGGGGCGGTACAGCATTACCTCTCCGAAATGAGCCTGCTGCGCAACAAGCCGGATAGTGCTGTTTACTGGGCTGACAAGGCTATCAGCAATCCGGCCTATAAACTGATCACCAACCGCTATGGCGTGCAGGCAAACCAGCCTGGTGTGGCATTCATGGATATGTTCATAGATGGAAATATCAACCGGGAGCAGGGCAATACAGAAGCACTCTGGGTATTCCAGTTCCAGCAGTTTGTAAACGGAGGGGGGACGAACCAAATATTCCGCCGCGATCACCACAGCCGCTACGTGAACATACAGGTGGGTGGGGTGTCTCCTTTCCAGATCACCTCCGAAAGAGGAGGCAGGGGTTATGGCCGGATGTCGCTGACAAAATGGGCCATCGACAATTATGAAGCGCAGGACGATCGGGGATCGGGTTTTGCTATCCGCAAGTATTTTGTACTGCGCACAGCTGCGGAAAATGCACCGGTAGCGGCAGACAGGCTGCCTGCAGGGTATAATTATGGTGATACGTTCAAGCTGAGCTGGAGCAATGATATCACCGCTACTTCGAGAAGCAGGACCAACTGGCCCTTTTCCCGTAAGGCCGACTGGGCCGATCCCAACGATGTAGGCGGCTCCTCCACTTATAATGATGCCATCTACCTCCGTCTTGGAGAAACTTACCTGTTGAAAGCAGAAGCCCAGCTGATGGCCGGTGATCCCGGTGCAGCTGCCAGTACCATCAATATCCTGCGCAGGCGCGCCAATGCTTCTGAAGTGGATGCGGCTGCCGTCAATATTGATTTTATCCTGGACGAAAGATCCCGGGAACTGTTGCTGGAAGAACAGCGCCGGTATAGCCTGCTGCGAACGGGCAAATGGCTGGAGCGTACCCGCCTGCATAATAAAAATGGCGGCCAGCTGATCCAGGACAGGGATATATTGTTTCCCATCCCGCAACCGGTGATTGATGCCAACCTGACCGGTGTAATGCCACAAAACAAAGGTTTTAACTAACTCAAATAGGATACTGATGAGAATTGGATTGATCCTCTTCCTGTTTGCACTGTCCGGACTGCCGGGCAGTGCGCAGGACTTTTCTTTCGTCTTCATGACAGACATACATGTGAAGCCGGAAGCCGGCGCCGCCAAAGGTTTTCGTAAGGCCATTGATACTGCCAATACATTACCGGCAGATTTTGTACTGATGGGCGGCGACCTGGTCTTTGATGTCATGAGAGGCAATAGGGGACGGGGCGATACACTGTTTCGCCTTTACAAAGAAACAGCCCGGCATTTCCGCCAGCGGGTGTATCCCTGCATCGGCAATCATGAACTGTTCGGTATCTATGCAGAGAGTGGACTGGATTCTACTGATCCTGATTATAAGTACGGCATGTATGAGCGTTACCTGGGGCCAACCTGGTATTCCTTTGATCATAAGGGCTGGCATTTTATTGTGCTGAATTCTATTGATGCAAAGGACTATAAATATTATGGTGTCATCGGGCCGGAGCAGATGGCCTGGTTGAAAAAAGACCTGGCTGCATTGCCGGCCGGCATGCCCATTGTGCTGGTGACGCATATTCCATTGGTATCTGCCTTTCAGCAATTGAACCCGCCAAAGACGGCGCCTGCTGATGTAAACGGTCTCTGGGTCTCCAACCGGAACGAGGTCCTGGCCCTTTTTGACACGCTCAACCTCAAACTGGTATTGCAGGGCCACCTGCATTGGCTGGAAGATCTGTACCTGAACAATAAAACACATTTTATTACCGGCGGGGCCATTGCCGGTCGGCCCAGCTGGCGGGGTACCCGGCATGAAGAAGAAGGATTTCTCCATATAAAAATAGTGAAGGGTGAAGTGAAATGGGATTATATTGATTACGGATGGGAGGTGATGCCGGAATAATGTTCCCCCTTCGTTCCGGCGATTGGGTAATACCGTTGATCCGCATACTGAAAAATTTGGTAACAAAAAAATGATGCGGCCATCATCAACACATAACAGCGCAGTGATACATTTGCGGCCTGACAAAAACAGGCAAACCCATCACTGCTCTATATGCATAAGATTCTTTATTTAACCCTGATCTGCTTATCCTTTTCAATCCTGACCTTTTCACAGCAGCCGGCTACCGGCAGTCTGACCGGCGCCGTTAAAACCGCCGGCGGAGAAAAACTGGCCAGCGCCACCCTGCTGCTGACCATGAAGGAAAAGCAATGGAACACAACCAGTAACGAACAAGGGATTTTTTACTTTAATAACCTGACACCCGGCAGGTATGTATTAAAGATCAGCTATGCCGGGTATGCTGATCACCTGGAAACAATCAACATCGTTGCCGGCGGGCAGGAAAGGGATTTTCTGCTCAGCCAGGCTAACGAACAGCTGGAAGAAGTGTTGGTCAGCACCCAGAAGCGACTGCAAAGCAGGGTAGATGTACCCATTGCAGTAAGTGCTATCAGCGGACCTGCCATGAACCGGCTCAATATCCGCCAGTACGATGAGCTGGCCCAGTATGTTCCCGGTCTCCAGATGCAATTGCAAAGCCCCAACAACCCCAGCTATGTGATCCGCGGTATCACTTCCGATGAAGGCGATACCCGCACCCAGCACCGCGTTTCCGTTTTCCAGGACGGTGTATCCATGTCGCGCTCCCGTGGCTCCGTGGCCGAGCTGTTCGATATGGAAAGGGTGGAAGTGGTGAAAGGACCGCAGGGAACCCTGTTCGGTCGTGGGGCGCAGATTGGCGCCGTACACCTGATCCAGAACAAACCCACTCACCAGCTGGGCGGTGAATTGCAGCTGGGCTATGGCAACTGGAACCAGCAGATAGCCAATGGTTATATCAATACGCCGCTGGGCGATAAATTCGCCAACCGCTTCGCTTTCTTTTACAACCAGCGGGATGGTTTTATTGACAACAAAGCCGGTGGCGACCTCAACGGCCGCAATGTGATTGCCCTGCGCAATACACTGCGCTTCCAGCCTTCCGCTGCCACTACTGCCGACCTGATCATCAATTACCAGCACGATAATTATCCCGGTACCAGCTTCAAGAGCATGCAATATGCACCGGCCGGTGGTGATACCGCTTTCTGGTCGGCCGCTGCGCTCAATCCCGGGAAAGACCTCTATATCAAACGCGATGTACTGGGCCTGACCCTGCTGCTCAACCACCAGCTGTCCAGCCGCTGGGACCTGGCTTCCATCACCGGTTACCGGCAGTATGATTCTGATGAAGCTTTTGATGCGGATGGTACCAACGCCCCGGTGCTGTTCCTGAATGAAATGGCTAAGGGCAAACAGTTCAGCCAGGAGTTCCGCTTCAACTATGACGATAAAAAAAGGTTCTCCGGTTTCTTCGGCGCCAGCTTTTTCCATGAGAATGCCAGCACCGATCTGCCCCTGCGCATCAATGAGCAGAGCTTGTATGTGGCCGCTACACCGCTGATCCAGCAAGCTGTCGCAGGGCAGTTGCTGGCGGCAGGTCTGCCGGCACAGCAGGTCAACGCCCTGATCCCGGCACTCTTCCCCATACAACCTGTACTGAAGAATGGACAGCCGGTCTATGTCAGCAACCTGCCGGATATTGCCGGTACGCTGGCCATGGCCGGTATTCCCCTGGCGGCATTGCCGGTGAGTATCCAGCAACTGGTTGGCGCTATTTCCAAGGCGCCGCTGAATGCTTACCATGAGGAATGGTCGCACGACTATGGTAAGAATACAGCCTACGAAATTTTTGCCGATGGTACCTACAAACTGGCCGGCGGTCTTTCGCTCACGGCTGGTCTGCGCGGCAGCTATGAAAAACAAATGGGCGGCTACCAGGCTGATCCCTCTGCACAGCCAGGAGCCTTGGGTATCCTGATGGGAAATTACCCCAACCTGCTGTGGACGCCTACCGATGGTAAGTACACGGTGACCAAGGATTATTTCTCCTATGTAGGCCGTGTGGCGCTCAATTATATTTTTGGTGAGAACAATGTATACGCCAGTGTTTCCAGGGGCCGCAGGCCGGGGGTGATCATGCTCACGGCTGCCGATACCACTTTCCTGCAACCTGAAATTGTATGGAGCTATGAAGCAGGTGTCAAAGGCCGTATAGCGGGCGGTAAACTGGGGTATGACCTGGCCGTTTATTATTACGACTGGAGCCACTTCCAGTCCAATAGCTATGAGCTGCGTAATGGCAGCCTGGTCTATGTTTCCAAAGATGCCGGCAAGGCGCATAGCCTGGGCCTGGAAGCCGCGCTGCAATACCAGTTCCTGCGCCAGAGCCATGTGTTTGCCAACTGGGCCTGTATTGACGGTCAGTTCAATGAGGAAGATGAGCAGGGCAATAAACAGGAATATGCCGGCAACACTTTCCGCCTGACACCGAAGAACAGTTTCTCGGCAGGGGTGGACCTGAACCTGCCGCTGCAAAAAGGAAGAAATACCATAGTATATGTGCGTCCTTCGTATACATATAAAAGCAAAGTGTACTTTGAGAACAGCAACCGGGCAGATCTCAGCCAGGACGGTTTTGGCCTGCTGAATGCTACTGCCGGTATCCGCTGGACAGCTGGCCGGCTGCGCTATGATGTAACCCTTTTTGGCAGGAATCTGGCCGATGAAAAATACCTGATAGATGCAGGGAATACAGGTGATGCTATTGGAATGCCTACGTATATTGCGGGTAACAGGCGTACGCTTGGCCTAATGTTCAAACTCGGATTCTAAAAATGCGCTTAACTATGAAACAACTAACCGCAATTTTCATCCTATGTATTGTATTGGCGGGTAAAGGCTTTGCCCAGGATACAGCACTGGCGCGTTACCAGGGCAATTATCGTTTTCCTGCCGGAGGGCAGGCTGGCAATGCAGTGGTGCTGGTGAAAGGCGATAAGCTGGAGATCAGCGCTGCTATTGGTACGGCTACTTTGAAGAGAAGAAAAATGGACCTGTTTGATGTGGTGGAATATGAAGGTTCTGTGCAGTTCCTTCGGGATACTGCCGGGAAAGTAGCACGCCTGCAGGTGAAGATCCCTGCCGGTGAAATAGACCTGGAAGGTGAACTGCATCCGGAAGATGTGGATTCTACAGAAACTGTTACAGAGGAAATCACAACGGGCATGCTGTCCGGGGATGAGATGCGTCAGATGATGGTTGAACTGGGGCCAGGCCCCATACAGCCGGCACGTGTACGCGAACCTTTTGTCGCCGGAGGCGCTTTTGATGTACAGGCACACCAGGGTGGTTGTGGATTGTATCCCTGCAATACCATTGAGGCATTCATTAATGCCGTTAAGCTGGGCGTTAATACGCTGGAGCTGGATTGCGTGGTCTCCAAAGACCTTCGGGTGGTAGTGTCTCATGACCAGTTCATGAATGCCACTATGCTGCTGCCTTCCGGCAGCGATGCCATTACAAAGGACAACCAGCTTTCTTACAATATCTTCACCATGAAGTATGATAGCGTACGGAAGTTTGACGCCGGCTCCCGGAAAAATCCGGAGTTTCCGCAGCAAAAAAAGCTGAAGACCTATAAGCCCCTGCTGACGGAGGTGATTGATTCGGTAGAAAACTATGTTCGCAGGAACAAGCTGAAACCAGTGCGGTACAATATCGAGATCAAATCGCTCAGGGGTGATGATCAGTTCCATCCCTCACCGGAGATATTTGCCGACCTGATAACGAGAATTGTCTATGGCAGGAGAATAGAATGGCAGGTCCTTATCCAGTCGTTTGATGTACGGCCGCTGAAGATTATTCATGAAAGATATCCGAACCTCATGATCTCTTTGCTGGTGCATAACCAGAAAACGCTGGAAGAAAACCTGCAGGCGCTGGGTTTTAAACCGGATGTATACAGTCCTCATTTTAGCCTGGTGACGCCGGCGCTGGTGAAGGAAGTGAAGGAAAAGAAAATAGGGCTCATTCCCTGGACGGTAGATCAGCTGTCGGATCTGAAAAAGATCAAAGCCATGGGCGTGGATGGGATCATTACCAATTACCCGGACAGGCTGCTGTCACTGAAAAAATAAGCTGCCATGCAGCTGCTCATTGAAAAGGCCCGGCAATTTTGCCGGGCCTTTTTATTTCATATTGGTTACAGGGATAGCTTATACGGCTGTCATAGCGCTGACCAGTGCTTTCTCCATTCTTTCCAGTACACCGGGAATGGCTTCCAGCTTACAGGTGCCTACGCTGATGCGGTACCAGGGAGTGCCATCGGGCGAACCAAAGGTATCAAAGGGAAGGATGCCCATATTGGCCTCATCCAGCATCAGGGTATGCGCTTGCGGGATATCGATCTTCATGGTGAGGTAAAGCGCTGCCTGCGGTTTGATAGCATCTACCGGGAAGCCTTTGGCTTTGAGGGCCAGGATGCCGTCATGCAGCTGGAACAGGCGCTCACCGATCTGGCGGCGGATCTCCTGGAGGTATTCATTCACCAGTTCAGTCTGTCCCAGGAACCAGGCAGTGGCTTTCTGCTCGGCCATAGGCGCCCAGGCGCCTACGTGCGTGAGGATGGATTTCATTTTATTGAGTACGGCGGCGGGTCCTAAAGCCCAGCCCACACGTACGCCGGTAGCGGCGAAGGCCTTGCTGATGGCGTCAATATAAATTGTGTAGGGACGCATTTCGGGCATCAGTCCTACGGGATGATAATGCTGGTTATCGCCCTGGAGAAGCAGGCTGTACATCTGGTCGAACATGACATAGAGCTTCTTCTGGTCCGGACCACGGCGGTTGTTCTCTTCCACTACCAGCTGGCAGATACCCAGCAGGTCTTCTTTGCGGAAGCAGGTGCCGGTGGGATTCTGCGGTGAGCAGAGGGCCAGCAGGGTAGCGCCTTCCAGGTGTGGGGCCAGGTCGGCCGCTGTGGGCATAAAGAAATTATCTGCGGCCGTCTCTACGGTGCAGTGTTCTGCTTCTGTGAGGGAAGCATAGAAATGGTTGTTCCAGCCGGGTACGGGATACACTACTTTATCGCCCTTGTCCACAATGGTGCGGTACAGGGCATAGATCAGCGGCCGGCCGCCGGCGCCTACCAGCACTTCATTCTCGGTATAGGCATGGCCCTGGAACGACTGGGCAAACTGGCTGATAGCCTTACGCAGATCAAGGTTGCCTTCCGCAGCGGGGTAGTTGGTCTGGTGCTCCTGATAGGCTTTGATAATGGCCTCTTCCAGGGTAGCCGGTATGGGAAAGAAGGCGGGGTTGAAATCACCTACGGTAAAGTTGTCTACCGGATTGCCTCCGGCAATCATGGCTTTGATGGAATTGCTCATAGCCAGGATGGGTGAGCCTGGAATGCTTTCAGCGAGTTTGGAAAGTTTCATGTTTGATATGAATATAATTGAATGATAAGCATGACAGTACAGGTCCGGGCAGCGCCTTTCAGGAGGCTGAAGCCTTGTCAGAACAGACCTATGTAAGGGTAGTTAGCAGATCGCCTGCATGATGGTAGAGTTCAGCAGGAAAATGTAATTGTTCCTGCCGTCTGTGAAAAGTTTATGAGGGTAGTCGGGACGCATCTGAATAATGTGGCGCAAAGATACAGGTAATTGGGCATTCCCTGTACCTGTTTCCGGCCAGGGAAAGGAGTGGAAACTGTTTTGCCGGCGACATCAATGTGTAAACGGCCGCTTTGTAAGCAGCTATGGCATAGGGCCCTGAGGCTAAACTTGTTTTGGATCATGTATTTTGACCGGTATCCTGACCGCTTTAAGGGATACCGGGTATGCTGACCATGCTCAGGAAAGCCGATGACAACTCTCATGGGCCAGTTCCTATAAGCGCTCTACCTTTCTTGAGCCTGACTGTTGGGTATTCACTTTTTAAAATCCGGGGTTATGCATATAGATTTTCATATTAAACATGGGATTGTATCGGACGCCTCCCTGCAACAGATGCGGGACCGCCTCCTGACCCTGCATCGCAAAGACAGGGAAATTGCCAAAGCCAATGTGGTGCTGCGCGAAGAGATGGCTGATCCACTGGGCAGGGTCTGCGAAGTGGAGCTGCTGATCTATGGCTCTTCCATCTACGTACACCGCCAGGCATGGAGTTATGATTGCGCTTTCCGCGAAGTAATGGAAATGCTCACTGAAACAATTGATGCACAGCTGAGAAAGCAAAAAGAACCACGTGTGCTCAATGTGACCACCGTGAGGGTCTGAGAATTTTCCCTGAACTAAATCGTTATTGCACTACATTTATAGGATTAAACGCATAAACGATTTGCCATGTTCAGAAAACTGACCATTTGCTGCTTACTGTTATGCTGTGTTGCCATTTATCCATTGTCAGCGCAGGTACAGACCCTTTCTCTCCATTCCGGATGGCAATTCCGCGAGCAGGACGATGCACGCTGGTACCCGGCCAGGGTGCCCGGTGAAGTGCACCTGGATCTGCTGGCCAATAAACTCATCCCTGACCCCTTTTACCGCGACAACGAGAAAAAACTTCAGTGGATTGAAAAAGAGAACTGGGAATACCAGACCCGCTTTGATGTCCCCGCCAATCTCCGCAGCCAGGCACAGGTACAGCTGGTATTTGATGGTCTGGATACCTATGCCGCTGTTTACCTGAACGACCAGCTGATCCTGGAGGCCGATAACAGCTTTCGCCAGTGGCGCGTAGCGGTGAAATCGCTCCTCAAACCCACCGGTAACAAACTCTTCATCCGCTTCTGGTCTGCCCAGAATAAAGTGGATAGCCTGGCCAAAGCCCACCTGCCTTATGTGATCCCCGATAATCCCCGCGCCTATGTCCGCAAAGCACAATATCATTTTGGCTGGGACTGGGGTCCCAAATTCACTACCTGCGGTATCTGGAAAGCCGTGAAACTGGAAGCTTTTCAGCAACTGCCAGCTGAAAAGCCCTACCAGCCCCCGGTACAGGTGGAGCTGGTGCAGAAACCCGACCAGTACGGTGAATCCTTTGCCTTTCATATTAATGGCCAGCCCGTTTACATGAAGGGCGCCAACTATATTCCCTCCGATGCTTTTGTTACCCGCATGACCCGCGACAGCTACCGCCAGATGCTCCTGATGGCCAAAGAAGCCAATATGAATATGCTGCGCGTATGGGGCGGTGGTATCTACGAGGATGATTATTTCTACGATCTCTGTGATTCCCTTGGCATCTATGTCTGGCAGGACTTCATGTTTGCCGGCACCATGGTGCCTGGTGATGACGCCTTTTTCGCTAACGTGCGCGAAGAAGTGAAATACCAGGTCAAACGACTTCGTCATCATAAAAGCATCGTGATCTGGTGCGGTAACAATGAAATAGAAGAAGCTTTCTACCACTGGGGCTGGCAGCAGCAGTACCGCCTGCGTCCTTCTGACAGCACAACGCTCTGGAATGATTATGTACGGCTGTTCAGGGACAGTATCCCTGCCTGGCTCAAAGAAGTGGATCCCTACAGGCCTTATGTATCCAGCTCGCCCAGGTTCCACTGGAGCCGTGCTTCCAGCATCACCGAGGGCGACAGCCACTACTGGGGTACCTGGTGGGGCGGTGAGGATTTTGAGGTGTTTGAAAAGAAGACCGGTCGCTTCATCAGTGAATACGGTATGCAGGCCATGCCCAATTATTCCAGTATCCTGGCCATTACACAGCCGCAGGACCGCTACCTGTTCTCCGATGTGCTGGAAAACCACCAGCGTGCCGGTAAAGGATTCAGCAAGCTGGAAGGTTACCTGAAAGGCTATATGATTGATTCTGCCAGGATCAATAAATTATCCGTTGAAGATTATGTGTACCTCACCCAATGTGTGCAATACTACGGGTTCAAGAATATGATCCTCATCCACCGCAGCTTTGAGCCCCGGAATATGGGCACCCTGCTATGGCAGCTGAACGACTGCTGGCCGGTTGCCAGCTGGAGTATCACCGACTATTACAACCGCGCGCCCAAAGCGGGCTGGTATGCGGTGAAAGCTGCCTATAGTGACACAGACAGACCCGAAAGGGATTTGGTTCGTCCCAAAGATCTAAAACTGTCCGATCCCGCTATCAGCTGCGTACGGAAAGGCAATACCCTGGTGCTGAAAGCCAGTTCCTTTGCCAAATACGTATATGTAGAGCTGCCGGGATACAGCGGTCATTTTTCAGATAATTATTTCGACCTGCAACCAGGTGTGGAAAAACAGATCAGCTTTGATCCGGCAAAACTGAAGGTCCCGGCAACTGGCTTCAGACCCAAGGTCAGATCGCTGTTTGACATACAGCAGGCTTACCGGTAATGGGGATGTAATGGAATAAATATATTTGTTTCGCCAGTTCAAACCTGGTTTTTAAATGCTACATATGTTCAACAGACTACTATTAACCGCAGGCGCTGCCGGACTTGCCCTGCAGGCCCTTGTTTCCTGTGCAGGTGCAGGCAGGACCAAAACCACCAAGCAACCTGCCGCCTGGGTACAACCCTATATCGGTACCGCAGGTCATGGACACGTTTTCCTGGGCGCCAATGTACCCTTTGGAGCCGTTCAGCTGGGCCCTTCCAATATTATCCAGACCTGGGACAAATTCAATGGATGGGACTGGTGCAGCGGTTATAACTACAGCAGCCGCGAGATACTGGGTTTTACCCATACGCATCTCAGCGGCACGGGTATCGGCGACCTGAATGACCTGCTGGTACTGCCCGCCAACGGCAAGCTGCAACTGAACCCTATGGCCTTTGATAAACCTGCTACCGGTTACGGTTCCAATTTCAGCCATGACAGCGAAACTGTGAAACCCGGTTACTACCAGGTTTACCTGGACAAGTACCAGGTGAATGCCCGCCTCACCGCTACTGAACGCACCGGTTTTCATCAGTATACTTTCAGAAAAACCGACAGCGCGCATATCCTGGTTGACCTGGGCTTCGGCATGGGCTGGGATTCTCCTGTCAAAACAGAATTCCGCCAGGTGAACGACAGCACTTTCCTGGGTTATCGTTTCTCAACAGGCTGGGCTAACAATCAGCAATTATATTTTGCAATTGTGCTTGACCGTAAGGTGACGAAGTTGGCATTATTCAATGACACTGTTCCCGTCAACGCTAAAGAAGCTATAGGCCAGCGGGTGAAAGCCGCCCTGTATATTGATGTGGCCAGCAACCCTACCGTAGCCCTGAAAGTGGGTATCAGCCCGGTCAGCGCGGAGAACGCCCTGCTGAATATCCAGCAAGAGAACCCCGACTGGGATTTTGATAAAAAAGTGGCCGCTGCTGAAGATCGCTGGAATGAGGAACTGGGAAGAATAAAAATTGATGCGGACGAAAAAGAGATGACTGTTTTCTATACCTCGCTCTACCATAGTTATTTTTCGCCATCGCTGTTCAATGATGTGAACAAGGATTACCGCGGGGCCGACCGCCAGGTGCATACCGGCGCGGACTTCGACAACTATACGGTGTTCTCCCTCTGGGATACTTACCGGGCCTGGCATCCGCTCATGACCCTTGCCCAGCCGGACAGGATGAATGGATTCATCAAAACCATGCTGGCTATTTACAAGGAGCAGGGGCGTTTACCGCTCTGGCACCTGCATGGCAATGAAACCAATACCATGGTGGGCAACCCTGCTATACCGGTCATTGTGGATGCTTACCTGAAAGGTTATCGGGATTATGATGTGAACTTGGCCTGGGAAGCAGTGAAGCATACGGCTATGGAGCAGGCAGAAGGGCTGAAGTATGTACAGAAACTGCAGTTCATTCCGGCCGACAGTATAAAAGAGTCTGTGGCCAAAGCCCTGGAATATGCTATTGCCGATGGCGCGGCAGCAAGATTTGCGAAGGAGCTGGGCAAGACTGACGAGTATGAATATTTCAATAAACGCGCCCATCTCTACACGCAGTATTTTGACCGCAGTGTTGGTTTCATGCGCGGCAGGATCAGTGAAAACAAATGGCGGGAGCCTTTTGATCCGGCCATGGCCCTGCACCGCAACAATGATTACTGTGAAGGCAACGCCTGGCAATATCTATGGCTGGTGCCGCAGGATGTGCCGGGACTGATTGCGCTGCTGGGGAACGACAAAGCCTTTACCGATAAGCTGGACCAGCTGTTTGCGGCTTCTTCCGACCTGCATGCAGAGGCTTCGCCGGATATTTCCGGGATGATTGGCCAGTATGCGCATGGCAATGAGCCGGGGCATCATATTCCCTACCTGTATCCCTATGCCGGTCAGCCCTGGAAAACAGCGGCGTTGGTAAGGCAGATCACGGATACTTTTTATACCACTCAGCCCGATGGTCTTTGTGGCAATGAAGATGCGGGACAGATGTCGGCCTGGTATGTATTATCGGCCCTTGGTTTTTACCCCGTGGATCCTGCAGCGGGCATCTATGTGTTTGGATCGCCGCTGGTGCGTTCTGCGGTGATCAGCCTGCCGGGTAACAAGAGCTTTACCGTCCGGGTAGTGAACCAGTCGAAAGAAAACAAATATATCCAGCGCGTAGAGCGCAATGGCAATGCCTGGGATAAGTCCTTTATCACGCACCACCATATCATGACGGGCGGCAGCCTGACCATTCATATGGGGCCCAAGCCTTCACCCACCTGGGGTGTAGCGCTGGAGGACAGACCTAAAAATTAAGGATGCTCATACAAGAATAGGGAAGCCCCGAAGTACTGCTTCGGGGCTTTTACCTGCTATCCCAGAGCAGTAATAGTATTACAGGAAAGGGGTGCGCCATCATAGTAGGGTTTGGGTTGGGTCGGGCGCCTGCGGTATAGGGTTATACAGGTTATCTTCCTGGGGGTACCAGGTCCTGCTATGGGATAGGTAAATATAGGTTGACGGCCGATTCGGGAACAGGGACCCAAGGGTTCTATTTTGATGGTGTGCCATTATTTTTAATGTGGGGTTCCTGCTAAAACCCACATTTTTGCAGGAATGTTTGTTCCCGTCCCTTTCCTGAGAAAGCTGCTCCTGGTTACCCTTTGCTGGCTGACGGCCCATATGGCCTCTGCCCGTGATACACTTTCTGTGACCCCGGCCATGCCCAATACAGCGTTACAGTCCTGGCTGGTTGGGTTAGAAGACCATAGCCGGCAGCTTACTCCGGTGCAGGTGCTGGCGGGCAGGGATCATATGGCGCCAGTCCATGACCTGTTGCAACTGGAACCTACCAATCATTACTGGCTATATATACCGCTGCGCAATACTACGGACAGCGCGGTAGCCCCCATCCTGCATTTCAGTAGTCTCACTTTTGTAGACGCCTGGTTATTTGTGGGCGATAGCCTGGTCCTTCACCGGGCTGCGGGCGCTTTCCGGCCTGCCGCCGAACTGGCGCCGGGTGATGGCCGCTTTCACCTGTCCCTGCCTATGCAGGCAGGCCAGCAGTATAACCTGCTCCTGAAAGTGTGGCATACCAAACATTATCATCCAACATTCGATTTTGCGTTGCAGTCGCCCCTGGTCTACCAGCAGGAGCATGCCCGGCGGGAGCGGCTGGATGCCTGGGCGCAGGGCGCTATGGGTATCTTCCTGCTGTATACCCTGCTGTCCTGGCTGGTCAGCAGGTTCAGGCCCTACCTATGGCTGACTTTCTTTATTGCGGGTGTGGCGCTGTATGGATTGAGTACTGGTCCGTATATGATCGACTGGTTCTATCCCGATAATCCGGCCACGGGCTGGGTATTCAATGTGCTGTACCTGCACCTGGCACAGCTGGGCATGTACCTGCTGGTGATAGATTTCTGGTCGCTCCGGCAATTCAATCCCCGGCTTTACCGGATGGGGTTAGGTTTTGCCACTGTGTTGCCGGTGCTGTCGGTAGCGAGTTTTTCCATCAACTATTTTACGGGTAACTACAACCTGATGAACAATATCAACCTGCTGGCCTTCCTGCTGCCTTTCAGCTTTGTGCTGCTGGCCATCCGGGTCTGCTGGCGGCGGCTGGACCGGGCGCAGCGTTTCCTCTGTTACGGGATGTTGTTGTTTGTGCTGGGCGCGCTGCTGATCTCCGGCGGTTCATTTTTTCTCCGGGAGAAAGCCCTGGACTTCACGCCCTATATCGGTCATATTGCTACGCTGAGCATTTTTATCCTTTTCTCTACCGGCCTGAAAGAAAAGCAGCGGCAGCATGAACTGGACCGCAATGCGGCACTGGCGGAGCTGAACAGGTTACAGCATGAGCAGAACCTGTTACTGGAAAAAAAGGTAACGGAACGAACCCTGGACCTGCAGCAATCCAACGGGCAGCTGCGGATGCAGTGGGATGAACTGGGCCGTCGCAATGCACAGATAGAGACCCTGATCAATGAGCTGAGCCACCGGGTGAAAAATAATTTACAGCTATTGTATAGCCTGAACAGCCTGCAGCTGCCCCTGGTGCAGGATGCTGCGGCGCAGCATGTGCTGCGCGGCAATATTGCGCGGATCAGGGCCATGATGCTGGTGAACCAGAAATTATACCGGCCGGAGGCTGATACGGCGATCCCGGTGGAGGAATCGGTGCGTGAGCTGACGGGGCATTTGCAGCAGATCTATGATGCGGCCCATAAGGTCAGCATCCGGCAGGACATACAGGCCGATGGCGTGCTGGCGCCCAAGCAGCTGCTGTCGCTGGCCATGATCCTGGCAGAGCTGCTGACCAATAGTTTTAAATATGCTTTTGGGGAGATAGGGGAGCCGGTGATAGATATCCGGATCCGGCTGGAAAGGGATCAGTTGCAGGTGCTGTATGCGGACAATGGGGTGGGTTTGCCATTGGACAGGACTAACAGCTCGTCCATGGGTCTCCCGCTGGTGCGCGACCTGGTCAGGCAGTTACAGGGCAGTATGGAGGTGCGGAACGAGGGCGGGCTGGCGTATCATTTCCGGATACCGATGTAAAGCGTTCAATGTAGTTTTTGCATTGACAGGAGCTATTTCGGCATAGCCTGGAAGCGGTAGCTCCGCTGCTGTGATGGCTGATTGTTGGGTACAGAGTAATTAATTAAATGACTATACATGATCCGGGTACTGATTGTAGAAGACGAGATCATTATTGCGCGGTTTATTGAGCAGCAGCTGCAGGCCAGCTTTCGTTGCAGTACCCGTATTGCGGTATCTGCGGCGGAAGTAGCGATGGCGATGCCGGAGATGCTGCCCCAGCTGGTATTGTGTGATATCAACCTGGAGGAAAAGCGGACGGGGATTGAACTGGTGGCGGAGCTGCAGCAATCGTACGTTTTTGAAGTGATCTATATTACTTCTTACCAGTCGCGCAGTATAATAGAGCAGGCCTCTGCCACGCGGCCGGCCAACTATATCATCAAGCCGGTAGATGAGGCGCAGCTGTTTGCCGGCGTCAAACTGGTGATGGACCGGATGGCCAGTCAGCCGGTTGTGCAGCAGAGGCAGGAGCTGCTGGAAAAGCTGACGCCTGTGGAGCGCCGGATATTGCGGCTGATCAGTCAGCGGAAGACCACCCGCGAGATAGCGGGGCTGCTGCATTTCAGTCATTATACCATCAAGAACCACCGGCATCGGATATGCCGCAAGTTGGAGCTGAAGGATGAGAACTATGCGCTGCTGCGCTGGGTGCTGGAGCAGGGTGAGAAATTGGCGGAAGAGTAATGACTTTGCTGCCTGTAGATGTTTGCCGGTTTTTGGATGATTTGTGTCCCATCTCCCGGAGGTGAAAATCCAAATTGTAAATAACAGTTTTTAGCTAACCTTTCGTTGCATGCTTTTAAGTGAAAACAGCCTGGCCGGTAGTGGCAATTTAGTGTAGTTTGCTGCCTGTAGTGGTTTGTTGGTTTTTGGAAGGTATGTGGCCCATCTCCCGGAGGGAAAAAAAACAAAATTTAAATAAAGGTTTGTTGCAAACCTGGGGATGTATGCTACTTAAGTGAAAACAGCCTGGCTGGTAGTGGCAATTTAGTGTAGTTTGCTGCCTGTAGAGGTTTGTTGGTTTTTGGAAGGTATGTGGCCTATCTCCCGGAGGGGAAAAATTCCTTTAAAAAATAATTGTAGTGTTTTTGGCTGAACGCCGTTACGCCTGTAACGGTTGCAGCAATTGCTCTTCCCTGATCTTCCAGGCGCAGTCAAAATGCCCCAGGGGACAGGCTTTCCGGCCGTGCAGTCCGCAGGGGCGACAGTCCAGCGGCTCCGGGATCTCCACGATATAACTTTTATCAGACAACGGCCCGAACCCGAAAGAAGGAAGGGTGGAACAATAAACCGCTGTGACCGGTGCATTCACGGAAGAGGCAAAATGCATGGGCGCGGAATCATTCACATAATTCATGAACGCCTGCTGCTGGAGGGCGGTGGATTGCAGGAAATTGAGCTGGCCGCAGAGGTTGGTGACATGGGGGTTACCGGTCTGCTGACGGATGGTCTCCGCCAGGGCTTTATCGCCAGGACCGCCCAGCAGGTACACTGTTGTCTCCGGGTCCAGCTGGTCAATGAAGCGGCTCCATTTTTCCGCGGGATACATTTTGGTGAACCAGACCGAAGCCGGCGAGATAGTAATATAATGTGGCCTGACCCATTGCTGCACGGCTGCCTGGTCGGTAGCCGATGGATACAATCTCGGTTTCCAGGGTGTAGGGTCCGTAAAGGATCTGATCAGCTCGTTATTGCGTTCAATTTCGTGGTAAGTGTGCTGGCCATCGCTGATGACATGGGGGATCTTTTTGCTGAAGGCCCAGCTGAGGGGGTTTTTGTTGAACCCGATGGTTTCCCTGGCGCCGGAAAAAGCGGTGAGCAGGCCGGTGGCGGCAAAGCGCTGGATATTGATGACCTTGTCGTAGCGGCGGCGGCGCACCTGCTGCCAGAGGCGGAACAGGTTTTTGAGCTTGCCCTTCTTTTTATCCCAGACCAGCACCTGGCGCAGATAGGGATGGCCGCTGAGCAGGGATTCATTGCCTTTGCGCACCATCATATCCAGCTCGGCTTCGGGGAAAAAGGCATGCAGTTTTTCCAGCAGCCCTGTTGCCAGGACCACGTCGCCGATGAATGCTGTCTGAATAACGAGGATCTTTTGTGCCAAGGAAAAAAAGTTTTAGAAAGCTCAGGGACGCAGGACCTCTACCTGGCCCTGTTTCCATCTGACTACGCTGGAGGGCGCTGCGATGCTGGTTTCCTCCTGCCTGTACTGAACAATATAATCAACCTGTGTTTTTACTGCTTCGGGGATCTCTGCAAAGATCCGGGGTGTTGGGGCTCCGCTGATATTGGCGGAGGTGGACACGATAGGTTTGCGGAACCGCTTGATGAGGTGCCGGCAGAAATCCTCCCGGATGAGCCGGATGGCAATGGATCCGTCGGCCGCTACCAGGTTGGGAGCGAGGCCGATAGCACCCTCATAGATCACGGTGGTGGGCTTGCTGACCGTTTGGAGATAGTTGAACACCGCCAGGTCTGTATTGGCCACATAGTGGATCAGGTCGCGCTGATCCGCCAGCAGGACGATCATGCTTTTGGTCTCGGGCCTTTGCTTGAGGGCATAGATCTTTTGCACCGCCTCCGGGTTGGTAGCGTCACAGCCGATGCCCCAGACCGTATCAGTAGGGTAGAGGATCAGTCCTCCAGCCTGCAATACGGCCAGGCATTGTTCCAGGTCTTGCGTAAAATCCATGGCGCAAATGTACAACTTGAAAACTGCGCGCGAAAGGTTGCGAATTGGCCCCCTTTGATTAATTTTGGCAAAATTTTTCTTGATGGATCTACAACCGCTGATCAACGAAGCCTGGGTAAACCGGGAGTTGATAAAAGAAATCAAATATACAGACGCAATCCGTACCGTTATTGGAGAACTGGACAAGGGCCTTTTACGCGTGGCTGAGCCCACAGCAGATGGCTGGCAGGTGAATGAGTGGGTGAAGCAGGCTATCCTCCTGTATTTTGCCACACAGCCGATGCAGACCTGGAACCTGGAACCCTTTGAGTTCTACGATAAAATGCTGCTCAAAAAAGATTATAAAGCCCTGGGCGTTCGCGCTGTACCGCATGCCGTAGCACGTTACGGCGCTTTCCTGGCCAGGAACGTGGTGCTGATGCCTTCTTATGTAAATATCGGCGCTTATGTGGACGAAGGCACCATGGTGGATACCTGGGCTACTGTAGGCAGCTGCGCACAGATCGGTAAATGCGTACACCTCAGTGGTGGCGTGGGTATCGGTGGTGTGCTGGAACCCCTGCAGGCTTCTCCCGTGATCATTGAAGATGGTTGCTTTGTAGGCAGCCGCTGTATTGTGGTGGAAGGTGTACGGGTAGAAAAAGAAGTCGTACTTGGCGCCAATGTGGTACTGACCCAGAGCACCAAGATCATTGATGTTACCGGCGACGAGCCCGTAGAATACCGCGGTCGTGTTCCGGAGCGCAGTGTGGTGATCCCCGGCAGCTATACCAAGAAATTCCCTGCCGGTGAATTCCAGGTGCCCTGCGCCCTGATCATTGGCAAACGCAAGCCCAGCACTGATCTGAAGACCAGCCTGAACGACGCGCTGCGTGATTTCAATGTAGCGGTATAGGGCGGTTACCCGGTTGGTTTTGGGACGAACCAGGAGGCTGTCTGCTGACTGGCATGGCGCGTGATGTTGGGAGAGTGGTGCAGGATTGGCGCAAGGTTATTTTGGACGAACCAAGGGCAGTCCTGATAAAACCCGGGTTGCAAAATGAGTAGTAGTTGCGCAAGCGGCTGACAATACAGAATAGCGATGCTGTACACCAGCGGGGTGACTGACTCCGCTGGGTTTACAGGATCGCTTTTTTTGTGGGGGTACAGGTTGGGTCTATTGGAAAGGGCCAGTTGGATCGCTTCCAGCCTAAAGTCCAAAGGATTTGTGGAATGATATAAAATATTGTTCTTTGGGAGGATCGCAGCAGTCCCTCTTGTTTTTGAGGGATGCGAGGTGTGTGTTGGGAACTGGCTAAAAAAGAGTTGCGGCTTTAACCGGCTGGGACTACAATTTGAGGTGTCCACTGGTTAATCTCCTACAGCGATTTCAGTTAGTGTTTTTACAGATGCAGGCATCTAAACAGCATACGGCATACTTAATAGGATTCGGGATCACCTTTCTCGGAGCGATCCTGTTTTCCACAAAAGCCATTATGGTCAAGCTGGCCTTTCAGCATGCCCGGGTGGATGCCCTGACGTTGCTGACCTTGCGCATGCTGTTTTCCCTTCCTTTTTATGCTGTTGCCGCCTGGCTGGCCACACGCAGTCCAGGTGTGGCGCCACTGAGCCGGCAGCAATGGATCTGGGTGATCCTCCTCGGGCTCTTTGGTTATTACCTCAGCAGTCTCTTCGATTTTATGGGACTGCAATATATATCGGCCGGCCTGGAGCGGTTGATACTCTTTCTCTATCCTACTTTTGCCGTACTGCTTAATGCTGCGGTCTTTAAGGAGCGGGTCACGGGCATGCAGAAAGCGGCCCTGGTGATCACTTACCTGGGTATTGCCCTGGCTTTCTGGGGCGAGCTGCAGCTGGACCTGGAGAATCCGCATTTCTATAAAGGCTGTCTGCTGGTCTTCGCTTGTGCGGTGACCTTTTCCGTGTACCTGGCGGGCAGCGGTCAACTGATACCTGTTATTGGTCCTACCCGTTTTACGGCCTATGCAATCCTGGCGGCTACCGGCGGTATCTTCCTGCATTTTGTACTGGCGGGCAATGGCTGGACAGTGATCAGTGATAGTCGCGACAGCTGGGGCTACGGTCTGTTACTGGCCATTGTGGCCACGGTGGTACCCACCTTTATGTTCTCTGCGGGGGTGAAGCGGATCGGTTCCAACAATGCGGCTATTATTTCGGGGATCGGACCGGTGTCTACTATCCTGCAGGCGCATTGGATACTGGGTGAAGATATTTTCGCGGAGCAGGTGATAGGGACGGCGCTGGTGGTAGCAGGGGTACTGATGATTGGCTGGAAACGAAATCGCAGCGAATAATTTTTTGCAGAGTAAATATATATCCTATATTTGCAGCCCCTGAACAAGGAATGCCCAGGTGGCGAAATTGGTAGACGCACTGTGTTCAGGTCGCAGCGCTCGCAAGGGTGTGCTGGTTCGAATCCAGTCCTGGGCACCAAGAAAATCTTCTAAGTCATTGATTTAGAAGTTTTTTCTTTTATGGCATCGCTGCTTTTTTACGCTTTCGTTCAACATTTCTGACACACCGACGACGAACAAGCATGTCACACAAAAATGACTGACCACTACCTGCGTGCGTATAGCACCAAGACAAAAACTCAGAAAGCAGATGCACAAAACACCTCGCTGTGCGTCTGTATTACAATTTAAATCCTCCAAAAAAATAAGGCAGCTGTTGAGTCAAATAGACTAAAAGGGAACTAATACCAAGCGATTATCCGGAACGTTGGTGGTGGAAGAATGCGCACAATTATCAATCCGGCTTTTGACCATCCAAAAAAGTATTGATGGTAGATATTGTAGATTTTGTTGAGGAAGCATCATCAGGGTCTTCTTTTTTCACCTCAACATTACTGTAAAAACTTTCAATGTAACTGATAGTATTGTATAATTCCAAATTTCGCCTGATATAAGCCGGCACTGTGTCAAATTCATTGTTTGTGTTGGCGCTGTTTACATTGAAAGACAGGTTTCTCAATTTCTGAATTCGTTCCTCAGCCCTTCCTTTCTGTCCTTTCTCCTCATCCGATGGTATATTTATTTCCTTATACTTTTCCTGCAAGGATGCAAGGCCGCTATTAATAGTTTCAAGTTCTGCAATGGCAGTAACTGTTTCCTGATTTATGGATAGCATAGCGGTCTCAAGCTTCAGTCTCGCTGCCTTTGATTTCCCCTTTGACATCTCAGCCGTATTTTTAGTGACGTGATCGTATGTCTTCCGCCATTGTTCAAGTATCCGGGCTATTATTCTTTGGTGCTCTTTAATGCTTTCTGCAACAGCATGTTGATGGAACAGCCTTTCCTTCTCCTGGACAAGTTGTACAACTTCCTGTTCAACCTGCAGCATGTCCTGCTCATCTGTTTTAATCGTGTTACTCAAATATTCTTTATATTCCAAAAATTCCATCTTTCCTATCTTGTAATTGACCCTTTTACTGTTTTGAAATAGTCTGAAAATAACGAACAGGCCAAAGCAAAAAAGAAAGGTAGTTGATACGAGGATTATGCTGAACATTATACTAGAATTAAATAAAGAATAGACATCAGCACACAAAAAATACCAGTAAGGGTATGGATGCTATAATACTCTGGTCTGTAAGCCAACCCAAGCGTTATGAGGAACATAGCCAGAACCACAATGAACAAAATAAGTGTCCAGGACTTAATCCTTGCAATTTCTTTGGCCTCTTTGGCTATGGAAAAATAATGTTTAGTAATCAGCCTGCTTTCTTCTTCCTCAAAAACGGTATGTAACCGATATACTTTAAGCAGAATTAGATTGTCATAAAAGAGATAAGGGAATAGCTGGGCAAGTGAAACGGATGCCAGCGATATTCCAAATCCTATATTTTGTACATTAAACAAAAACTTGAATAGGGTTTGCATCGTCAATATAAAAGCAGGCATGAGTATCGCCTGCGTAACCCTCTTGGGCATGCCGGCCGGAAGTTTTAACTTTAAACGTAGTGCAGTTGTTTCATCCCTTTTATCCGGTGCAATTTCTTTATTTGGTAATTCAGTTGATTCTTCAATAGGGTCCTGATTCGGATCTAAAATACCTGTAATGATGATTGATACTTTCAGGTGATTACCCAGGGTATCATCATAACCTAACCCCATAATAACATCGGCTCCCTCTCCCAGCAACCCAAACAGGTATTGACTGATAATCTCCACTTCATCCATCGTGAATTCTGCGTTGCCTGCTGCCGAATTAATATTAATTAAAACATTTTTGGCTTCCCGCAGATGCAGGTTGGTTAAAAACAACTGATCAATGGAAGCCTGGATTGCCTTCACGGCACGATAATCTCCAGCAGCCATTCCATAGCCCATAATTCCATGTCCACCATTCTTTACAACTGTTAAAAGATCAGTAAAGTCTACATTGATCTGCCCTGTACTATTTATGATATCTGTAAGGCATTTAACAGCCACCAGCAGAATCTCATCAGCATGAACAAATAGATCTTTATAACTCGTGTTGTCTTTTTTCTTTCTTAACTTGTCTAATTCTATAACTACCAGTGTGTCTACACTTTTTTTTAGTTTCAATACGGCTTCCTTAGCCTGTTTCACCCGTTTCTTTCCTTCAAAAACTGCTGGAATCGTCACAATACAAATGGTGATAATTCCCATTTCTTTACAAAGGTTGCTGATAACCGGAGTAGCGCCAGTTCCTGTTCCCCCTCCCAATCCAGTTGTCAGCAATACAAGCCTTGTTCCATCGCTCAAAAAATGCTTCACCGCATCAAGACTTTCCAGGCAGGCATCTCTTCCTACATGCGGCTTACAACCTGATCCCAAACCTTCAGTAAGTTTTGGCCCCAATTGAATTTTGTTTACCACAGGGTTGCCTTGCAGACTATCCGAATCAGTATTACATATACAAAAATCAACACCTTCCGGTTGCTGGTTAAATAGGCGGGCAACCGCATTACTGCCTCCGCCTCCAATGCCAATAACTTTAACAGGTGAAGTTTCTGTGCGTTTAATTGCTTCCTCTATCATTAATTATGGGTGCTCTTTTGGGCTATTAGTCAAAATAAGTTATCATTCGCCTTCAACCAACTGTCAAAACCGTTTGCTATGGCAATCACCTGTCGAATGGAAAAAAAGGGTAGACAAAATGGGACAGTGCAGCCCATACAGTTATTGTAGATACTTATTTGACTAATGGGGCTGACGATTTTACACCGTGTAAAGAATTATTTTCTTGTTCGGATTTGGATGGCAGAAGTCTTGTGAAAACATCTTTACCTACAAGTGTCGAATGCCAATTATCGTCGTCTTCTGTCTCAGCCGTTAAAAGCCAGGTTGTCACAATGGTTTCTTCGCCAGCGATCTCTTGAATCTGACCACTCCATGTAGTTACAGAATCAGAACTTCCGTATTGATTATTCCACAATACAACCCAGCCAATTGCAGTGCTTGCATCATTATCAATATCCATTTTCCCGGTCAATTCATAGATACCCGAAGCATCTCCAACTTTTGTATGATACGTTCCTTGTATGTTCTTGCCATTTACCTGGAGGACCATCTGGGAGCCGAGTTGGTTATACCATGTTCCATTGATATTCATATGAGCGTAGCTTTTAGTCGTGTCTGAATGTAATAAATTGGACCTAAGTTCTCTAAAATCGGGTTGTGATAAATAGGTGTTTTAACCCGATTTTCGGAATTGTTCTGGCGCCAATGAGGCGGAGAATTCCATGTCGCTAAAATTTTATGTCAGTCGAACATCAAATGATGACAACGAAGAAGGCTCCCTTATAGTTCTCGGTTGATCTTGCATTGCGCAATGCTGAGAGCATATGCAAAGCAGGTAGAGCCGTTCCCTGGCCATCATGAGCGGGACCCGCGGGGGAAAGAATTTGTAGCTTATTTAAAAAGAATACGCTGAACCTTACAGCTAGAAAATTGAATGTGCTCATAAGGTGTAGGTAATCAATTGTTTATGTTTTTCGGATACTATAGTGCTGACCCAAGCCCAGTCACATTTATTCCTGAATACATTCATTTAAGTATTTTTATTTATTGCCCGCGTCCCCTCAACCGGGCGCCGGGGAATTTGAGTTTATTCCAATTCAAACTATTATGTATATTTAGCTCAACGATTACGCGCCATTTCTATGAATGATACCATTCTTATTATTGATGACAACGAGGATATGCTGGATTTTTTATCCATTGTCTTAGGTGAGCACTATACCATCCTGCCCGCTTTGAACGGAACTATTGCACAGGGTATACTGGACACTGAAGTGGTACACCTGATCATTTCAGATATTATGATGCCCGGTATAGACGGCTTTGAACTGTGCAGGCTGGTTAAGTCCAATGTGGAATACTGCCATATCCCTATCATCTTATTAACTTCCAAGAATACCTACCAGGCCCATATTGAAGGGTTGGAAGTAGGGGCTGATGCCTATATCCAGAAACCTTTCTCACAGGAATTTCTACTGTTGCAGATCTCCAATCTGTTAAAGAACCGGTTAAAAATTAAAGAGCATTTTGCCAGTTCTCCTTTTGAAGATGTCAGGGTAATGGCCCATTCAAAAACTGATGAGGCATTTCTTAAAAAGCTGGATGAATATATCCGCGACAATATCAAAGATCCCAATATTGATATTGATAAACTGGCGGAGCATATGTTTATGAGCCGCACCACTTTTTACCGGAAAATAAAATCCCTTTCTTCCTTATCACCCAAAGAATTAATTGATATTACCCGTCTGAAAAAAGCAGCCGGCCTGGTTGCCGAGAATGAATTTTCATTAAATGAAATTTCAAAAATGGTGGGGTACAGCTCACAAAGCCTGTTTACCCGGAATTTCCGAAAGTATTTTAAAGTGAATCCCCTGGAATATTCCAGTACGCTCCTGAAAGAAAAATAGATCAGCATACCAGTTTTTGTATTACCGCTGCGGGTTGCCAGATCCCGGGACGCTTATATCTTTTTCCAACTGCTCAATTGGAATTCAAATTTTTGATGTACGGGCAATTGCAGTTCAAAAACGATCAGGTCCTGCTTGCCGGAAACCAGTTGCAGGGACCCGTTGTGCAGGTCGGTAAGCACTTTTGCAAGGGATAGACCGATGCCAGTCCCCGGCTTATTGTTTCCCCTCAACCTGACAAAAGGCTCAAATATCTGCTGCCTGAATTCTTCAGGTATGCCTTTGCCATCATTCATGAACTGAATGGTGAAGTGATTGTCGGAATCCTGTATGGGTTTAATAGTTACTGAAACCTTACAGGCGGCATATTTAACAGCGTTCGAGATCATATTGCTGCATATCTTAATAAACGCCTCCCTGTCAACGTAGGCCATATAGTGGCTTTCCGGTAGTTCCAGTTGCAGATCAATATGGTTACTGTTAGCCTGCTGTTTGAATACAGCTACAAGGTCAGTAACCACCAAACTGATATCTGTTTTTACAAAGTTTAAGCTGAACTGGTGTACTTCGGTTTTCCTGAAGTCAAGCAACTGGTTGGCTAATTCTACCAGTCTTTTGATATTTTTTTCGGCTATGGTCAGGCTTTTTTTGATGTCAGGCTCTTTATCAAATTTTTTGATCAGCCACTCAATCGGTCCGGCGATGAGTGTAAGGGGTGTTTGTATTTCGTGGGTGATATTAGTAAAGAACTCGATCTTGGCTTGGTAGATCTCTTTTTCCTTTTCGTGCTCAAAAAGTTGCTGTTTCCGGAGGTTCTTTCTTTCGAGATAGCGGTGATACAATCGTACCAGGAAGTACAGACAGGCTACCAGGGTTATGGTGTATAATATATAGGCTGTATTACTCTTCCAGAACGGCGGCAGGATCCTGATGGTCAGATGACGTTCTTTGCCTGTCCAGCTTTGGGTATTGCTTTCCGCCTGTACAATAAATTCATATTTTCCCGGCGCCAGATCTGTAAAATAGGCGTGGCGATTGGTGCTGAGATAGGTCCAGGATTCATCAAGTCCCTTCATCCGGAACTTATACCTTGTTACTTCGGGCGCAGAAAAGTTCAATGCCGCAAATTCAATACTGAAATTATTCTGGTTGTACTGAAGTACGATGGTATCGGTATATAAGATAGATCTGGAAAAAGGGCTGTTGCTGGCGTCCGGAATTACTTCTTTATTATTGATCTGGAAGCCGGTAATATAGGTGGGGGGACTTGCTTCTTTCTGGTCAAAAGAAGACGGGTCAAAAGAGATCATTCCTTTGATTGAACCGAAGTACATCTTCCCATCAGTGTGTTTATACGCAGCGTTATAGTTGAACTGATCGGTTATTAATCCATTGGCCTGCGTGTAGACCTTTATTGCTTCTGTTTCTATATGCAAACGGATGATGCCCTTGAGTGAACTGATCCATAAATGTTTTGAATTGTCTTCCAGGATAGCATACAGCACATTGGTGGGTAGCCCGTTTTGGGTAGTGTACTTTTTGACCGTTTTCCTGTCGGCGCTTAATTTTATTAATCCGCCGCCAGTGGTGGCAAACCACAAAGAATGATTGCTGTCCTCAAAAATATTATATACGGCAAATTCATTGATGATCCTGTTATCCAGCGTGTCGCCGAACCGTACGTTGCCATGCTGACCTGTGGCAGGATTGTAGTAAAAAGCGCCGTTGGATACACTGCCTGTCCAGATATTGCCCTGGCTGTCTTCTGTTATATCAAATGTGTATACGTTGTAGGGGATCTGCGGAACGGTTTTAAAGGACTTACGTCGTGGGTCATAGACATAGAGGCTCGGCCCGTGATAGGCGGTGCCGACAAGTATGGTGCTGTCTTTTGTGTAAAAAAGGCAGGTTACAAAATCGCTGGTTTCATTACCATTGTTTTTAATGAGCTTATACCGGTCTGTAATTTTACCGCTCCGGGTATCCATTATGTCGAGGCCGTTATAGAACATCCCGATGAAAAGCTGGTTTCCCGCAGCCAGTAAACCATGTACATTGTAATAGGAGATGCTTTCCTTTTTCCCGGATGCGATGAAGTTAGTGAACTGTTCCGTTTCCAGGTCAAGTTTGTTGATGCCTGCGTCCTCCGTGCCTATCCAGAGCTGGTTGTTTTTGTCAGGAGCTATTACTCTGACTGCGTTTCCAGATAGGGAACTGATGCCAGGACGATGATAGTATTTTTTAAATTTTGCATTTTCTTTCGAGTAGTAATTGATGCCCCCGAAATAAGTGCCCACCCACATGCTGCCCTGCCGGTCCCTGAAAAAGGTATACACTGCATTGTCTGATATGGAATAGGGATCCCCGGGGATTTTATTCAGGTGCTGAACAGTGTCAGCGGCGAGGTTATATATATAGATGCCGGACTCTGTAGCTATCCAGTATTGCTGTTCATCTCCCTTTATAATATCCCGCACGTAGATGGATGTCTGCCTGTTCTTTTCCAGCGCCAGCGACCTGGAGGTTTTGGTTTTATGATTGTAGATTTTAAGCCCCTGGGTGAAACAGCCGATCAGCAGCTCATCATCATTAATGGGATATATCCTGCTGATAGATCTTAGGTTGGCAGGAATACCCGGATCAATTATGCTGATATTCTCAATGGATCTGTTCTCAAAGTTGTATCTGCCAATGCTGCCATCTTCTCTTCCTATCCAAAGTCCTTTGCTGCTGTCAGCTGTAATGCAGGACCCTTTGATCTCCAGGTTTTCCACCAGGTGGCTGTTGTTGTTGTACCTGTATAATTGGTTGCCGGTCAAAAACAACAGGTTGTTTTGATCGTCCATTGCCAGGTGGCTGATATAAGTTGCGGGTATGGCGGCTATTTTTGTAGTAACTTCTTTGTAGGGATCATATTTAAATATCCCCTTGCCTGTTCCTGCCCATATTGTCCGGTCTGCGCCTTCCAGGAGCACCGTTATGATATTATTGCCGATGTTGCTGTTCGGGTTTTTTTTATTTTCATAGGATTTGAATGTATACCCGTCAAAGCTGTTTATGCCTCCTCTTGTTCCTATCCAGATCAAGCCATTCCTGTCCTGTATGATGGAAGAAACTGCATTGTGGGCCAATCCATTTTCTACCTGGTAATGCCTGAAGTAATACTGGCCATGGCATGGGGACACGGCAATGGACAATGTTAGGGCAAGCAAGACAATATAACCGAAGGATTTCATCATTATTCAATCCAAATATAAATAATGACAGCAGAATATGATTATCCCGCAATAGAATTATGTGGACTATGGATCGGTCCCCCTCAGCGCCGGAGGCCCGGCTGAATGGGATTTGGCACAATTTGACAAAAGGTTGAACAGAATTCCTGAGGGGCATCTGTTTACTTTGTAAGGTGTTTCTATGTGCTGGAAGATGCGTTTAACGGGCGACCGGGATCATTTTCCAGAACAAACAGGATACCATGACGATTAAAACAGCCGTATGAAAGTATCTGCATTGATTGCCGGATTGTGTTTCACTACTGTTTTGTTTTTCAGTTGCAGCAAAGGGAGTAGTGACCCCGGACCAGAACCCGGGCCGGATGTAAAAAAAGACTCCTCGGCTTATGACCTCGAAAAGTTTCCGGAAGGGGCCCGCCCTGAAATGATCGGAATAAAACTCACCGAACGTTTTTTGCAGACAAAACACTCCTTCTGGGGCAATGTCAACTCCCAGTATACGGCTGATCATATTACCTACCCCGATGTATGCGCCTGGCTGGGCGCCTGCTGGTTTACAAAGACTATCAAAAATGAAGAACTGTACAGGGGGCTGGTCAACAGGTTTGAGCCTTTGTTTACCACTGAAAAGCATTTGCAGCCGGACTTGAATACTACGGCGGATAACAAAGTGGATTATTATGTTTTTGGGGCCGTTCCGCTTGAATTGTATACAAGCAATAAAGAAAGCAGGTTTAAGGACCTTGGAATGAAATATGCCGACGGGCAGTGGACCTTGCCTTCCAAAGCAACACAAGCACAAAAAGACTGGTATGCAGATGGCTATTCCTGGCAAACACGCCTGTGGATCGACGACATGTTTATGATAACGTCATTACAGGCCCAGGCGTACCTGGCTACCGGAGATGAAAAGTATATAGAGCGTACGGCAAAGGAGATGGTGCTGTACCTGGACAGGCTCCAACGCCCCAACGGCTTGTTTTATCATGCTCCGAACGCCCCCTATTATTGGGCACGTGGGAATGGCTGGATGGCTGTAGGCATGGCAGAGATGCTGCGTATCCTGCCCAAAGAAGCCCGTTACACCGTTTACCGGGAACGCATTATGAAGGGATACCAGGACATGATGGCCACTTTACTGAGATACCAGATGGCTGATGGTATGTGGGGACAGCTGATCGATAATTTGTCGGCCTGGAAAGAAACATCCGGCAGCGCCATGTTCACCTACGCTATGATCACAGGTGTGAAGAACGGCTGGCTGGATAAAGAGAAATATGGTATTGCCGCCCGTAAGGCCTGGCTGGCGCTGCTGACCTACCTCGATACAAACTACGATATCAGTAATGTTTGCGAAGGTACCGGGGCGCAGAATAATTACCAGTACTACCTGGACAGAAGGCGCTGGACAGGGGACCTGCATGGCCAGGCAGCCCTTTTATGGTGCGCCAATGCATTGGTCCGTCCTGCTAATAAAAACTAATACTGGAAAACCAAATACTGAGAACCAACATAGCACATCTAACGAGAATTTCAAAGCCACCATTATGAGAAGATTTTTAAAAACATGTAAAAACGCACAGCCTGCTTCCCGGCTGTGCAGGATACTCTGTCCTGGAGTGCTTGCCCTGCTCTTCCAGCTGATAAGTACAGATATCGCCTATGCACAGGATAATGATCCTGTTGCGCCAACGGAAACAAGACAGGATAAAAAGCGCATTACCGGTAAGGTGATCAACACCAAAGGAGATCCGCTGGTAGGAGCTTCCGTCAGGATCCGGAACACATCTATTGGTACAGCCACCAATAATGACGGGCTCTATGTTATTGACGCGCTGGCAACAGACGTCCTTTCATTCAGCTATACAGGCTTCCTGTCCAAAGACACCGCATTGAATGGTATTACTGTACTGAATGTGGTGCTTCAGCCGGATATTCAGTTGAACGATGAGGTGATTGTGGTAGGCTATGGCAAGCAGAAGCGGAGGGCCATGGTCAGCTCCATAAGTACTGTTTCCTCCCGGGAACTGATGTCGCCCTCCGGTAATATTACCGGTAATCTGGCCGGTCAGCTATCCGGTCTGATCAGCATCCAGCGTACGGCAGAGCCGGGCAGGGATGATGCGGAGTTCTGGATCCGGGGCATCAGCACCTTTAAGGGAGGTTCCAAACCTTTGATCCTGGTGGACGGTATACCCCGGGAGATAACGGATATTGAAGCCGACGAAATTGAGACCTTTTCCGTGCTGAAAGATGCCGCTGCAACAGCGGTATATGGTGCAGAAGGCGCCAACGGTGTTATTCTTGTCACCACCAAGCGGGGGATTGTATCCAAGCCCAGGATCTCTTTCCGTGCCGAAAATTCAATGGCCAAACCTCAGCGGTTGCCCGAGTTCGTAGATTCGTGGACTTATCTTGAGATGGCCAATGAAGCCTTGTACAACGATGGTTTTGATCCCTATAAGACCAAAGAACAGATTGATAAATACCGCAGCCGGGAGGATAACGATCTGTATCCGAATACCAACTGGATGAATGAGCTGCTGGCCAAAAACGTACAGAACCAGCGCTACACCATGAATTTCAGGGGCGGCGCGGAAAATGCCAAATACTTTGTATCAATGGCGTATTTCAACCAGGACGGGGTGTTTAAGAAAAACCCGCTGGGAAAATATGACAGTGACTTCGACTTTCAGCGGTATAACCTCCGGAGCAATATTGACCTGAAAGTCAGTAAGACCACCCAGCTGAATATTGACCTTGCCGGCCAGTATGTCAACAGGCTTACTGCCAACCGCTCCCCCGATGATGTTTTCGGCTTTATGCTCAATACGCCGCCACACCTGTTCCCTGCTATTTACAGTGACGGCACCCTGGCTACCTACCAGATACAGAGCGATGCCAATAACCGCAGCCCATACAATATGCTGTATAACCAGGGCTACAGGAAAGAGTTCAGCACGCAGATACAATCCAACGTAGGCCTGACCCAGGACCTGAAAGTGATCACTACTGGTCTGAGCGCCAATGCCAGGGTCAGCCTGGACTATGAGGGCAATGCGGCTACGCTGCGTAACTACTGGCCCAGCCTTTACTACGCCACAGGGCGCGATGCAGAAGGTAAGCTGGTATATATTACAAGTGTTTCCGGCAGCCCTCAGCTGACAGATCCTGAGTTTACAGGCACCAGTTCCTATCGCAATATATATGTGGAAGGATCGCTCAACTATGGGCGTAGTTTTGGACAGCATACTGTAGGAGGCATGCTGCTGTACATGCAGAAGGAGAACCAGAAGAGTGATGCAGTGCTTCCCTACAGGAAGCAGGGCATTGTAGGTCGTGCCACCTATTCTTTCGATAATCGATATTTTATAGAGGGTAATTTTGGTTATACGGGTAGCGAAACATTTGCCAAAGGCAACCGGTTTGGCTTTTTCCCCGCCGTGGGCCTGAGCTATTTTGTTTCCAACGAACCTTCCTATCCTGATTGGCTGAAGGATGTAATGAACAGCGCCAAGATCAGGCTGTCTTACGGCCGTACCGGTAATGATAATACAGGCGGCTCCCGCTTCCTTTACCGGGCTACCTTCAAAACAGATGGCTATACATTCAACCAGGGCATTGGTTCTACAGGCGGCACCAATGGCATGGGAGCGGGCATCAACGACCTGCTGTTTGTCAATAATACCATCGCCTGGGAAATTGAGAAGAAGCGTAACGTAGGTGTGGACCTGGGATTCTTCAACAATAAGATTGAACTGACCGCAGATTACTTCAACAATCGCCGTTCCGGCATCCTGATACAGCGCAATACCATCAATGCTACCACGGGCTTCCATGCCAATCCCTGGGAAAACTATGGTATTGTGGACAATCATGGCGTGGACGCAAGCCTGAAAGGCAACCATACTATCGGCCAGGTCAGGCTGTCTGCCAGGGCCACTTTCACCTTTGCCCGCAATAAAATTATAGAATACGATGAGCTGCCGCAGAATTATCCCTGGATGGCAGTTACCGGCACGCGGGTAGGAGAACAATACCTCTATATCGCCGAGCGGCTGTATACAGACGATGATTTTATCAGAACACAAAATGCTAACGGCACTTATTCCTACCAGCTGAAGCCAGGCCTGCCTGCAGTGTCCATGCAGGGAACACTGGGGCCCGGGGATATTAAATTTGCTGACCTGAACAATGACAATATCATTGACAACAATGACAGGAAAAGAGGGATAGGCAATCCGGAAAATCCGGAGATCAATTATGGCTTTGGGTTAAATGCAGAGTATAAAGGAGCCTATATAAGTGTCTTCTTCCAGGGCACCGGCAATTCGTCTACGTTGCTGGGGGAAGGCAACAGTAATTTCTGGCCTTATAACTGGGGCGTAGAGAAATCAAACTACCGGACAGCCTTCATGGATCGTTGGACGCCAGACAATCCCCGGCAGGATGTGGTCATGCCGAGAATACACAGTCATTATTCCTACAACGTGAATAAGGAGCCTAATACCTGGTGGTTACGGAACAGTAGTTTCCTCCGCTTAAAAAATGTTGAAATAGGCTATACCCTTCCAAAGCAGCTGATCCAGAAACTCAGGATGGGCGGCGCCAGGGTGTACCTGATGGGATATAACCTGTATGTATGGGATGATGTAAAATACTGGGACCCGGAAATGGGTAATCGCAACAAAGGTATGAGTTACCCCATGTCCCGCAGTTTTACATTCGGTCTTGAGTTAAACTTATAAGTTCCGGCCATAAAAATATTAAGCATGAGAACGAAAATTATCTATACGTTTTTAATAGCCCTTTCCCTGGGCGGTTTTACTTCCTGCACAAAATTCCTGGATGTGTCCGATGAACTGGCAGGTGGTATCAGCGATATTTCCCAGGTATTTGATAACGTGGACCGTACCAGGAAATGGTACTCCCAGGTCTTTAACAATCGTCCCGATTATTCCATGGTATGGGTGGAAACAGATGGCATGGGTAACCCATGGACCGCCTACGCCGATGAGATCTATACCAGGCTGGCTAACAACTCGGGAAAATATAATGAGTGGAACTCCTCCAACTCTGCTGCGCAAAGATGGAAAACGCTGTATGAAAGCATCCGTCAGGCCAATATATTCCTGGAACAGGTAAAGCCCATTGTTGAGGAAGGTGGCCCCGGTGCAGCAGTGCTGACCGAGGCTGAAGTAGAACGTTACAAAGCCAATGTACGGTTTATGAGAGCCCTGTATCACTATTACCTGATGGAACTGTATGGGCCTGTTACTATTGTGGATCATTCTATGACCCTGGCAGACGAGCTGGATATGCCCCGGAATTCCCTGGATGAAGTGATCAATTTCATTGATGCAGAACTGCAGGCATCTATGCAGGGTATGGAGCAGGAGCCTTATCACAGCAATGAATCCTATCGTGCCGTTCCCACTAAGGGCGTTGCATTGGCTGTCCGGGCAAAGTTGTGGGTATACGCCGCCAGCCCGCTTTTCAACGGCGGGTATACTGAGGCGTTGCAATTGGTGAGCGGGGGCAAGGACGGCAAACGCCTGTTCCCCGACCGGGACGACAGCAAGCTGCAGAAAGCTGCGCAGGCCTGCAAAGACTTCATTGAATATGCCGAGCAGGGCGGCCGCTATCAACTGTACAAAAACACCGGTACTTTTGATCCCGCTAAATCCGTCTACGAACTTTTCCAGCAATACAATACGGAAATTATCTGGGCCAATTCAGCCACCTCCTGGAAAGCCTATAATGGCGGTGGTTTTGACCAGTATGCCACTCCCAGGAGCGAGCCTTCCGGCTTGGGCGCCTTCCACGTATTGCAGGAACTGGTGGATGATTTTTATATGTCGGATGGTTATCCTGCAAAAACTACTTCTTTCCTGGCGGCATCTCCTGCCTACAGTGAAAGCGGCTTTGGTACGCTGGATGGAGCTGAGGTTTCCAAAATGTATATCGGGCGTGAACCCCGCTTTTATAATACGATCACTTTTTCCGGTAAAAAATGGCATATCAGCAACAATGAGGTGCAGTTTTACAAAGGCGGTAATTCCGATAATTCGGTAGGTGATGGCGCCCCCTATACAGGTTATCTTTTGTACAAGCGGATGAACCGCACGGTGTATGGTCGTTCCCCGGGAGTAACCTCCATGTACCGGCCTTCCATCATTTTCCGCCTGGCAGATTTTTACCTGCTGTATGCAGAAATGCTCAATGAGGTGTCGCCTTCAAACACAGATGTACTGAAGTACGTGAACCTTATACGGGAACGTGCCGGCCTGCCGAACCTGGAAGACCTGAACCCCGCCATTATAGGCAACCAGGAATTACAGCGCGAAGCCATCCGCCGGGAAAGGCGTATTGAGCTGGCTACCGAAGGACAGCGGTATTTCGATGTACGCCGGTGGATGATAGCCGAAAATGAGGTTGGCCAGGGTGGTCAGGGCGGTGACTTTACAGGCATGAATATCGATGGCAACAAGGCGGCCTATCATGTACGCAGAAAAGTGCAGACCCGTAGTTTCAAGCGTAAGAACTACCTGTTCCCGATACCACTGGTGGAAATGCAGAGAAGTAAGAACCTCATCCAGAACCCCGGTTGGTAGATCAATGCCCCAACTGCAAACATAAAACCTATGTACTTTAATCTGAATGGTATGCTGAACAATTATAAAGTATTCGCATTTGCAGCAAAACTCTTACTATTAAGCCTGTTGTTTGCAGGCTGCGACAAAAATATGCCTTCGGTAAATCAGGTAGGTGTGGAAAGCATTACATTAAATGAGGAACTCAGCAAAGGCATTACCTTACTGAAAGGAACCTCGCTCAATATTGGCTGGAAAGTGACCGTACTGCCCGAAAAAGCAACGGACAGGGCGGAGAACTATTCTTCTTCTGATCCGGAAGTGGCCTCGGTAAACGGTAATGGTCTGCTGACGGCCAAAAACGAAGGCGTTGCCACCATTACTATTACAGTAAGTGGAAAGTCCGTTGAATTTACCGTAACAACAGTAAACAAGATCATTGTACCGGCTACAGCTATCAGGCTCCTGATTGCCGATCTGGACCTGATGAAGGGTGCAACGCATAACCTGTTCAGCCAGGTCATGATTACACCGCTTGAAGCGAATGATGGCCTGAACTATGTTTCTTCTGATCCGGCGGTGGCGACCACAAACCAGGATGGCCTGCTGGAAGGCGTTTCGCTGGGAACGGCTACCATTACTGTATCCTCCAGGCAGAATCCTGCTGTTAGTGCTGCGGTTACGGTGCATGTAGTGCCTTTCAGCGGCGATTACCCAAGGGCTGGCTGGACCATGACAGCCTCTCATGAACTGATGATAGCCACCGGTAATCCGGAAGGGAATTCCCTGTCGGCTGCCATTGACGGCGATCTGGCCACCAATTTCTGTCTGGTACGGCCGGGTAAAACATCCGGGGTCACCACTAAGGTAACCGTACCTTCCGGAGCGGCCATCTATTTTACCGTGGACATGAAGACGGCCCAGGAGGTGAATTACTTCAGGATGCGGCACAGGGACATCACACAGGCATTTATAAGATGGTTTGGGTTTGATGAGATAGCAGGCAGCAATGATGGTATCAACTTCCAGGTGATTGCAACAGATGTGGTGATCCCGGATGCCGGAACTGCATCCCTGCAGGAAACGGTTAATATACCGCTGCCGAAATCCAGCTATCGTTACCTGAAATTCTATGCGCAGAAAGCACAATGTTTCAACGGAGGATCCTACACTTCACAAGGCAATACGGTACAGTTACAGGAATTATATCTTGGTATAACACCCTAAAGACTATAAGCAGCCAATAATCCTTATTACCCGATAACCCTGGTGAAGTGAAAATAAAAATGCATTATATGAAAAGATCCATATTGGCAGCATGTATGCTCAGCGGTGCATTACTGTGTCATGCCTGCAGTAAATCCTCGGATACTACAGATGCGCCAACGCCGGAAGTGCCAACCCCGCCAACAGGTGGGGATGATCTGTCTGCATTCACCATTGACAGTACCTTCACTAATCCGCTGCTGCCCGGCGGTGCTGATCCCTGGGTAGTCCAGAAAAATGGGACCTACTACTATACGTATACCCAGGGCAGTAAACTGGTCATCCTGGAAACCAAAAATATGTCGTCGCTGGCCTCGGCACGCAGGCATGAGGTCTGGACGCCTCCGGCCGGCCAGTCGTATTCAAAGAACCTGTGGGCCCCCGAGCTGCACGAGATTGATGGGAAATGGTATTTTTATTTTGCAGCCGATGACGGCACAAATGCCAACCATCGCATGTATGTGCTGGAAAATACTTCGCCTACTCCTGTAGAAGGGAACTGGGTGATAAAAGGGAAAATAGCCGACGCCACCAATCAGTGGGCCATAGATGGCACCGTACTGCGGCATGGGGGACAAATGTATATGTTGTGGTCGGGTGGTAATGCAGGGGCGGCGCCTCAGCATATTTATATTGCAAAAATGAGCAATCCCTGGACCATCTCCGGCGAAAAAGTGATCATTGCTTCGCCAACCTACGATTGGGAAAAGAAGGGAAATCCTATCAATGAAGGACCGCAGGTCCTGATCAATCCCCAGGGCCGGGTATTTGTAGTGTATTCAGGCAGTGGTTACTGGGTAGATGGTTATTGTTTAGGGCTGCTCACCCTGAAAGAGAATGGAGATCCTATGAATGCGGCCGACTGGACCAAAAAGGATCAGCCGGTATTTTCTATGCGAGCAGAAAGCAGCGCCTATGGCACCGGGCACAACGGTTTTTTTAAATCACCCGACGGAAAAGAGGACTGGATTATTTACCATGCCCGTACACGAGCCGGAGGTGGTGATGACAATAGTCGCAACCCGCGGATCCAGCGCTTTACCTGGAATGCTGAAGGGGCGCCCAACTTTGGCGCTCCGGTGAATATTGCCATTCCGCAAAATCGTCCCTCCGGCGAGCAATGGCGCTATATATTCCCCAAGACCAAATGGGCTATTGCCGCATTCAGCTCGGAGGAAACGGTTAACAGTCGCCTGGCGTCCCGCCTGATAGATAACAATACTGCTACTTTCTGGATTGCGCGATATTCTTCCGATCCAACGGATTACCCCGGTCATTGGGTAACCATCGATATGGGAGAAGTATCCGGTGTTGACGGCTTTGTCATCAACCAGAAAGAAGGGGATCGGAAAATAAAAGAACTGCAGCTGCTGGTCAGTAACGACAATAGCGCCTGGGAAAACCTCGGGGTATTTACCCTCAATAATATTGATCTGTTGAAACAATACATTGACCTGCCCCAGCGCAGGCAGTTCCGCTATTTCAGGCTGGCCCCCAAGTCCGGCTATGATAGCCAGATTCAGCCCGGCCTCGCGGAAGTTTCAGCATTCAGGCTTAAAGATTAATATTGAGGAAGGAATGATGTTTGATAAAAAATAAGAATAATGTATAAGCAGATTTTTTCGTTTTTGTTGTTATTGCCTTTTCAGTTTTTGTTCGCTCAGAAAAATGACCTGACCAAATTTCCCAAAGGGTATACTCCTGAAGAGGTAGGTAAACTGATCGCCTACCGTTTTGTAGATGCCAAACATGCGTTGCATGCGGGCAAATGGATTGGTTATCCTGAAACATTCTATTGGAACGGTTCGCTGAAGTATGCCTCGCTTACAAAGGATAAAACCCTTCTTGAGCTAATGGAAAAAAGATTCCAGCCGCTTTTTACCACAGAAAATGCCTTGTTGCCCATTAGAAACCATGTTGATCTCAATATGTTTGGCAGCCTGCCGCTGGAGCTTTATCAGCTAACAAAGGACAAAAAGTACCTGGACCTTGGACTGCCTTATGCCACTACGCAATGGGAAGTACCGGCCGATGCCAAAGCTGAAGAGAAAGCATGGGCGGAAAAGGGCTACTCCTGGCAAACACGGCTTTGGATCGATGATATGTACATGATCACCATCGTACAATCCCAGGCATACAAAGCAAGCGGGGATGTAAACTATATTGACCGTGCAGCCAAAGAGATGGTGATGTATCTGGATTCGCTGCAACGTCCCAATGGCCTGTTCTATCATGCCCCTGATGTGCCGTATTACTGGGGGCGTGGTAACGGCTGGATGGCTGCGGGCATGGCGGAATTGCTGCGTTTCTTACCGAAGGATAATCAATACCGTCCGCGGATCCTGAAGGGCTACCTGACCATGATGGAAAGTTTAAAGAACTACCAGACAGAAGCAGGTATGTGGAACCAGTTAATTGATGAAAAAGACAGCTGGGCGGAAACATCAGGATCAGCAATGTTCACTTATGCCTTAATTACCGGCGTAAAACAAAAATGGCTGAATGCTAAAGAATATGCTCCTGTAGCCAGGAAAGCCTGGATGGCTTTGGTGCCCTATGTCAATGACAAAGGAGCGGTTTCCGAAGTTTGTGTGGGAACCAATAAAAAGAATGATAAGCAGTATTATTATGATCGTCCGCGCAGGACAGGTGATTATCACGGCCAGGCTCCTTACCTCTGGTGTGTGGCAGCATTACTTGAAAAATAAGGATTCCTTGACTAAATAGTGTTAAGCAAGTCAGTTAAAAAAAGCAGCTTTATGTTTAAAAATTTGTGTTTATCGTTACTAACCCTTTTTTCTGTTTCCGTTCTATCTGCACAGCAAAATCTTCTGTCGGGTTTTTCGAAGGGAGCTACGCCGAAGGAGGTGGGTAAAGGGCTGGCCTATCATTTCGTTGACAGCAAGCATGATCTGTATGCTGAGCGATATATTCATTATGCCGAAGTCTGTACCTGGAACGGTGCGCTTGATTATGCGCTGAAAACAAACGACAAGCAACTGATCAAACTGTTGCAGGATAAATTTGAGCCTTTCTTTGGCAGGGAAAAGACCCTGCTGCCGCCCATGAACCATGTGGACTATAATATGTTCGGAAGTATTGCGCTTAAACTCTACCAGGTAACAAAAGACAACCGGTACAGGGAGCTGGGCCTGGCCTATGCTGATTCCCAGTGGAACCTGCCGGAGAATGCAAAGCCGGCTGAAAAAGAATGGAGCGAAAAAGGGTATTCCTGGCAAACCCGTCTCTGGATTGATGATATGTACATGATCACTGTTGTACAAAATGAGGCCTACAAGGTTACCGGGGATAAAAAATATATTGATCGCGCAGCCAAGGAAATGGTGATGTACCTGGAGGAATTACAACGTCCCAACGGTCTCTTTTACCATGCGCCGGATGTTCCTTTGTACTGGGCAAGAGGGGACGGCTGGATGGCTGTAGGCATGGCCGACTTACTTCGTTCTCTTCCCCAGGACCACAAAGACAGGCCCCGTATCATGGAAGGATATCTTACTATGATGAAAAGCCTGAAAGATCACCAGCAGCCTGCTGGCATGTGGAATCAATTGATCGATGAGCCGGATTTCTGGGCGGAGACATCCGGAACGGCTATGTTCACCTATGCATTTATCCGGGGCATTCAACAGGGTTGGCTGGATGCCGCAGAATACGGCCCTGCTGCCCGTAAAGCCTGGCTGGCGATGGTCCCTTATATCGATGAACGCAAAAATGTAACTGAGGTTTGTATTGGTACGGGCAAGAAGAATGATAAGCAGCACTATGCCAACCGTCCGCGCAATGCGGGTGATTTTCATGGCCAGGCGCCCTACCTGTGGTGTTCGGTGGCGCTGCTGGATAAATAGTAGGGGCCAGGAGGAAATCCCAGGCAACATTCAGCTATTTTGGCCAATGCCTAAGCTATATTAGAATCAGGAGTATTTATTGTTGATTTTGACAGGCTTATCTTTTAAATTTAAGGTCCTGATACTAATGTAAGCAGTTTAGGACTATTTGAAAAAAATAATCATCAACAATGACAAAATCGCGTCGCCGGTTCATTCAACAGACAGCCCTTGCAGGCGCCGGCATTCTCACCGCCAAAATGGGGTTTAGCGCTGAAAGCTATCGGCGTATTATTGGCTCTAACGATCGTGTAAGGGTAGGGGTGGTTGGATTTTCCGACCGTCATCGTGGCAGCCATATGCCCTGTTTTTTGAATCATTACAAAGAACTGAATTTTGATATAGTGGCTGTTTCGGATATCTGGAACAAAAGAAGGGAAGAAGGCGCCGCCGTATGGAAACAGAAATTGGGACATGATGTGGTGGCTTGCCGCAATAACGAAGAGATGTACAGCAAGAAGCTGGTAGATGCAGTGTTTATTGGTACTGCGGATTTCCAGCATGCCTTTCATACCGTTGAAGCTGTGAAAGCAGGTTGTGACGCCTATGTGGAAAAGCCTTTTGCTGAAACCATGGAGGACGCCCGCGCTGCCCTGAAAGCTGTCAAGGCCAGTGACCGCATCATCCAGATCGGTTCCCAGCGCAGGAGCGGCAGTAACTACCATTCTGCTCATGATTTCATCTCTTCCGGCAAGTTTGGCCCTATCACCATGGTAGAGCTGACCTGGAATGTGAACCAGCCCGGCCGCTGGCGCCGTGTACCCCTGCTGAAAGAATTAAGGGAAGAAGATACAGACTGGAAACGTTTCATCATGAACCGTCCCTTTGAATCTTTTGATCCCCGCAAATACCTGGAGTATCGTTTGTTCTGGCCTTATTCCTCGGGGCTTCCCGGTCAATGGATGAGCCACCAGATCGATACGGTGCATTGGTTCACGGGGCTGTCGCACCCGCGTAGCGTAGTGGCCAACGGCGGTATCTATATGTGGAAAGATGGTCGCAGGAACTGGGACACCATCACGGCTGTATTTGATTACGGTCCGGCCAATGATCCCAGCAACGGGTTCCAGGTTACTTTCGGTTCCCGTATGCACAATGGCGATGAGCGTCCTTCAGAAATTTACTACAGCAATGGTGGCGAGCTGAACCTGATCACCAATACCATTTCGCCCCAGGGCGGCCTCACCAAACGCTTTGCAGAGGACATGGGTATGCAGCCTAACCTGTTGCCCAAACAAAGCCTGGACCAGGCTGAAGCGGTGATCGCTTCCGCCAACACAGGTGGTGATAAGCTTACCAGCAATCACGTACGCAACTGGATGGAATGTATCCGCAGCCGCAAGCAGCCCAATGCGCCGGTAGAAGCAGGGTATAACCATTCTATTGCCTGTATCATGACCACAGCCGCCGCCCGTACCGGCCAGAAAGCTACCTTTGATGAGAAGACACAGGAAGTAATGGTAGGTGGAAAAGTGTTCAAATATTAGTATCATGAATATGATGAGATCAATAAACGCCGGCACTCTCTTTGTAGTGCTGGCGTTTTCTGCAAATGCACAGAAAAAGGAGATGGTGAAATTTGTGAAGGAAAAGACCGGTACCACTATTCACGTGAATATCGGGTCCGGCCGCTTCACCAGCTTTATCTATCCCGATACACTGGCTAAACCGGTATTGTATCCCATCCTGGCAGCCAGCGGCACCGTGGTTACCCGTGGGTATCCTATCAACCCCATTGCCGATGAACCAACAGACCACCCGCATCACCTGGGGCTCTGGCTGAATTTTGAAAATGTGAACGGGCTTGATTTCTGGAACAACTCGTTTGCCATTCCGGCTGCAAAAAAGCACCTGTACGGATCCATCAGAACAGATAAGGTGATCAAAACGAAGGATGGGGAGAAAGGTATCTTGTCTTACCATGCCAACTGGGTCAATCAAAAGAATGAGGTATTGCTGGAAGAGACCACCCAATATACTTTCAGCGGTTCCGGAGGCCAGCGTATCATTGACCGCATCACGGTCCTGAAGGCCAATACCGAGGTGACTTTTACCGATGCCAAGGATGGCCTGCTGGGTCTTCGTGTTGCGCATGAGCTACAAATCCCTTCCCGTGAGGATAAGAAATATACGGACGACAAAGGCAATGTGACCGTTGTTAAAGGGGAGCTGGATAAAATTGCTACCGGCAATTACCTTACCAGCGAAGGGAAGACCGGTGATGCAGCCTGGAGTACACGCGCCGCCTGGTGCAAGCTGTATGGCAAAATGAAAAATGACTCCGTCAGTATCGCTATTATCGATCACCCCCGCAATATCAATTATCCCACTTTCTGGCATGCCCGCGGCTATGGTTTGTTTGCCGCCAATCCCCTGGGTGAAAAGATCTTCACCAACGGACAATCAGCAAAGAACCTGCAGCTGAAAAAAGGGGAGACCGTCCGGTTCGCCTTCCGTGTAGTGGTGGATGAGGGCGCTGCCACGCTTACGCCGGCACAGCTCAACCGCCTGGCGGATGAATTTGCCAAAACCGATCCCGGATCGGTAGCTGCACAATAACCCGTTCCCGACAGCCGGTTATTCACCAAAACCCTTACAGGCGAAAAGAAAAACACCTATTCTTTATTCGCCTGTTTGCGGGGCATTTCCAATTCTCTACCTTCGTATCATCCTCCATTTTTTCTCTCCCTGTGATGCTTCTTCCCTTCTGACTATCTTATGCAGGACCACCTGTTCGATTGATCATTAACTATTAAACTACTTATCATGAAAAGGCTCGTCACCTGCGCGCTTGCGGCTGCTATTGCAGCAGCCATGCTTTCCCTTGCTTCCTGTAGAAAGTTGCACGACTATCCCTATCGCTCACTGCCCGGTGGAGACTCCCTATGCCGGATTACAGAGATCACCTCTTATGGCTATGCCACTGCGGACACCAGCACGTATTACTTTATTTACAATGTCCTGGGAAACCCGGACACCGTCCGGCCGGCGCTTTCCCTGCGGTCGGTGCTGCCTACCTATGTGTTCAGGTATGATGCATCCAACCTGCTCATCAGCCTGCTGGAGATCACTTATTATGACAGCAGTGTTTCTCCCAATTACTATGATGGTATTGTGTCCAACTACCAAAGCTTCAGTTATTCCGGCAGCCAGGTAGCCTATTCCTCCATGCTCTTTTATGGCGTTGTCTATAATGGCGTACTGATCTTCAACCAGCCCGTTGTGTCCTATCAGTATGGCTATGAATACGATAGTCTTGGCCGTATAACACGCGTACAAAACTACCTGCCGTTCACGCCACCTTACTATACCAACTATGCGTACAATACCCAGGGCAACCTAAGTTCCTATGGGGTGAACGATAATAAGCTGAACCTGTTCCGGACCAATGGGATCTGGCAATTCCTGACCAGGGATTACAGCAATAATAACCCGCTGAGCGGCGCTTCCTATAATGAGTTCCTGCTGCCGGTAAATACTGTCCAGCCAACCGGCCGGGCTTTTTTAAGCAGCCGGTTCAGTGTGGACCACGCCAGGATCAGGTATGAGTGTAATTGCAATACCAAAAGCCACAATTAACGCCAGTTGGCCTAAACATACTGCATGCAGGTAGCAAAGTGGTATCCGCCTGTACAAGCAAAAAGCCCGGCCACAATAGCGGCCGGGCTTTTTGAATTCATAGGGATATCTTTTACTTACCTGCTTTCAGCTGGTTGATATACCATTCCTTGTTTTCATTGCTGATACGTGCTTTCCTGATGGCATCAGGGATGGCGGGATAGTTGGTAGCAAAATACCTGAGGTACTCATAGAACTTTGCAGGTTCATACTGGAGCTTCAGGTTTGTTTCCTCGCAGTTGCCGATCAGTTCAGGAAGGAGCAATTGCCCGTCACGGAATTTTAAACCGGTAGTGGCTTTTGTCAGTTCCCTGAATTGTTTCACCAGTCCTGTATTGACATTGATGGAATCAGTCTTGCTGTACTGGATCACCAGTTCCTGCCTGGCCGAGCAAAGGCTGGAAGACAGGGGGATGATCACAGTGAAGGTCTTGCCTTCGTAGTGCCAGTCCTTGCCATTGGGGATCTGCGTGTATTTGACGGGCTTACCGTTAACGGTGATCGATTGCGGCATCTCTGCGCCGATCAGCTGCACGGTATAGGTCCTGGAAGCGGGCATGCCTTTATAGGCGCCTTTCCGGGGATTGATAACGATCCGCTGTGTCCGGTCTTTCCAGTTGGATTCCAGCTGGGTGCTGGCATATTCACGGGCATAGTTCTTATCGTTACCGGCGTCTTCATAGAAAACGCCTTTGCCATTACCGCCGGGGAATACGCCGATGGTCAGTTTGCCCGGATCTTTTTCCAGGTTCTTCACATCATTGTACATAGGAATGATAGCGCCTGCTTTCACATACAGCGGGTATTCCGCCAGTGTGAAAGAACGCTCCAGGGTCTGCCCGCCGGAGAGCATGGTGCCGGTATTCCATTCGTACCAGTTGTTCCCGCCGGGAAGCCAGACGTTCAGTCTGGAAACACCCTCTTTCATGGGCGCCCCGATAGGAGCTACCAGCATATCATCGCCAAACATGTATTGCTTGTTGAAGGTATATGCTTCCTCCTGGCTGGCGTAGTCGTAATACAGGGGGCGGCAGATAGCAATGGATGAATCGTAGTTCTTACGGGCCATGGTATAGATATACGGGGAGATCTGGTACCTGAAGTTGATGGAATTGATCAGCGCGTCATAGGCGTCGCCTTTGAAATTCCATACTTCTTTATTCAGGCTGGCATCCTTGGTGGAATGGCTCCTGAAGATGGGGCTCAGTGCGCCGTATTGCATCCAGCGGGCATACATTTCCGGATCAATGCCGGTCAGGCCGGTATATTCATGGTAGTGACCGCCGATGTCATGACTCCAGTAGGAGTACAGGACGTTGGAAGCACAGTTGGTGAAATACGGCTGGTAGTCCAGGGATTTCCAGGAAATGATGGCATCGCCGGAGAACCCGATCTGGTAGCGGTGGTTACCCAGTCCGCCCCAGCGGTGGTAGATCAGCGGCCTTTTGTTGCCATACTTCTCTGCATTGGTAAAGAAGGTATGGTTCAGCCACCAGGTATTGCTCAGGCTGGGCATCTTCTTGTCCATGGCCCACTGCTGCCAGTCGAGCCACCAGAAATCCACACCCATTTTTTCCATGGGTTGCAGGATGGTATCAAACAGGGTGCGCATGAACTTTTTATTGGAAGCCTCGAAGGGAATGGTAGCCAGCTTGCTGGTATCAAAATTCAGGGCTTTGGCCATGGCGCCATATTTTTCTTCCTGGGGGATCACGCCGTCTGCCGGGTGCAGGTTGAGCGTTGTTTTCAATTGCCTGCTTTGTATCCAGGACAGGCTTTTGCCCGGATCGGGGAACAGGCGTTTGTTCCAGGAATACCCTGTCCAGGGCAGGTGTTCGTTCACGATGAAATGCCAGTCCATATCAATGACCAGTACATCCAGGGGTACGGCAAATTTCTCAAAATTGTTCACCAGGTCGCGGACCTCGTTATCGGAATAGCTCCAGTAGCGGGACCACCAGTAGCCAAAAGCATAACGGGGAGGCAGGGGCACTTTACCGGCAAACAGGGAATAGTCATACAGCGCCTGTTTGTAGTTGTTGCCATAGCCCATAAAATACCAGTCCTGGTGAGCGGATTCCGGCCGGGTGGTTGCCCAGGGCCAGTCGCTGTTATCAAATAACAGCGATTTGGAATCATCGATCAGGTGCCAGCCGTCCCGGGACAGCAGGCCGTCTTCCAGCTGGATCTTATCCTTATTGTCCCTGACATCGCCTTCGCAACGGTCCAGGGTGCGGTAGGTGCCTTTCAGGTTACCGGTCTGTTTCAGACCGGGCTTCCAGGTAAAGTTCCTGTCGGGATGATTGTAAGTGATCTGGAGGTTCTGATCATTGAATTTGCCGGATTGCAGCTGGTAGCGCAGTTCCAGGTCGGCGGTACTGATCACCAGCCAGCCGTTCTGCTGGCTTTGTTTGAATGCGGGCACAGGCAGCTTCCTGTTGATGGCAACAAAAGAGGCCTGATCATTGACGCTGCCGGTACTGTCCCATTCCAGCCTGATCACGCGGGAGGTAAGTACGGTAAAGCGCGCCTGACCGGACTGGATAACCGCTTTGGGATCAGCTTTCCCATTGTATTGTCCGTTGGCAGATTGCGTAAATACAAAACCGGATAAGAGCAGGAACAGCAGCACGGCTGTGGATCGATAGGGTATATTCATCGTGTTAGAACTTTTCTGCTTATTGCTTTATAATAGTGATTGTTTCATGCAACTGATTCACAGTAACCTTATAATCGCCAGCGGTAGTGATCTTCCATTTGTAATCCGGATTACCTCCGGGAACAAATACCAACCCTGTATTGCTGAGATCAGGGTAGTTCACCGGCGGCATGTAGAAGTCGCCGCTCCAATTGCCTAAAGTTACCGGAATTTTAAATTCACCCGCCTTTAAAGCACCAGTATAAGTGAATTCATAAGCGTTACCTGGTGTAGCATCCATTGGTGTTGGTGTATTGATGTTCCAACCGGCGGGCGTTGCATCTCCTACCATCCATAGTTTAGCATAAGGAGTAAATGGTTTAATGGTCAGGTAGGCAGGATCGCTGACGTCAAGCGTCAGTTTGTAGGCGCCGGGTGTGGTGATCAGCCACCTGTTGGTATTGGGAGGCGTAGCCGTGCCTGGGGCATACAACGCTTTACCATCGGTAATGTCCGGGTGATTGGTTTCAGGTCTGTAAAAATCGCCGTCAGGTCTTCCTTGAAATACCGGGATCTCAAATTCCCCGGCCTGCAGCACTTCATTATACATGAACTGGTTTGGATTCCTGGGGTTGATCTTCATGGGGATGGGGTTATCATAATCCCATCCGTTGGGTGTGGCATCCCCTGTGATAAACAAAGCCGTAACAGGTGGTATATAGGGCGTAACCTTTACATACACGATATTACTGGAATCCAGCTGTACAGGCTGTGAGTGAATGGTGTCAATGATCCTCACCTGGATCTCGCCTAAAGTATTGACGGGGAAGTTCAGGCTGTCGAGCAGCAGGGCATTAAGCTGCAGGACACTGAGCGATTTTGAATAGCTCTGTCCCATATTGATGCTCGCCGCCTCGGAAAAATCGCCACCCCGTTTAGCAATCTTAAGCGTATAGGTGATGGAAGCGCTGGTGCCGTAATTGGAACCATTGGTCCAGATGAAGGTCACAGCATTATTGGCGCTGTTCCCTTTGAACAGGGCGATGGAGTCGGTGGAAGTCGTCAGGACGGGCGACTTCATCGTTATATCATATTCGAATGATGGCTTCTTGCAGGCAAAGATGGCAATGCAAGCGATAACAGCCATGAATATTTTTTTCACTGTATATTATTTTTAGTGAATACGTTTAATGTCAGCCTACCAGCCAAAATTCTGAACGAGGTTTTTGTCCTTGTCGATCTCGGTAGGGGGAATAGGCATCAGGTAATGTTTGCTCTGGAACGACCGGGACTGGATAACTACCTGTTTGTAGAACACGGCCACACCGGCAGCTTCACTGTTCACGTCAAGGCCAGTGGCGGCAAGTTCTGCCGTGGTAGGCCTGGAGTTCATACCATGCACGTCTGTATTGTCTACCTGGGTGGCGATCATCCATCTTCTTACATCCCAGAAACGGTGACCTTCAAAGGCCAGCTCTACGCGGCGTTCATTCCTGATACGCTGGCGCATGCCTTCTTTGGTGGCATCAGAAGATATAATTGGAAGCGCAGGCATTCCAACCCTTGCCCTCACGGCATTGATAGCGTCATACACACTTTGATCGGGAGCGCCCAGGTATTCATTCATGGCTTCTGCATAGTTGAGGTATACTTCCGCCAGGCGGATGATGGGTGCGTTGCGGTTGGCATTACCCTGACCATTGACCCTGTCCACATTGGGCGAACAGTATTTTCTTAAATTGTATCCACTGACACAGTTGGTCCCTGTTTTGGGCCAGCCATCTCCATCACTGTTGTTATTGCCCCACCAGGCCAGTTTTACAGGACGTTTAATGGATGCCAGGCGCCATACGGAATACTGGAAGAAGACTGATGCATAAAAACGGGGATCCCTGTCTTTATACATATTGGAAATATTCTTCACGTCGCTGTATTTCAGACCATCCCACATTTGTCCATCCCAGAAGCCCTGGGCGGAATAACCTGATCCGCTTTGATTGATGGGATAACCGTTCTTCATTTCGTAAGCGTCCACCAGTTCCTGGAGCAGGCTGAGCTTGCCATTTCCTTTAAAGGAGGCGCCGTTCGGTAAAAAGTCCAGCTCAAGATCCCTGGTCTGCGGTTTGGCTACCCACAGTATGGATTCAGCATATTCCCTGTTGTAAAATAACTGGGCATAGGTATTGACGGGATTTTCAGGTGTAGGATTGGACAGGGAATAAATATTCAGGTCCAGTACGGCCTTGGCTGCATCAGCTGCCTGTTTCCATTTATCGGCGCTATAGGCTTGGTTGAACAAGGCCTTGCCGTCACTGTTCTTTACCTCGGCATACAGGGTATTGCCATTGAATAAAGGACTGGCAGCATACAATAATACCCTTGCTTTGAGTGCCAGCGCTGCGCCGCGGGTGATGCGGCCATAATCTGCAATCTCATAGGTCAGCGGCAGCAGGGGGGTGATCTCATTCAGTTCGGAAACAATGAAATTAGCTACCTCGTCAGCCGAATTCCTGGGAAGTTCCGAGTTTTTGGGATCGTTCAGGTCCAGTGCTTCGGTGATAATGGGTACCCCGCCATAGCGCTTGAACAACTCAAAGTAATAGATGGCCCGCAGGAAACGGGCTTCGGCTTTCAGCCGGGGAATGATGGGTGTATAAAAAGCTATCTGGTTGGCAGTAAGCGGCACCTTTTCAATATTGGCGATATAGAGGTTGGCGGCACGGACATTGCCAAACCGGCCTCCCCATTCATCCAGCGGGTTGTTGCCGGGCCCCCAGGAGCCATAATTGAATAACAGCTCTGATGGCCCTTCCCAATGGTTCATGGCCTCATCGGTACTGGCCCATAAGCTGGTGCTGTAGAATGAATTGGAGGGTAAGGCCTTGTAGAGATTGGCCAGGTTTTTATCGGCATTGTCGATATTACCCCATATGTCCGTGGATGAGGTGATCTCGGTAGGGACAACATCTAAGAACTTTTTGCAGGAAGCAGAGAACAGTGTACTGCAAAGGAACAGGGATGCAATATATTTAGACTTCATTGTTGACATGTTTAAAAGCTGAATGTTAAGCCTGCGTTTACGACTTTTTGCTGCGGGTAGTTACCTGTGCCATCAGGAATTTCCGGATCAAACGCTTTGATCTTTGACCAGGTGATCAGGTTCATGCCGTTCACAAAGAAACGGGCAGACTCAATCCCGGCTCTTTTCAGCGTCTGTTTGGAAAAGGTATAACCAACTTCGGCGTTCTTCAGGCGGATATAGTCGGAAGACCTGATCCAGAAACTGGAAGCCCGGTAGTTGTTGATGTTCTGCGTGGAGGTCATCCTGGGGTACTCAGCATCGTAATTGCCTTTACCGGCTACATAGTGATTGTCTTTGATCTCCGCCAGTACAGTACCGGAACGGTTGCCGAATGCCCAGATGGCATCGCCGGTGAAGTAAACGTTTCCACCCCAGGCGCCCTGGAACAGCACACTGATATCGAAGTTTTTGTAGTTGATACCAAAAGAGCCGCCGCCAAAGGCTTCCGGAGTACCTGCTTTGTTCAGGTGGCCTTCATCCAGCTCGTCTATCACACCATCGCTGTTGAGATCCGCATATTTGATATCCCCGGGCTGAACGGCGCCCCAGGTCTGCCTTGCGCTGTTCTGGATATCTTCCCAGTCTTTGAACAGCCCCAGTGCGGTCAGGCCGGCCATTTCGCCGATGCGGCGGGTAACCTTTTGTTTCCATTGCCTGTTCAGCAATACAGGCTCCCGCTGGTCCAGGATCTTGTTCCTGGCAAAAGAGTAGTTGCCTTTAATAAAATAGCCCCAGTTCTTGTACTGTTTTTTGTATTCTGCCTGCACTTCAAAACCACGGTTCCTGACGAGGCCTGCATTGATATAGGGCAGGCTGCCGATGCCCAGGTAGCTGGGGGCGAACAGGGGTTGCTGCAGGATATCACTGCGCCTGTTGAAGAATACGTCGGTAGATAAAGTGAATTGGTTGTTGAAGAGACCGAGATCGAGGCCGATGTTCAGTTTCTTGGCTTTTTCCCAGGTAACGCTTTCGTTGCCGGTGGCCTGTTCCCAGGCGAGGCCATAATCGTTGCCATCACGGTTCATACCAAAATAATAGCCATTGGCATCGTTACCGTCAGCATTTCTGGTGGACCAGGTGCTTTGGTACAGGAAGCGGCCGCCGCCTACATTGTCATTACCCACAACACCATAGGAAGCCCGGAGCTTCAGCAGGTTTACGGTGCCGCTTATACGGTCAAAGAACGATTCCTGTGACATCACCCAGCTACCTGAAACGGCAGGGAAGAAGCCAAACCGTTTGCCGGCAGGGAAGTTCTCAGAACCATTGTACCCGAAGTTGAATTCACCGAAATATTTGTTATTGAAACCATATTCAAACCGGCCTATCCAACCCTGGTATTTATAGGGTAAGGAGCCCATCACATCATCATTGCCCACATTGGCCATGTAAGATTGCTGGTTATAGAGGAACAATCCTTTTACGGTATGGTCGCCAAAGGTCCTGTCGTAATTGAGGTACAGTTCCGCCAGGGTTCTCCGGTTACCATTGGCATCCACTTTATAGCTCAGCACGCTGTTGCCGGTAGTGATCCTGTAGTAGGTGCCCTGTGAAAGGTCGGTAACCGTATCATTGATGGAATACACATAGCTATCGTAAGATCTTTCCCGCCTGATATTCCTGTAGTTGTTCACGTCGAAAGAGAGTCGGGCCTTACCACTCAGTCCTTTTGTGATAAAGTGCATATCCAGGTTGAAACCTGCGGTAGCCGTTAAATTATTACTGAACGGTTTCTGGTAGCCGCTCTGGGTAAGCTGGCCATAGGGGTTGTCGATCAGCCTGCTCTGTAATGCGGAGACCGATCCGTTGGGATTGGTTACCGGGTACCAGTGGGGGCCTATCTGTTTCATACCGCCGAAGATGGTGTTGGCATTGGCCCCGGGATAGTTCCTGTCAGTAATGACATCACCCAGGTTAAGCTGCAGTACCAGGTCTTTGGTAACGTTGAGATCGATATTGGAACGGAAATTATACTTCCTGGTCCTGGCCTGAGTGCTATAGGGGTTCACATCGTCAAATTTGTACAGCCCATCCTGTTGCAGGTAGGAGAGGGAGACAAAATAACGGGCTGTCTGTGAGCCGCCTGACACGTTCAGGTTAGCCTGGCTCATCATGGAATTGTCTTTCAGCAGCGTGCTCATCCAGTCCACATCCGGGTAGAGGTATTCATAAGCCGGCTTGCTGCGGTCGCGGAATTTATTCAGGTATTCATCCGTATAGACCGATGCGTTCAGGCCGTCATTGATGAGCCCTTCTTTGTATAAGGTAAGGGTTTCAAAAGAATTCAGGTACTCGGGCAGGCGGGTAGGCGATTGCAAGCCTGTTTGTGCTGTTACCGATACGCGGGGTTTGGAGGCGGTACCTCTTTTGGTGGTGATCAGCACCACGCCATTGGCGCCTCTTACGCCATATACGGCGGTAGAAGAGGCGTCCTTCAGGATAGTGATGTTATCCACCTCATTGGCGTCGATGCCGTCAAAAGAACGTTCAACACCATCTACCAGTATTAATGGCGATTGTGAACCGGAATAGGTTTCCAGGCCACGTACATAAATAGTGGAGTTGTCAGCGCCGGGCTCACCGCTTCTTTGCAGGGAGATCAATCCCGGCAGACGGCCGGCCAGTGCATTGGAAAGGTTGGCCACGGGGCTTTGCTTCAGCTCTTTGGAGTTCACTGCTGCAATAGCGCCGGATACACTGATCTTCTTTTGGGTGCCATAACCAATGACCACCACATCTTCCATGTTTTTGGCTGTTGGTATTAACCGGACCGTGATCAGTTTATTACTGACTACGGTTACTTCACTGCTGGCATATCCTGTGAAGCTGATGACCAGTACAGTGTTCAGGTCTATGCCTTTTAAAACTGCATAACCGGTCATGTCCGTGGTTTTGCCCAGCGTGGTCCCCTTGATCCGGACGGAGGCGCCTTCCAGCGGGAGGCCGGAAGTATCCTGCACCAGCACCGTTACGTCAACAGGCGGCGGAATGGGCATGACGGCAGGGGAAGTGGTTTCTTCTACCGGAGGTTTTGAGGTGATGTAAATGGTGGTTCCCTGCAGGTTGTAGGTGACCGGCTGATCCCTGAACACATCATTCAATGCAGTGAGCAGGGGTGTTTGTTTCCAGTCTACGCTTACTGGTTTCAGGTTCTCCACTTCGGATACTTTGTAGAAGAATACGTACCCGGTTTGTTTCCTGATTTCCTTTAGCAGCTGTTTAACCTGCTGGTGTTGCCCCTGTAGGGTTACCTGCTGGGAAACAGTTTTTGCGCTTACCTGTAGCAGGCCAGCGACTAAAAATACGGCAGTTAATTTCATTGCCAGCCAATTTAGGTGAGGGCGTTTCTGAAATTGAACAGGGGCGTGCGCATCCAATGCACAAGACCTGCAATCGTTAATTTTCATACTTTTGCAATGCTTGGGTTTAAGTCAGTGATTAATTCTTGAGCGTTTTAGTTATTGCGTAATCCCGGCATATTGATCGTCCCGGCTCCACCCGGGGCGATTTTTTTTAGGGCATTACCACAATGCGTTTATTTTCGATACGGAAATTTATTTTCATTGATGAAAGTCCTTCCAATACTTGTGAAAGGGTTTGGTTCATAGCTATCTCACCGCCAAAATGCACATTGCCCGGCTTCTCTTCATACACCACTTCCACATCATACCACCTGGCCAGCTGCCGCATGACGCCTTCAAGGGTTTCGCCATTAAAGGAGAACACACCCTGCGCCCAGGCCATGGCCTGGTTGATATCTGCATCATTCACTATTTTGATACCATTCCTGTCCATCTGCGCCTGCTGGCCGGCTCTTAAAGACAGGCCAGGAGCGGCATTGGCGCCGGCGGGCGCTGCATTGTGAACGGCTACGCTGCCGGTGGCCACACTTGTTTTGATCACCAGCTCATCACTATAGGCATTGATATTAAATTCGGTGCTTCCGCCTTCTACCATACCGCCATCACCACCGGCATTGCGGATATAGACCCTGAATGGCATACCCTCTTTCTGCGTTACTTTGAACTTGCCTTCGCCGGTCAGGGTCACTGCCCTTTCTGTACCGGCAAAATGCAACGGATACCGGATGGAGGACATGGCATTCAGCCAGACGACAGAGCCATCGGGTAAAGTGGTGGAATACTGGCGGCCTTTATCGGTCACCATTTCATTATAGATCACCTGGTCGGCCGAACCTTTGTATACAATGCGGCCGTTCTCTTTATAAATGGCAATTTTTCCATCCATGGCTATCAGGCCTTCACGGGCGGTATCTACCAGGATGATGCGGTTGTCGGAGAGCTTCAGCTGGGCGCCTTCCCGTCCGGGATTGACATCATGCACTGCCACTACGTTCTGGACAACTGGTTTAGCCGGTCTGTTGCTGAGCAGCCACCAGCCGCCACCGGCGGCCAGGAGCAGGATACTGGCTGCTGCGGCCCAGCGGAACCGGGATAATATAGGTATCCGCCGGACTGGTATAAAGCCAGTCCGTTTACCATCGGCGATGGCCGCCTCCAAACCGGAAATGATCTTTTGGCGGGTTAAGGGGAGTTCCACCTCCTGGTCGTACACCTGTTCCCCCAGCTGCTGGTAGACCAGTTCTTCCAGTTCCCTGGCCACCGGCTGCTGATCCAGCAAATGCAGCAGCTCCGCGGCTTTTTCCTTATCCAGCCGGTTAAGAATATACTCCTCTAATAAATAATGAAACCTGTTATTATCCATAGTTGACGATGGTTAATACAATTACCTGTACATAGAGACGCAATAGGTATCCTGCGGATAAGTAGTGGACCAAAGAAATTTTATAAAAAATTTAATAAAGCATGAAACCTCCTAATAAAAGGAGGCAATGCATGGTTCCCACTTCCTGTTCCTGGAGATAGGTTTTTAAGAATGCCAGGGATTTGGCCAGGTATTGTGACACGGTGACCGGGTGAATATTAAGTAGTTCAGCTATCTCCTGATTGCTCTTTCCTTCCAGCCGGCTCAGTTTGAACACTTCCCGCCGTTTTTCCGGCATCAGTTCTATGCCTTTCAGGAGGATCTGGTAGGATTCCCGGTATTCAGCCTGGAGGTCGGGCTTCAGGAGCGGTTCTATAGTGGCGTTGCTGTTATTTTCCCCGATGGCGTCCAGTGTGGCTATTTCCTGGAGTTTGCCACGGAGCGCGGAGATGATCTTGTTGCGGGCTACTACTTTGAACCAATGTTCAAAGTCTGCAATCTCCTTCAGTTTGGCCCGGTTGTTCCAGACCTGTAAAAATATATCCTGGGTAATTTCTTCTGCTTTCTGGGGGCTATGGGTATACGTTAATGCATGGAAGTAACAATTTCTCCATAAGCGATTGACTATTATTGTAAATGCCAACTCATCGCCGTCTGCAACCAGGCATATAAGCTCGTCGAGGGGATACGTTGTATAGGATTCCATGACAATCCCCAAAATTAAGAAAAGCCCCGGAAACCCGGGGCGATATTTGACCTGAAGGTGATAAACACGTAGTTGCTGGCAGCCGTTGATATTTCCAAAATTTGCTCAATCTGTTGATAGCCAGTGAGAAAAAATGATGTTTCCGGGTCTGGCGCCATTGATTGCTGTTCAGGTGGCCGGCCCTTTACCTGGTGTTGGAACGCCGGTTTCCTGGTGCAGCCTGTGCCCAGACCCCTTCGTGGTGCCCTGTCGCTACAATTTTAAACTGTTCCGTTGTACGTTGAAACCGCCCAGTATCAGCCTGATATCCTTACGCCGGCTGGCCAGGTCTATATCTATCTGGATGGTCTTTGATTCGCCGGGCAGCAGGTTGAAAAAGTTATCGGAATAAAATACCGGTGCTATGCTGTTACCGGCCGGGTCCTGTAACTGCAGCTCTGTAAAGAAGGCAATGCTGCTGGAAGGGTTGGACAGGGTCAGGGTGAGCCTGTCGCCCTTTCTTTGTATACCGCTTGTTTTCAACTCCACCTTTTCCAGCTCGTTGATGGACTGGAAACCGGATACGGCAGGGCCTGTCAGGGTCCAGGCGCCTTTATAGGCATCGGTGGAGCGCCAGTAAAAAGGATCGTCCACCAGCTTTCCTGTCTTGTCTAACAGGCGCAGCTTGATAAAATGCACCGGCGTAACAGTGGCGGGGAAATCGATCAGCAGTGCATCTTTGACCAGGCCGTCGGCCGGAATGTCAAGCGTAGTTTCTTTACTGTAGATCTTTTGGGAACGGATATCATATACTTCCACCTGCAGTCGGTAACCGGAGAATTTTTCGCGGTAGTCGTTGTAGACAGAGACTGTATTTTTCAGATAATCGAACTGTGCATGCAGCGGACGCAGGCCGCTTTGTGAATAATACAGGGCGGCTGTGGGTTCCAGGAACCAGTCGTACATCCTGGAGGCGGTTTGCGGCAGGGGGGAATTGTGGTACCAGAATAAAAAGCCGGAAGCCCAGCGGTCTCCGAAGCCGAACTTATTGTAGTTCCATACTTCCCAGATGGCGCGGTAGTTCATGGCACCTACAAACTGGGCTTTCTGCGCAAATTCTTCAATAGAGGAAGATGGACCGAACTGGTCAATGGCGTCTTTGTATTTTGTAGTTACCTGGTGAAAACCGCCGCCATCCTGGTAATCCCATACCGCCTTATTGACAGGCCACAGGTCCTGCTCAGGCATCAGTTTCCTGAGTGAGCCTATAATGGGCAGGCAGAGCGTGCCGTATTCCGGGTTAAAGCCATCCACCCGGCTTCCTCTTCTGGAGGCTGTATTCTCAAAATACTGCATCGGGTTCTCATATTTATAAGGACTGCCATCGTGGACGCCGCAGCATTCGGATTGCATCTGGTAACCGCGACTGGGATCCAGCTGCCTGATCAGTTTAGCGGCCTCCGGTACTTCCGTGGATTCATTGGAAGATACATGGTAGGCCAGGGAAGCATGATTCCGGATGCGCTTGATGGTACTGCTGATATTCTCCAGGTAAAGAGGAATATCGGAAGGGAACCGGGTATCTCCGGTGAGCCAGTATTCAGACCATACCAGTATCCCCATTTCATCACAGAGCTGGTAGAAATAATCTGATTCCGCAATGCCTCCACCCCAGAGGCGGATCAGGTTCAGCCCTGATTGCCGGGTATAGCGCAGTTCCGCCAGTGTTCTTTCCCGGGAGTTGCGCAGCATGGCCTCAGGTATCCAGTTGGTACCCCTGATAAAAACAGGCACCCCATTGACCAGGAAGCGACGGGATCTGTCCGGCGTTTGCTGGTCTGATGTTATCTGCCTGATACCGAAGCGTACTGTTTGCAGATCGGTACTGATACCGCCTGCCTGGAAACGCAGTTCCAGTGTATAGAGATTGGGCGCTCCCTTGTTCACGGGCCACCATAACCTGGGCTGATTGATCACCAGTTGTTGGTATTCTTCCGGGCTGAACAGTACGGTTTGCCGTTCATTTGGTTGCAGGGTGATGGCTTTCTCAAATTTTGTACCCGTTTCTTTAATGAGGCCGCTGACCAGGCCTTGCTGTACCTTACCGGTGGCATTCACCACTTCCACCGAAACGGTCTGCCTGGCGACACTTGTATCAGGCAGCGGTAGTGCAGACCAGGTGAAGGGATGTTCCAGCAGTACATCGCCGGTAGTGTAGATCTCTACATCCCGCCAGATGCCCGTATTGCGATCACGGATACCATCAGGTGCGGTAAAATCCCAGCCCACGGACATGAGCATGGTCACATTGGCGCCGATCTCTCCATTGCCGCCGTTGCGGTTCTCGCCAACGGCGCCACTTTGCGTAAATGCCTTCGGTCCGGTAGAGGTGCCGGGCAGGTCAACAGGTTTCACGCCAATGGCCAGGATATTCCCGCCTTTTTTATTCACCAGTTCCGTTATATCAAATGCTTTTGTATTGAACATGCCGTTCAGGTCGCCCAGCTTTTTGCTGTTCATCCAGATCTCGGCCCTGTAGTTGATGCCATGTAATTTGAGCCAGGTACGTTTGCCTTTATAGGCAGCAGGCAGGTTAAAGGAAGTGCGGTACCAGTAATGATAGAATGCATTGCCAGTATCTTTAATATCCGGTATCAGCTTGCGTTCCCGCCGGTTATTGTCGCCAAAATAAGGATCAGGATATACTTTATTGGCCACCAGGCTGGTCAGTACTGTTCCGGGCACAATAGCATTTTGCCAGCTTCCTTCAGGCAGGGCATTGGCTGAGATAAGTGCGCCATCTCCCTTCATTTCATCAGCACGAACCATCTGCCAGCGATAGGCGCCCTGGTGGCCTGCTTCAGAACTCAGGAAAAAAGATTGTTGTCCGGATGGGGAAGATACACTGTTGGGACGCTGGGCAAATACGGGAAGGCAGTTGAGGAGCAGGATAAGGATAATCAGATGGCGCATAAATAAATTATAGGGTTAGAGAACAATGATGCATAGACAGGGTACCTGAACTGCGGCTTTGTCCGGTCAGTACAATCGTTAGAACAGTACCGGAAACAGCAGCCGTTTACTCCTGTTTGCCTTTCAAATTATTCAAAAATTTTTTCGGAGACAAATGAAAATGTTTCTGGAAGTTCCTGCCGAAGACGCTCTGGGATGTGAAGCCCACTTTACTGGCGATCTGGACTATCTTATTACGATCCTCTGCAATGAGTTCGGCCGCCTTTTTTAAACGGATCCTGTCAATGAATTCTTTGGGAGATAGCGGGCTGACCGATTTCATTTTCCTGTAAAAGGTGGGGCGGCTCATATTCATAAACTCTGCCAGGTCGTCAACGCCCAGGTCCTTTTTGTCCAGGTTGGCGTCAATAAAGGCGCTCAATTCATGGAGGAAGGATTCATCTGACCTTGTCTTCACCATCAGCAGGCTTACTTCCAGGGGCATGCGGGCTGCATGCTCTTTTATCTTGGACCTGTTCTGGAGCAGGTTGGCTACCTGGGCCTGCAGGAGCTTGGGCGAAAAAGGTTTGCTGATATAGGCATCCGCCCCGATCTGCAGGCCTTTGAGCCGGTCGTTATCACTTTTTTTGGCTGTCAGCAAAATGATCGGGATATGGCAGAAGGGAATGGCTGATTTTAACTGATCGCAGAACTGGAGGCCGCTGGCGCCGGGCATCATGATATCGCTGATGATCAGGTCTACGATCTGTGTATGCAGGATCTTGAATGCTTCTTCAGCATTGGGTGCTGTATAAACGGTGTATTCCGTTCGTAATATTTCGGAGAGAAAGTTGAGCAGGTCCTCTTCATCATCAATTATTAATAAGGAGGTCTTCATGCTGATGATTGTTTTCTATGGCAATATTAGGGTGGCAATCTTTGAACACGGGTAAAGTTAGTTCAAATATATGTAACAGGGCGTTGTTTTCGATATATTCCAGCCTGCCCTGATGCAGCTCTGTAAGGGATCTGGCCAGGGACAGTCCTATGCCGGTACCTGGCAAATGGACATGGGAAGAAGCCCGGTAGAAGGGCTCAAAGATCTTATTCCTGCAATCAGCAGGCAGGGGCGCGCCATCATTGGTGATCCGTACTTTGAAAAGCTGTTGCTGCCCAATAGGTTTGTACAGCGTAACTGTTACCTGGCTGTCGGCATATTTTACGGCATTGGACAGCAGGTTGTTGACGATCTTTAAAAAAGCCTCTCCGTCAATAAATGCTTCTACTGTTTCCTTGGGCAGTATCACATGGCAATCCAGCCCTCTTTTTTCAATGAGTGTTTTAAAAGAGGCCAGGGAACTGGTGATCACGGCGCCCACATCTGTGCTGGCATACTGCAGCCTGAACTGGTTGGTCTCCATCTTCCGGAAATCAAGTAATTGCGCGGTGAGGGTGATCAGCCGGTCGGTGTGTTTGTCCACCAGCTCCAGGTTCCGTTTCACAATAGTGATATCATCCAGGTTTTCCAGCGCCCATTCAACAGGTGCTTTGATCAGGGTGATGGGTGTCTGGATCTCATGCGCCACATTGGTGAAGAAATTCATCTTGGTATGATAGATCTCTCTTTCCTTTTCAATTTCATACAATTTGATCCGGTGTTCATTCTTCTTTTTCAGCCGCTGGTGATGCAGGTATAAGCCAAATCCAACAATCAGCAGGGCCAGTATAACGTACAGGATCAACGCAGGTGTGCTTTTCCAGAAGGGAGGCAGTATTTTGATGACAATGGTCTTGGCCGGGCTTGTCCAATAACCGAGGTTGCTTTCCGCCTGTACCACAAAGGTGTAGTTGCCTGCAGGCAGGTCCGTGAAATAAGCCCGCCTGTTGGCCGATAAATAGGTCCAGTCCTTGTCCAGCCCTTCCATCCGGTAGCGGTATTGTACTGCCTGGGCGGAAGAATAGTCCAGGGCTGCAAACTCAATACTGAAAGTGGTCTGCAGGTGTGTCAGCGTGATGGAATCGGTGAACAGGATGGCCTGCCGGGAATCATTGGAAGAAGAAGAGCCAGGGATTTCCTGGTTGACGAAGAAGCCGGTAATATAGGTGGGGGGCGCAACCCTGTTCCTGGTCAGCTTATCCGGATAGAAAGCCACCATTCCTTTAACAGTGCCAAAATACATCTTACCATCTTCATCTTTGTAGGCGGAGTTGAAATTGAACTGGTCGGTTATCAGACCGTTGGCTTTTGTATAGGTCTGTACCTTTTCAGTACCGGGATTAAAACAGACCAGTCCTTTCAGCGTACTGATCCATAAATTACCCTGTCCGTCCTCCAGGACGCGGTACAGGTTATTGGTGGGAAATCCATCCTTTACCGTATATCTTTTTACCAGCTGGCGCTGGCTGTTGATCCTGAACAGGCCGCCGCCATCAGTAGTTAACCAGATATTGTACTGCTGGTCTTCATAGATGCCCTGTACAATGTAGGCATTGCGGGTGGTATCACTGAACTGGCTGAAATTGATATTGCCGGACTCGCCTGTATGCGGATTATAATAAAAGACGCCTTTGGCCATGCTGCCGGTCCAGATGGTCCGCGTATGGTCTTCCGCAATAGCATACACGTAGGAATCACCCGGGACATGAAATACGGGCGCCAGCTGTCTGGCTGCCTCTTTATATTCATATAGCCCGGACCCTGTGGTGCCTACCAGGATATGGTTGTCGGAGGTTTTGAAAATGGACATCACAATATCCCCTGAATTCCGGTTGGAGGGTACCCGTGCATGGCGGTCAATGATCCGGCCTGTGGACAGGTCCATGATCTCCAGTCCATGGAAGAAGGGACCTACAAACAACTTGTTGTTATGGACCAGCAGCCCATGGATATTGGGGTAGGAGGGGCCTTGCAGGGGATTGTCGTGGTTGACCGGGTAAAACCTGCCGGTCTTTTTCTCCAGGCGGTTGATGCCTGCATCTTCTGTACCGATCCAGATATTGCCTTTCCCGTCGCCACAGATCTCCCGGACTGCATTACCCGAAATAGAGCCTTCGGTATTGACGGGATAGTATTTCTCAAACTGGTTGTTCTCTTTTGAAAAGTAGTTCAGCCCGCCAAAAAAAGTGCCCAGCCAGACGCCTTCCCGGTTGTCTTCATAGACGGAATAAATAGCATTGTCGTTCAGCGAATAGGGATCTGCGGGCATTTTTTTAAGGTGGATGATCTCGCTGTTCTGCAAATTGTAGATATAGAGGCCGGACTCAGTGGCTACATAGAATGTTTCTTTTTTGGCCGAAGGGAAAATATCCCTGACAAAGACCTCTGTGCCTTTTTCATTTTTCAGCAGGATGGGTTTGTACTGACCCGACCGGGCATCCATACAGAAAAGCCCTTTGCGGGTGCCTATCAGCAGGGTCTCGCCGGTGTACATGAGCTTGGTGATGGACCGGTTGGTGCGCAGCGGCAGTTTGTCCGGCAGGAAATCGGTGATCTTATTGGTCGGGATATGCAGCTTTTTCAGCCTGCTGTCTGCACTGGCCATCCAGAGGTTGTTCTGTCCGTCAATATCAATGGCCACTACTGAAATATTAAAATCAATTAAAGTGGCCCGTTGCTGATCATACTTGTGCAGCTGATCGGCAGCCAGCAGTATCCATAGGTTATTGCTGGCATCCACCAATATATCACGCACATTATTATTGGTGAGGATATTGACCTGGCTGATCTTTTCTGTGACCGGGTCCAGTTTAAAAATGCCTGATGCGGTCCCTATCCAGATGATGCCGTTCCTGTCAGTGCACAATGCCTTGATATAGTCGGATCCTTTCTGTCCTTTGCCCGTGGTGTAGCTTTTGAAGGTATAGCCGTCAAACCGGTTCAGCCCGGTTCTTGTGCCCACCCACATAAAACCTAAGCGGTCCTGCGTGATGCAGTTGACATTGTTGTGCGAGAGGCCGTCGTCCACCTGGTAATGCTTGAAATAATAGAAGAAGGCATGGGAAACGGAGTGGACCAGGAACAGGGCGGACAGCAGAATGATATGGTAGGTATACTTTCTCACAAAACAATGGCAGCAATGGTTGTATTGCCTGCCAAAGATAGCCTGAATTGCCATTGGGTGTTTTGGCGGGGACCAAACAAACGCGGATTGAGATGAATCGGCGATGTTTTGATAAAAATCGTCTATAGAATACCGGGTACACTTTGATTACCAATTGTTTGCTTTAAATGTCTGTTGCAAACAATGAGACAAATCCTGTAGTAATTGATACAAAAAAAATCGGGAACCTTCTGTTATTTGTACCTGATTAAAAGCACCCTGTCGCCATTGAAAAAACTAACTACTCACCCCTGTATGCGAAGACATTTTGTTATCGGTTGCCTGTTCCTCCTGTCCTTTTCCGCCCTGAATGCCCAATGGCGTATCCAACCCAACTCCCTGGTAACAGACTGGGCCCGTAAAGTAAATCCTGAAAATGCCTGGCAGCAATATCCCCGGCCACAGTTGCAGCGGGCTTCCTGGATGAACCTGAATGGGCTCTGGGACTATGCCCTGACGGAGAAGAACAAACCCGTTCCTGCAAAATACCAGGGGAAGATCCTGGTCCCTTTCTGCATTGAATCCGCCCTGTCCGGGGTAAAAAAGACCTTTCTTCCGGAGAACAGGCTGTATTACAGGCGTGAGTTCAGCCTGCCGGCCAACTGGAACGGCAAAGCCATCCTCCTGAATTTTGATGCGGTGGATTGGGAAGCAACGGTATGGATCAACGGCGTAGTGGTTGGTTCGCACAAAGGCGCCTATGATCGTTTTACATTTGATATCACTCCTTATCTCAAAGCTGGTAAGCAGGAACTGGTGGTGGCAGTAGCTGATCCATCCAGTGCAGGCACGCAGGCCCGTGGAAAGCAGCAGCTTCCCCAGCAGGGTATCTGGTATACGCCGGTGAGCGGGATCTGGCAGACCGTCTGGCTGGAAGCAGTGGAAAAAGAAGCCTGGATCAATGAGCTGCGGGTTGTTCCCGATATTGATAAAGGAGTGGTGACCATTATCCCGATCGCCAACAGGCCTTTAAGACCTGCCTACAAGGTCAATATCACCCTGCTGAATGGCGGTAATAAAGTGGCTTCGGCCGAAGTAGCTGCCAACAGGGAAATAACCATACCTGTTGAAAAGGCAAGGTTATGGTCTCCCGATGATCCTTTCCTGTATGACCTGCGTGTAACACTGCTGGACAAAGAAGGGAAAGTGCTGGATGAGATAGACAGCTATTTTGGTATGCGTAAGATCAGCCTCGGAACCCTCAACGGCTATCAGTATACCTTCCTCAATAATAAACCCATCTTCCAGTATGGAACACTGGACCAGGGCTGGTGGCCCGACGGACTGCATACACCTCCTTCAGAAGAAGCGATGCTGTTTGATATTGTAAAGACCAAAGAGATGGGCTTTAATATGATCCGTAAGCATATCAAGGTAGAGCCGGACCGCTGGTACTACCACTGTGATAAAATGGGTATGCTGGTCTGGCAGGATATGCCTTCCGGCATGGCTGTTGAAATGAATGGGACAGAAGAAAAACCTTTTCACCTGCAGCATGTAGGGAAGAACGGACCGGACCTGTACCGCGATGGGGAAAGCGCCGCCCAGTTTGAATGGGAACTCAGGCGTATGATAGACCTGCACTACAATTTCCCCTCCATTGTTACCTGGGTGCCGCTGAACGAAGGCTGGGGCCAGTATGCAACGGTCAGGCTGTCCAATACCGTAAAAGGACTGGATCCCACCAGGCTGGTCAATGCAGTTAGCGGCTGGGCCCTTCGCCCGGCAGGGGATATGCATGATATACATACTTACCAGACCACGGTAGAAGTGCCTCCGGCGCCCCTGGACCGGGCCAGTGTGATTGGCGAGTTCGGAGGCATCGGTTACCCCATCCAGGGACATCTCTGGAATCCCAATATGCGCAACTGGGGCTACCAGACCTACCAGACAGCAGAAGAGTTGCTGCTACAGTACCGGCACAAGTTTGACCAGATCCTGGACATGAAAAAGAACAAGGGACTGTCAGCTGCCGTATATACGCAGACAACGGATGTGGAAGGAGAAGTGAACGGCCTGATCACCTACGACCGGCAACTGATCAAGATCCCCGTGGATACCCTCCGCGCTATTCACTCCGCATTAAAAGACTAAATAACCCTTAATTAATACTTTGTCTAACGATTGTAAAGTAGACCCATCATGAAAAAAAAGCTACTCTTTTTTCTGTTCCTGCTCATGTTGTATGGAACAGGCTGGGGACAGGAACTGTCCATCCAGTCGCAGCTTATTGATACCATTGACCGCCAGCCCCTGGTAGGCGTAGGTATTGGCATCAAAGGCAGTGCAAAGGTCACGCTGACCAACAAAGAAGGCCGCTTCACCCTTACGGCATCGCCACAGGATATCCTGGTATTTTCCTACATCGGCTACCAGACCCGGGAAATAGCGGCGCGCCTGGTGGCCGGTATGCCGGCTATTGAAATGGTCCGCAAGGACCAGAAGCTGGCGGAGGTAGTGGTAGTAGGCTATGGTGTGCAGCGCAAAGTTTCCAGTGTAGGCTCTATCACGGCTGCATCGGGTAATGAGCTGCTGAGCAACGGCAATATGAACTCCGTTTCCGAAGCCTTGCAGGGCAGGCTGAACGGTGTGGTGGCCATTAACAGCACCGGTAAGCCCGGCAGTAACACAGCTGCCATTTATATCCGGGGTAAGGCTTCCTGGAATACGGTCAGCCCGCTGGTGCTGGTGGACGGCATTGAGCGGAACATGAATGATATTGACATGAACGAGATAGAATCCGTATCCGTGCTGAAAGATGCCTCGGCTACGGCGGTCTATGGGGTCCGTGGCGCCAACGGTGTGATCCTGGTCACTACCAAAAGAGGCACCAACCAACGGGCCAAAGTAAGCTTTACGGCCGGTCTTGGTTTAAAGCAGCCTACGGCCAGGCTGAAATGGGCCGACTATGTCACTTCTATGGACATGTGGAATGAAGCGGCTGCCAACGACAAACAATGGGATAAGCTGATCCCGCAATCCACCATAGACGCCTGGGAAAACGCCTATGCAACCGGCAATTACGGCCCTTACAATGAAGTGTTCCCGGAAGTGGACTGGTATAAGGAAATGCTCCGGAAAGTAGGCATCTCCCAGAACTATAACCTGAACGTGCGTGGGGGAAGTGAGAAGATGAACTACTTCTTCTCCATCGGATCTCAGAACGATGGCGATATCTACAAGATTGAAAAGCAGAAAGATTTTGACCCGAGGAATTATTTCAAAAGATATAACTGGCGCTCCAATTTTGATTTTAAAGTTTCCAGATCAACCGTAGTATCCATCAACGTGGCCGGCAAGATGGGGTATATCAATGAGACCGGCGGTCTTCAGAATTACACTTTTATCATTCAGGCGCCCAGGAATGTATTCCCCATCAAATACAGCAATGGTTACTGGGGTGATTCAGAAGAGCTGGGTTATAATATCCTGTCCAATGTTTCAGAGCGCGGCCAGCGTATAGAAAAGCAGTACCAGGGCTGGTACGATTTCTCCATCAAACAGAAACTGGATGGACTGGTCAAGGGGCTCTCCGCCAAGGTAGCCGTATCCTATAACCAGTTCTCCGGTACAGAATCCCTGCTTTATAAAGGGGGTATCCAGGGACGGACGGAGCTGGAATCCAGGACAAATGTGATCCGTTATTTCAAAAAATACGATTATGCCAATCCTATTATCGGCGCTGACGGCCAGATCACTTACCCGCTGATCCGGGAAGTGCGGCTGCCGAATGTACAGACCTCGGAAGACCTGCCGGTGCAGGCCAGCTATGATAACCTGATTGCTGCCGGTCGCAGGCTTTACTATGAATTGTCACTTGGCTACGACCGTAAGTTTGGGGATCATAGGGTAACAGGCCTGGCGCTGGTGAACCGTCAGGTGATCGAGAACAAAGTATCGGGCGCCAATAAGATGGAATTCCCGGCTTATACGGAAGACTGGGTAAGCCGTGTAACCTATGGCTGGAAGGACCGCTACCTGGCGGAGCTGAACATGTCCTATACCGGTTCTGAAAAATTCGCCCCCGGCAAACGTTTCGGTTTCTTTCCTTCCTTCTCCGCAGGCTGGCGGGTGTCTGAAGAGCCCTTCATCCGGAAATTCGCGGAAGATTATCTCACCAATTTAAAGATCAGGTATTCCTACGGCAAGGTAGGCAGTGATTTTGGCGCCCCTCGCTTCAACTATATCCAGCTGTACAATTCCAGCGGCAATATCGTGCTGGGCAATACGCAGGCCGTGAATTTTGGTCCGCTGTATACAGAAGGCAGTACGGCCAATCCTTATTCAACCTGGGAAATAGCCCTGAAGCAGAATATTGGCGTGGAGCTGGAACTGTGGAACAAACTGGAGATGACCCTGGACCTGTTTGATGAACAGCGGACAGGCATCCTGATGACGCCCCGCACTACGGCTTCCTGGTTTGGGACCGGTCTTCCTTCCATCAATATGGGCGCTACCAAGAACCACGGCCTGGAACTGGGCCTGGGATGGACTGACCGCCTCAGTTCCGGCCTGCGGTACTGGGCCAAGCTCAATGTAGCCCTGAGCGAGAACCGTATTGTGGACCGCGATGACCCGTCCGACCTGGCCGCTCACCTGAAAGATGCCGGCAAGCCCATCGACTGGCAGAGCCGTTACCTGGCTGTAGGCAACTACGGCAGTATTGATGACGTATACAACTATGCGCAAACGGCTATTGCCGGCGCCACGCCCGGCGGTATCATTCCCGGCGACCTGGTCTATATTGATTACAACGGCGACGGGATCATTGAAGCCAATGACAGAGTAGCCGTAGCTGAAAAGAATTACCCGCTGACCACCTATGCGCTGGATCTCGGGTTCAGCTATAAAGGTTTTGAGGTGGGCGCCATGCTCTATGCACCACTGGGCGTATACAAGCTGCAGTTTGACCAGTTCCTCTGGGATTTTCCGGTATCTACTGTGAAGGCGCAACCCAATACCCTGGACCGCTGGACGCCGGAGACGGCCAATTCCTCCGGGGTGATCAGACCGGCCACTCATTTTGTACGCAACCATAACAATGTGCAGAGCACTTTCAAATATTCTGACTATTCCTATTTGCGGCTGAAGAATGTACGCATCAGCTATGACCTCCCCCGGAACCTGCTGGATCCTATTTCCATGAGCAACTGCCAGGTCTATATAACAGGCAATAACCTGCTCACCTGGTCAAAAGTGGATTCCCGGGTAGACCCCGAAACCGGTGTGGCAGAAAACTATCCGATCGTTCGCACCTATACCATCGGTATCAGGGCTTCATTCTAAAAGCGATAAAGATGTTATCCAAAAAATACAGCAAATTAATATACCTGGCGCTGCCTGTGCTGCTGCTCTGCCAGGGCTGCGAAAAATACCTTGATAAATCTCCTGACCTGGGTCTTTCCGAAGATGCCGTGTATAAGGACTATACCACTGTCAGGGGGTTCCTGGACGTTTGTTTCAATTACCTGGACCATATTACTTCGGCTTATTACAATGGCAATGAGCGGGCTTACCCAGGCATACTTTCCGATGAAATGGCTACCACGGACAATGATTCCAAAGCCCTGCTGATCCATTCCGGTAACTGGCTGCTGACCGCCAAAGACGCCACTTATGAATTGGGTGTAACAGGAACCACACCCATCAGCAATGCCTATAAGGCCATCCGCATTGCCAACCTGGTACTGGCCAATTATACCAGGGTGCCGGGGATGACCGCCGAGCAAACCAATGAGATAGTAGGACAGGCGCATTTTTACAGGGCCTGGTTCTATTTTGATCTGCTGAAACGGTATGGCGGTATGCCCATTTTTGATAAGGCTTATGTGGGCGACGGGGATGAAGATGTGCCCCGCGTATCCTATCATGAATCACATGCCTGGATGATGCAGGACATTGAAGCGGCTATTTCCATGCTGCCTGCGGGCTGGGATGACGCCAATACCGGCAGACCCACGAAGGTGGCCGCCATGGCTTTTAAATCAATGGCGGAATTGTATGATGCCAGCCCCCTGATGCAAAACGGGCTGCATGCTACCAGCAATATGGGATACGACCAGGAACGAGCCAAAAAAGCAGCGCAATCGGCTTCGGCCCTGCTGCGGTTCATTACAGAAAATACCCAGCTGGGCTACCGTATGGCCACCGCTGCTGAGTATAAGAACATCTTCTACTTCACCGCACCGCCGCACAGCGTACCGGAATATCTCTGGTACAACCGCAAAGCCACCAATGATATGAAGCGCACCATCCGCAATTTCTGGCTCTACGCCAGCCTGGCGGAAGGTACCGGCCCGGAAGGCGCCAGCATCTGCATGCCCACGCAGAACATGGTGGATCTGTTTGAGAAAAAAGGACCGGATGGTAATTACTATCCCATCCAGCATAGTGCCGCACAGTACAATGGCCAGGAGCCTTTCAAAGACCGTGATCCCCGCTTTTATAACAATATCCTGACACCCGGCACCCAATGGGGATATAATGTACAGACGCCGCTGTACATCACCACCTATGCAGGTGGCGCGGCCGACCTGGAGATCAAAACCCTTTCACCCAGCAACAAACGGCAGACAACGGGTTATCTCTGCAAAAAATTCCTCTGGCCTGAAGCCAACCGCTATACTGCCCAATGGGCCAAATACCGGTACATGACCTGTTATATCCGGATGGCGCAGATCTACCTGGACCTGGCGGAAGCCTCGTTTGAAGCAACGGGCAGCGCCACGGCCAAAGTGGAAGGCTGTGAGCTGTCGGCCCTGGAAGCCCTGAACATAGTGCGGAACCGGATCGGCATCACCGATCTGCCGGCAGACATTGCTGGTAATCCGGACCAGTTCCGGGAGGCCTATCGCCGGGAAAGGGCCGTGGAGCTGATGTTTGAGCACCACCGCTGGTGGGATATCCGCCGGTGGATGATTGCGCAGGACCTGTTCAAAGCTACCTATCCTATCAAGGGGATGATGGCCACGCCCACTAATCCCAATCATGAATCGGTAGCCAACAAGAGTACGCTCACCTATACTTTCCAGGTGACGGACGTAGTGCCGGAGATCCGCAATTTCCAGCTGCGCAATTACTGGTATCCCTTCCCGCAGGCCGATGTAGCTTCTTTAAAGAACTTAATTCAGAACCCCGGATGGTGATCCTTTCCTAAACAACTTAACGATGAAAAAATTATTTATAAAAGGATTTGCCGTGTTATTCCTGAGCTTGCTGCTGGTAGATGTAACAGCTCAGCAGCAGAAAGAGGTGAAAGCAAAAAAAGAGACTGCCGTCCTGAAAGGCAGGATCGTGGATGATAAAGGTAACCCGGTAGCCAATGCCTCCATCACCAGTGGTGAAGGCGCCATTGTACATTATACGGATAAGAACGGCCATTTCCGGTTCCAGGCCAAAAGCGAAATTGTCCTGCTGATAGAGCATGCCGGTTTTGAGCCGGTGACCATTGACCTGAAGGAGCAGTCGCTCCCGGGTGAACTGGTATTGATGAAAGCTGCGCTGCTTACCGGTACAGGTGATTGGAGAGAACGGCCTGATGGTGGGCCCACGGTGCAGCGTTATTTCACTGGCGCTATCAGCAAGGTGCAGATGGACCTGGTCAAAAAATACCCGGACCTCACCATCAATAATGCCATGCAGGGACAGGCTTCCGGCCTGATAGCCCGGCCCAACAATGGCGGGATCGGCTATAACAGTGCCGACCTGTTCATCAGGGGAAGGCATGGCATGGGAGATAACCAGGCCATGGTGGTCATTGACGGTATCCAGCGGCCGATGGCTGATATCACCCCTGAAGAAATTGAATCCATCGAGATCATGAAAGATGCGGTGGCCAAGATCATCTTTGGACCGGCGGCAGCCAATGGCGTGATCAATATCCGCACCAGGCGCGGCGTAGCCAATAAAGGTATTATCAGGGCCACCGTGGAATCCGGCGTCATGCAGTCCGACCGTGATCCCGAATACCTGAACGCCTATAATTATGCGCAGCTGTACAATGAGGCCCGCCGTAACGACGGCATGCCGGACTACTACCTGCCCTATCAGCTGGAAGGCTACCGGAACAGCAAGGGCAACAATGATCTCTTATATCCCGATGTGGACTGGTATAATTATTTTATCGGGCCGCAAAGCGCTTACCGGAAAGCGGCGGTTGAATTCTTTGGCGGTAATAAAAATGTCAAATACGCCATGGTTGTGGGTTATACCGGTTCCAGCGGCCTGGAAAAAGTGGGCAAGCGGTCGGACCTGAACCGGCTGAATATCCGTGGTAACCTGGACATGATCATCAATGAATACATGACCGCCCATGCTGATGTAGCCGGGCGTATGGAGATCAAGGACTGGGGCAAGGTGGATGGCGCTGGTATCTTTAATACCATTGCCACCCGTAAACCCAATGAATATCCTTTTGTCATTGATGCCGCCGCTATCGGGCTGGCGCCGGGCGACGACGGGATACCGTATTTTGGCACCAGCGATCGCTATTCGGATAACCTGTATGCCGACCTGACCTACGGTGGCAATACTTCGGAGCGGTATATCAACAGCCAGACCAACCTGGGGCTTGATTTCAACTTCAATAAATTCCTGAAAGGATTTAAGGCCGGTGCTTATATCACCTTTGATAACTACAGTTACCTGCTGCAGCAATTGTCCAATACTTATCCTACCTATGCCGTGCAGCCCTACCTGGATGCGTCCGGACAGGAGCAGCTGCTATTTACCCAGAAGCGGAAACTGACCCTGGAGAAAGATCAGCTGATCAATAACAATGAGATCCGGAGGACCAACGGCTGGCGGGCCAATATCAGCTATGAACGCAGCTTTGGCCAGCATGATCTGTCCGCTGCTGCATCCTACCGGTATTTCAAGGATGAGCGCAAAGGACTGGTGCAGGATGTGATAGAAGCCAACTATAACCTGCGCCTGAACTATATGTATGCAAAGAAGTATATCCTGGAAGCGGATGCTGCGTATATGGGATCCAATAAGTTTGTGGACGACCAGAAATATTTCCCTTCCGGCGCTGTCGGGGCGGCCTGGATCATCAGTGAAGAATCCTTTTTCAATTTTTCCCGTAACATCGATTTCTTAAAATTAAAGACCAGCTATGGTATCCTGGGCTTTTCCGCCAATACGGCTGCGGACCTCTACAGGAGCGCCTGGCGGGAGAATAGCACCATCGGGTTCAATGAGCAGAACGTCAGCCAGGTCTATATCACTTCCCTCACCCGTGTGGGTAATCCTGACCTGCGCTGGGAAAGCGCCCGTGAATGGAATATAGGACTGGAAGGTATCTTTTTCAATAAGCGGCTGAGCGGTGAGCTTAATTATTTCTCCGAAAAACGCAAGGATATCATTGGGGTGGGCGAAGCACTCTACAATGCCTACATCGGCAACTATACCAAAATGGTGAATATGGGTTCGGCCCAGAACAGGGGACTGGACCTGCAGCTGACCTGGCAGGAAAAACGCACCGGTGATTTCAGTTTTGCGGCCGGGCTGAATATTACCTATTCTAAGAGCAAACTGCTTGCCTGGAACGAGCTCAGTAATAAAGAATCCTACAGGCAGGCGGTAGGGCAGCCGGTTGGCGCCCTGTTTGGACTACAGGCGCTGGGCCTGTTTGGCAAGGAGGTGAACCTGAAAGATCATCCCTTCCAGACCTTTGGTCCTTACCAGAATGGTGATATCGCCTATGCTGACCTGAACAACGATGGCGTCATTGATTCAAGGGATGAAACGGTGATCGGCAACGATTTCCCGTCCTGGACCTTTGGCGCACATGTGGAGCTGCAATACAAACAATGGGGATTGTATGTGCAGGGCACTGCGGAAGCGGATGTATCCCGTTTACTGAACAGCACCTACTACTGGAATACCGGCGAAGGAAACTATTCGGCCATGGTGCTGGATCGTTACCATGAAACGGCCAATCCCAATGGCAGCTACCCGCGACTGACCACCACCAATGGGGCCAACAGTTACCGGAACTCCAGCTTCTGGCTGAAGAACAGCGCTTTCTTCCGGCTGAAAAATGTGGAACTCAGCTACACGTTTGTGAATAGGAATGGTGTTGGCTTTTATAAGCGGCTGAAGCTGTTTGCCAGGGGGACCAATCTTTTGTTGTTAACCGGCTTCAAGGACCTGGATCCTGAACGCCCGCTGGCAGGGATCTACAACTATCCTACTTACAGGGGGCTTACCGGAGGATTAACTGTTAGTTTTTAAACCCAAAGCAGCAAACAAATGAAACTTATTAATATGGTATTGTTTACAGCCGCCATTGTGTTATTGGCAGCCTGTAAAAAAAATCTGGATACCAAAACCCTGAACGAGTGGGACCCTGAAGATGTATGGCGCATTCCGGAACTGGCGGAAGGGGTGCTGATGGATGTGTACAATTCCCTGCCTACGCGGCCGGACAACTTTGACGGTAACTTTTTGGATGCGGCCACTGACAATGGGGTCACCAACCGGTATACCAATGTCTACAAGGCCGGAATGGGTGGCATCACTGCCCAGGACAATCCCCTGGCCAACTGGGGTGATTGTTATGCCCAGCTCCAGACCATTAACCTTTTCCTGGAAAAAGGGCTGACGGACCAGTTGTTATATGATCGCGTATCAACGGAGGCGGATGCCAGGATCAAGGCCAGGCTGAAAGGGGAGGCGCTTTTCCTGAGGGCCTGGTACTCGTTCAGCCTGCTGCAGCGCAATGGCGGCAAAACGGCCAGTGGGGCGGCTTTGGGATATCCTATTATAGATCATTTCCTGTCGGACAGTGAAGGCCGGGATATGGAAACCTATGAAAGGGCCAGCTACCAGCAATGTGTAACACAGATCATGGCTGATTGTGATTCTGCCATCCGTTTATTGCCCTTTGTTTATTCCGGTACGGATGTGGTGACCGGTACAACACAGACCGGAAGAGCTTCCGGTGGGGCGGCCCTGGTGCTGAAATCGCGTGTGGCTTTATATGGCGCCAGCCCTGCTTACCAGGATGATGCCGTGGTATTGCTGAATGACATGGGGAATTTTACGGTGGTGGATGCGCAGCGGTACAATACACAATGGGTAATGGCGGCGCTGGTAGCAGATACGGCATTGCGTACGTCCGGCTTCGGCAGTTTTACCGGTATTAAAGCCACTGACCTGGCGGATGCGGCGACTACCACGCCGGCGGAATTTGTGTGGCGGAAATTTTTCAACAGCAACGATATGGAGAGCCGTCATTTCCCGCCCTATTACCGGGGCAGTGGACAAACGGCGCCTTCCCAGAACCTGGTAGAGGCTTTCCCGGCAAAGAACGGATTCCCGGTGACGGATAGTCGCTCCGGCTATGATCCGGCTAATCCTGATCCTTCCCTGGTTGCCCGCGACAACCGGATGAACCTGAACGTATATTACCAGGGCCGGACCTTTGGCGCTGCCGGTGGCAAGATCGATGTGGTCTATGGCGGCAAGGACTCCCGTAGTTTTCATGCGGCTGCTTCAAGGTCGGGCTATTACCTGGCAAAGTTCCTATCCAACAAAGACAATATGCTGAACCCGGTCCAGACCCTGACTGCTATCCATTACTATCCCCTGTTAAGGAAGGCAGAGGTATTCCTGAACTATGCGGAAGCTGCCAATGAAGCCTGGGGACCACATACAAAAGGGCCTGGCTGCCAGTACACGGCCTATGAGGTGATCAGGTCTATCCGCAATTTGTCGGGCGGTATTACCAGCACCACCTACCTGGATGAAATGGCGGCCAGCAAAGAGAGCTTCCGGACACTCATACAAAATGAGCGCAGGCTGGAGCTGGCATTTGAGAACCATCGCTTTTTTGACCTGAGAAGATGGCTGCTGCCGCTCAACGAGTCCATAAAAGCACTGGAAGTGACCAGGCAGGAAGATGGGACGCTGGTCTATCGGGTCCAGGAATTGGAAGCCCGGAACCTGAATGATATCCGCTACTATTACCTGCCCCTGCCGCAGAATGAGCTGCTGAAAAGTAAAAAGCTGGTCAATAACCTGGGATGGTAACCTGTTTAACAAAAAATGAATTAAACTTACGATCATGAAAATAAATCGTCTCTTAATGCTGTTGCCCTTGCTGCTGTTGCTGGGCTCCTGCTATAAAGATTATGTGGATGATTATGTATATAGTTCTGTGGGCTTTGCTATTGCCAACCCGGTCCGGACCGTCATTGCCGACCGGGACATGGAGATACGTCTGGGCGTATCCATTGGCGGTAAACGTGCTGTGGACAAAAGCGATTGGGCACGCTTTGAAGTTGATCCTACCCTGCTGACCGGAACAGTATTCCAGTTGTTGCCGGCCGAGTACTATACCTTATCCAACGCCAATACCTTTACGGTCCAGAAGGATAACCTGCCCGTGGCCGATGTGGGGCTGACCTTTACGCCGGCTTTTTATGCCGATGAAAAAGCCGTGTCTAATTACTATGCCCTGCCGCTCCGTATAAAAGACCATTCGCTGGATTCCATTATGACCGGCAAAGGCAGTACTGTAGCTGTTATCAGATACATCAATACCTACCATGGCACGTACTATGTAAAAGGCAGTCTGTACGAAATGGATAACGGCAACCTGGTCAATACAACGGTCTATAACGACAAGGACCTGGTCAAAAATATTACCAGGGACCTGAAGACCACGGGTCAATATACCCTTGAAAGGCCGGGACTGGCTAACTTTGTGGTGACGGGCACTGAGAAAATGAAATTTACGGTGACGCCGGGCAGCGGGGAGAGCAATACGGTGACTGTGGAAACTGCCCAGGGTGGGGTAGTGATCACTGAGGGAGAAGGACAGTACTTCCCTCGCAAGACAAACCCTGAGTTTACCGTCAAATATGCGTTTACAAAAGGAGGGAAGACCTACAAAGCAGAAGATACACTGGTCCTGCGGCAGGATCCCCTACTGGATCTCCGGGTGGAAACCTGGTAAATAATTCCTTCATCCAATATGAATGGCTATGATTGATATGAAAAAATATTCTTATTGCCTGGCTTTAAGCGCTGCTTTATTACTCCAGCACAGATTCTGCCAGGCTGCTGATACCACCCGTGTAAAGGATCCCCGGCCCAATATCATTATTATAATGGCGGACGACCTGGATTCGCGGCAGCTGAGCTGTTATGGGGGAGAAAACCTGCAGACCAGGAATATTGACAGGCTGGCGCAGGAAGGAATGAAATTCCATACCATGATAGCCTCCGAAGCCATGTGTGTTCCTACAAGGGCCTCCCTGTTCACCGGGCTGTATCCTGCACACCATGGCGCCTATCAGAATCATAAGCCTGTTTACAACCAGCTGAAAAGTGTTGTTCACTACCTGAACCAGGCTGATTACCGCGTAGGCCTTACAGGGAAAGACCATGTGACCAAACCGGTTTCCGTATTTCCCTTTGATATTGTGCCCGGCTTCCAGCCCAATTGTGTGGCCACCACAGATGACTATTTCCTGGATAGCATCCGCACCTATATCCAGGGTGCTAAACCCTATTGCCTCTTTGTAATGAGCATTAACCCGCATGCTCCCTGGACAGCCGGTGATCCGGCAGAATTCAATCCCGATGCGTTGAAACTGCCTGCACATTGGGTAGATACCAGGCTGACCAGGGAACAGTTCTGTAAATACCTGGCGGAAGTAAGAAGACTGGATAACCAGGTGGGAGATGTATTGACATTGTTGCAGGAGACAGGGCAGGATAAAAATACCATCGTGATCTTCCTGGGAGAACAGGGACCGCAATTCCCGGGCGGTAAATGGAACCTCTATGATAACGGCCAGAAAAGCTCTATGATTGTGCGCTGGCCGGGTGTGGTGGGCCCCAATACCGTGAGCGATGCCATTGTTCAATACGAGGATATAACGCCAACCCTGGTAGATATTGCAGGTGGTAAACCCGTGGCCGGGCTGGATGGCAAAAGCTTTAAGCCGGTACTGACCAGCAATAAGCCGGAGCATCGCCCGTATGCTTTTGGTATCCATAATAATATTCCCGAAGGACCTGCTTATCCTATCAGGAGTATCCGGGACAATCAGTACAAGCTGCTGCTCAACCTGCTGCCGGATTCCACGTACTATATAAAATATATGATGAATACGGCCCGGCAGGACCTGGCCTGGACCACCTGGGTGAATAAGGCTGCGGGAAATGAAAAGGATCAAAAACTGGTGGATCGTATTCAGCACAGACCCAGGGTCGAGTTCTATGATATTGCCAGAGACCCCTATGAACTGAACAACCTGGCGGCCGATCCTGCCTATGCATCGCTGGTGAAAAAATATGAAGCACTGCTGCTCCAGTGGATGAAAGAGCAGCAGGATACCGGTGCGCTGCTGGATAAACCACTGAAAAAGCGGCCCAACTGATCATCGTCCCCAAGCTAAATCTATACTAATAATGAAGTATATACCTACGATTGCCGGGCGCAGCCCGCGAGTTAAGAAGATCATTGTCATTATTCATCTTGTGGTCTGCCTTTGCCTGGAGGCTGGATTATCGGTAGCCCAGACCCGGCCCAATATTGTTATTTTTATTGCGGACGATCTGAATCAGCAGGATGTAGGTTGTTATGGAAATATAGATGTGCGTACCCCCAATATGGATCAGATGGCGCGGGAGGGTATGCGCTTTAACAATGCCTATGCTACCTCCCCCATGTGTACGCCTTCCAGGAGTTCCCTCTTCACCGGGCTGTACCCGCACAGGAACGGTTCCCAGATGAACCATTTTACCGTGCATGCGGACACCCGCAGCCTCCCTCATTATCTGCAGGAGCTGGGCTACCGGGTGGTGCTGTCCGGCAAAACACATATTTCTCCCGAAGACAAATTCCCGTTTGAATATATTGGTAAGGAGTTTGGTCAGTATGCACCTACTGAGAATCGGGTGGATAAGAAAAAAGAGACTGTACAGCTGATAGAAGACCATTTTGCTTCCAGGGCGGAGCAGCCGCTATGTCTGATTGTAGCACCCTGGCTGCCGCATGTGCCCTGGTTCCCGAACAGGGATTTTGATCCGCAGCAGCTGAAACTGCCCCCCTACCTGGCTGATACCAAAGAGACCCGTGGAGCGCTGGCCGCCTATTACCAGAGCATATCGGCCGCAGATAAAATGCTGGGTGAGGTATTGGCTGCATTGGATAAGGCCGGTAAAAAAGACAATACCGCCGTATTCTTCACCTCCGACCAGGGCGTGCAGTTCCCTTCCGCCAAATGGACGGTCTATGACCTGGGACTGCGTGTGCCCATGATTGTCAGGTGGCCGGGAAAAGTGACACCGGGTAAGGTATCGGATGCATTGGTTTCCCTGGTGGATGTTACGCCTACCTTTATTGACCTGGCAGGCGGAAAACCGGTAAAAACCCTGGATGGAAGCTCCTTCAGGGAAGTGTTGCAGAAAGGGAAGCAGGAACACCATCCCTATATATTTGCGGAAACCTCCGTGGAGCCGCATTTCTGGTATAACTATACGCCTGCCCGTTCTGTCATCACGGCCCAGGGCCTGCATTATATTAAAAACTACCATCCGGGCGAACGCTTTATCACCCATATTGACAAAGTGGAACGGAATGAGTATTATTTTGAATCCTGGGAGAAAGATGCTTTGACCAATGAGCGGACAAAATTCCTGCTGGACCGGTATAGCTACCGGCCTCCCGAAGAATTGTTTGACCTGACCAGCGATCCGGCAGAGTTTAAGAACCTGGCCAGTGAACCGGTAGCCAATGCAAAACAACTGAAGACCATGCGGGCCCTGCTGGAAAAAGAACTGAAACGGCAGGGAGAAACGGAAGCCATGATCCTGGAAGGACCTTTGCCTGTTTTTTCCGATAAAAGTTATACCATCCGCCAAAATAAAAGTGCTTCTGAGCTTTCCTTTAACCGGAAAGTATGGAATCCCGATCTGCTGTATATATCAGCCTACCTGGAAGGAATAGATGCAGGCGGTGTTATCTGCGACTACTTCAATAATTTCAAGCTCTTTGCCTACGAGGGTAAGATCGGGATAGAACTGGCGGATGGCAGCGTCCTTGAAACGGGCGTACTGCCTGCCACTAAAGGGCATCTGCTGTTCTCACTTTCCTCCGGGGGCGAGCTGGATATTCAGTTTAACCACCAATCCGTATTCAATAAACAACTGGGCAGGGACCTTACCAGGATCAAGGCCGGTTATGTGACCTGTGGCATTATACAGGGACAGGAATACCCCGGAAGGTTGCGGACCTACCGTGGCACTATTACTGATCTTCGGTTTACCATGAATGAATTGTCAGGAAAACCGTAGCGCTTCTTCATGTAGTGTGCTTTGTTTGTGTTGAAGCAGGCTGCTTTTGTCAAAATCCTGTTCCTGAAAATCCTTACGCGGGCAAACCGGCTATAGCCGGTTTGCCCGTTTTTATTATGCACGATAAAACGGAAATCTATAGTTGTTTTGTGAATTGCACCCATATTTTCCTGGGAATAATCCCGTAAACAAATGGGAAAATAAGCAGGTTTTTTTCTTTGCAGGATGCTAATTTGCTGCCACTTATTATGGCAGAGGAAAAAGTATACAGGTTTATTGATCCGCTGACGGATTACGGGTTTAAAAAGCTTTTTGGCAACAAGGACCACTGCGAGCTCCTGGTGGACCTGCTGAATGCGCTGATACGTCCGGAATTCTTGATCATAGACATCTTTTTCAGGAATACTGAATTGTTGAGTCCGTCGAAATATGGGCGCAGGATTATTTTTGATATTTATGCCACAGACTCGGAGGGAAATACCTTTATTGTTGAAATGCAGCGGGTGAAAGAGAAGCATTTCAAGGACCGGAGTCTCTTCTATGCTTCAGGGTCTATCGGGGAACAGGAGAAAAAGGGAGAATGGGAGTTTGGCCTGACAAAAACCTATATGCTCTGTTTTATGGATTTTTGTTTTGAGGATACGCTACCTGAAAAGGCTGTACACGAGGTGAAACTACTGGATGCACATACCGGACAGCTTTTTACGGACAAACTGATGTTCTGGTATATTGAACTGCCAAAATGTAAAAAGGCATTTAATGAGCTTGCCAGCCGGGCAGATAAATGGTTGTACCTGCTTGTCAACCTTGGACGGATGACCGGCATTCCTGCTGTTTTTGAAACCGATTCTATATTTAAACAATTATTTATGAATGCAGCAACTCCCAACATGACCAGAAAGGAATATGTGGACTATCTGATCAACAGAAAGGGTGAAGGGGTTTACAATTCAGTAATGGCCACGGCCAGGGAAGATGGGATGGAGGAAGGACTGGAAAGAGGGATCCAAAAAGGTACAACTGATACCTTAGTAAAGATCGCCCGGCAGATGAAGATTACCAATGAGCCTTTGGAGAAGATTGCAGCCCTTACGGGATTGACGGCCGCAGAGATCACAGGTCTGTAACAATGGGCCCCTGCTGCCTTAGTAGCGGAACTGAACCCAGACCGCCATTGGCGGCAGCACTAAGAACGGAGGGACCCGGACTGCGGGAATAAATTTGAAGGGCGGATAGAAGTTATCGGGTATTGCCGGTACTTATTCATAAACTAATCCGATCCTTCACCCTCTACGTTCTCTACTATGATACAGGAAGCCCGGTTCACCGAAAAGCGATTTGTGGTCATCTTTGTTTTTGTCACCTCCCTATTTATGCTCTGGGGCATTGCCCATTCTATCAGTGATGTGCTGAACCGGCATTTTCAGACGGTGCTGAATGTTTCCAAAGCGGACTCGGGCCTGATACAGATGTCTGTCTTCGGCGCTTATTTTGTCATGAGCATTCCTGCGGGCCTGTTCATGAAGCGGTTTGGCTACAAGTGGGGGGTGTTGCTGGGACTGATCCTTTTTGCCGGAGGTACTTTCCTGTTTGTACCGGCCGCCAATGCCGGTTCTTTTGCTTTTTTCCGGGTAGCGCTTTTTGTCTTAGGCTGTGGCATGGCCACGCTGGAAACAGTAGCGCATCCTTTTGCGGCTGTGCTGGGCGACCAGCGGACCAGCGACCGCCGCGTGAATTTTGCGCAATCTTTTAATGCCGTAGGTACCATCATTGGTCCCGCCATCGGTACTTATTTCCTGTTAAGGGCTACTCATGGCGAACCGTCTACCGGCCTCGATTCCGTTAAAACCCTTTACGTGGGCCTGGGCATATTCATTGTCCTGGTGGCCATAGCCTTTTTCCTGGTACGGGTGCCCGTCCTGGATAATGCACATAATGATGCTACAACTACCGGCCCCGCAACGGCGAAACCATTAACGCAGCAAAGGCATTTTATCTGGGCGGCTATTGCCCAGTTCTTCAATGTAGCGGCGCAGGCCGGGACCTGGGGCTTTTTTATCAACTATGGACATGATGTGATGGGTTTCAGCGACGAAAAAGCTGGTGGCTTCATGATCCTGTTCATGGCCAATATGGCGCTGGGCCGTTTTGTGGGTACCTACCTGATGAAATTCATTGCGCCCAATAAGCTGCTGGCTGTCTTTGCCCTGGGCAGTATTACCGCCTGCCTGCTGGTAGCGCAGAAATGGGGCTGGGTATCCTATACGGCTTTGTTCTTTATCAATTTCTTCTTCAGCATTATGTTCCCCACCATTTTCAGCCTTGGCCTCAAAGACCTTGGCCGGCGTACACAGCAGGCTTCCTCCTTTATCTCCATGGGGGTAGTAGGTGGTGCTGTGATGCCTTATTTTATGGGCATGATAGCAGATAAAGATGTGGCCTCGGCCTATTATTTACCGATAGCCTGCTATTTCATGATATTCCTGTTTGCGGTAAAATTGTATAAGGTCCGGCATTGATCACACTACATTCCACCAGGGCTTGTCGTCATCTGCAGGAGACTGCCCGCCAGACTTAGCCGGCGGTGGCTCATGGGCATTACCAGGTGGCTTTCCGGCTGCTATATAGGGTAAGCGGCCTGATTGCAGCAGCTGGTCTATCTGCCGGGCAAACAAAGCGCCCAGCGCAGGCTTTACCTGCTTTACAAAATTGGCATAACCAATCACCACGGCGGCGGGATTACTGGCGCCGGGCAACAGTTCTGTAACATCTTTGCTTTGCAGCTGGTGCAGCAACGCCCTGAACCTGCGGAGTTTTTTACGGTCGATGCCGGGTTTCTCATTCACTACAATGCCCGTCACTTCCTGGTGAGCGCCCTTGTGCATGATCCTGATCTTTTCAGGATGTACGGTAAAGCCTTCATCAGCCAGTATCTTTTTGATGCGCCAGGTCATTTGCTGGGCGTTGACAGCCGGATTGTTCCAGGAAAAGCTGACATCATCGGCATAGCGGGTATAGGCACAGTCATGTTTGCCGGCCAGTCCCTGCAGTCGTTTGTCCAGCTGGTAACAAAGGATATTGGTGATGGCCGGGCTGGTAGGTGCGCCCTGGGGCAGCACGCGGTCGCCCTTTTGCACAAAATAATCCTTGCCGTCAACAGCCACTGCTTCTGTTGTGGCTTCTGTGCAGAGCAGGGCCAGGATAGTGGCTATCTTTTCACCGTACCCCAGTTCCTGCAATAACCCTTTTACCCTTTTGAAATGAATGGAGGGGAAGAAATCTTTAACATCAATATTCAATACCACCTGTTTGCCCACATGCTGTAAGGCGTTGCTGATGATGGATCGCTTTGGCATAAACCCATGAACGGCGGGGTGAACCGGTACTTTGTATAATAAGTTTTCGAGTATCCAGTACTGAACTTTTTTCAGGCGGGGCATGGGGGCGGAGATCAGCCTTTTGCCGCCTGATTTCTTGGGCAGGTAAAATTTCCTGTAATGAGATACGGTAGATACCCTCCGGGAGAAGGCCAGGAAGCGCAGTTCTTTCAGCGTGATGCCCATGGCCTGCGCCAGTTCATTTTCCGAAGGAAAAACAGGCAATCTGAACTGCTGTAATTTACTTATGTCGGAACCAGTATCATTCAATCCTGCCGAGACGCCTTCGCCCAGGTACAGGATCTCCGTTTCTTTCCGTTTTTGCCAGGCTTCCGCTTTTTCCAGCCTTTGTAATTCCCGCTTTTCTTTATTGGCAATGCGTTTGGCCTTGGCCTCGGCCATTCGTTTCTGCCGCATTTCTTTCAGGATAGCTTCTTTGTCCTGGAATTTGCGTTTCTGGGCCATCAGCTGCTGGAACTCTTTATTCAGCTCAGCTTCTTTCCGGATCAGCAATTCCGGAACGGAGGGTTGCTGATCCGGTCTGGACCAGAAACCAAGGCGTTTCATTTCTTCCAGGATCACAGCATCTTTAGAGCTTTCGCGGATGCGGTCATACAGCTGCTGACGGATGAGTTTGCTATCGGCCATATTGGGTGAGAATGGAGATCATGGTTGACAGAGGGAAACATGCTGCCTTCGTGCCTGCTGGTGACCAGATTAATCAACGCAAGGCATACGCACTACCTGTAGCATTTATGGCACACGGTGCCAGTACTGAAAAATGGTACAGGTAGTGCGTATGCCATAGTAAAGATTACATTTGGTGATGCATGAATAGCTCATGATGCATGGACGACGAAACATCGCCCTTTCCTTTCGGAAGCAAGGTGCATATCTTTTTTCCCTCTGTCAAAGAACATGAAAAGCGGTTAACAAATATATTTCATTTTAAGCTGCCGGCAATCCTTGTTTTATTGAATGCCTGCCGCAGGGCCAGCATATGTTCACAAGGACCTTTGTATAATTTATTTTCGATATAATAACTGCAATCACAATGGGCTGAGCTGATCTTTTCATCTCCGTCTATCACCAGTTCCGGTTTAAAGCTTTTGCGGGACCCTTTTACACTGCCGCTGAGCCGGAGGCTGCTGTTGTCCATGGGCGTTGCGGTCACTTTTATTTCCTGGTTATCCAGCAGCTGGGCGGCCAGTTCTTCACGTGGGTTATCGAAGCGCAGCTTTTCAAAAGGCAGCGGCTCACGGCTCAGCTCGCGGAGGCGGTATACTTCCCGGTTGAGGTCGTAGATGACGCGACCGGCCTGCGTATAGGCGCTGAGTGCGCCGCTTACCCGGGCTGTGTCAAGTCCCAGCTTTTGCGCCAGTTGCTCCGATGTGGCCAGCCATTCATTTTGCAGGGCGGCAAAGACCTGCTGCTTTGTGCTATCCTCCACCTGGAGGCGCGGGGCCAGCAGGTCAAAATTGCCGGCATGGCTCCAGTCGTTACTGGTCCAGCCGCTGAGCCCCAGGGTGAAATTCATATCGCCCAGGTCGGCTATGTAAAAAGCGGGCAGGCCTGTGCCCAGCAGGTGTACAGTGAATTTCCTGGCAACGGGTATCAGTCGCTCCAGGATCAATAACCTTCTTCTGCCCCAGGTCCTGATCTCCTGCGGGGTATTGCCGGTATATATACTACGGGCGCAGCTGATCTCCTTACCCCAGGGTTCCAGTACTACTTTCACCGGGTGGCCCGGTTCCAGGATATACCGCAGGGAGCGTGGTCCCCGTTTTTCGCGGAAGCGGCGCAGCAACAGGCAGATGCTGTAAATATCCATGGGGTGCAGGTCCAGCTGGATGGTGGGCATGGTCATAGCACTGCTCACCTGGAGAAAACCGCGTACCCAGCTGTCGGGCAGGTCGATCTTTTTCTCCTTAAAAGCTTCCTCATGGCTGGTTTCCACGGTGAAGCCGGTAGGATCAACTTTAAGTTCTGTTTCTTTATAGTCGCGGATCTTCTGGAATTCTTCATAGAGGCCCGAAGAGTAGTCCACGTTGGTAGTGCCGCATTTATACTCATTCACTTCCTTGAACACATTATAATTGCAGCCCAGCTTGCCATAGGTGGACTCATCCTGGCTGAAGCATTCAAAGAACAGCTCATCAGGATGAATGGTGATCACGGGGTCCAGCACTACCCAGGCATCGTGGTTCCTGGTGTACAGGTAATTGAAATATTTATGCCGCGCTTTGTAGAAAGGGGAAAGGATCTTGTCGCGCTCCCGGCTGATCTCCGCCAGCTCCGTTTTGATCTGTCCCAGGCGGTTGTCCGTCCCTGCTGCATCATAATCCGCCATATAACCTGCCAGCAGCTGCGCCTCATTCTGTGCCGCCCATTCTTTATAGGCTGTTTTATCTTTTGGTTTGAACCGTAGGTCGCTGACCACAACATCATGCAGGGCGGATATGGCCTCCCGGAAAGCCAGCTTCTTATTAAGCCTGCCTGCAAACCAGACGCTATCCCGCAGCGTATCCGGGGCAAAGGACAGTCCTGTACGCTGGGAAGTGCTGGTTACAGTACTATTCCCTGCAAAGCGGTAATTGAATATCATGCTTGCTGTTTATACAAAAATGGTTTGTGCTATGCTCTTGTTTCAATGGGTTTCACCTGCAAGGGCGTTGCTACTGCATACAGGTTCCTGAGTTGCAGCAGTATGTCGATACAGCTGGCTTTATCCCCGATGGCCGCCGTAGCAGAAATATCCGAAAGAAGAACGCTCACCGTTCTGGCTGCCGCTTCAGACCTGCTGCCTTCGGCCAGCAGGAACTGATAGATTCTGTCCTTGGCTATCCGGCCTTTGTTCACCCGTGTGAGTACCGCACGGAAATAAAATTCCAGCGATTGTATCCTTTCTGCATCGCCTGCGGCAAACCGTTCCAGGTAATTTGTGGCAAACAGCTGCATCTTTTCACTGGGGTGCTGGCTCAGCTGCAGGAGGTATTGCGTGCCATTTTCTTCGGTAAAGAACCTGGTGATCAGCTCACGGCCAAAGGCCTCCACGGCGGGTTTCACAGAATCGGCCAGGGTGATCAGTGCTTCGGGCGACCAATCCTCCGCCGTAAACTGTTCCCGGAAAAACTGCATCGCAAACTGGCGGGTATCTTCCCATTTGCTTTCCAGCAGCTTCACAGCCGCTTCCCGCTCATAGCGGATACGCGGCGCCTGTTGCTGGTAAAACTGCCAGCTCCACTGGCGCACGACCAGGTTTTCATGTCCTCCCAGGGCAATCACCTGCGGCAGGGTCAGCTGATCAGGGCTGGTATATTTTTCCAGGATCATGACGCCTACCTGCTGGGCGGCTGCATAGTTGCCGTACAGTAGGTTCAGGGCTGTTTCCTTATTAGCGTTCTTCAGGTAATGGCTCAGCTCCTGGCAGAGCAGTCTGCCCAGGTCTTCATGAAGGCCTTCACTGGTCTCTTTCCGCATCAGGTAAGGCATCAGCGTTTCGGCTGCGTGATACCCAAAGCTGTTGGCCGACTGAGCTATCCTGTCTATCACAGTAGCCATACCGCTGCGCACATCCGGGTGGACCGAGAGGCAGGCGGCTATCATTTCCTCCTGGTATTGCAGCAGCGCAGGTACGCTGATGGCTTTCAGCAGTTCAATACCTGCCCCGCGAACGGGCTGGTAACTGTGCTGCAGCAGTCCCATCAGGAGTGATTTGCTGAGGGTGTCCGGGCTCACCTGCTGGCGGTTGGCATTCAGCAGGCGGAGGCCGAACAGCAATACGGGTGGCGCCGGGTGCTGCATCAGGTCGGCAATGACAGGCAGCGGCAGTTCCTGCAATTCAGGGGCAAACAGTTCAAACAGGCCGTCTGCAGCACCATTGAGCAGGGAGACTGTTGGTTCGTCCCAGATCCCTGTATTCATAAAACTGGCAATGGCTTTTCCCACTACTACTTTTTTCTGATCACTGTTCATCACCTGCCTGCGTAGCAGGTCGCGCGCCCATAACCTGATACCGCCATCTTCCAGGAACAGCAGGCCTTTGATAAAATCGCTCTGCTGGAAATAAGTGGACTGATACGCATTGGTCCATTCCATTGCTTTTTCTCTTACCGGCGCCAGGCGGGCATTGAGCATAGTGGTTACCAGGTCCCATTCCGGTTGCTGCTGCTGGTATCTTTCTTTCACCATTGAGAAACCCAGCTCAGCCGGTATCCGGAAGGGGGAGCCCAGCAGCCGTTTATATACCGGCAGATCCAGCTTAGCTTTTATAGTGTTCCAGGAAGCATGGGCCTGTAAGGCATCTGCGGCAAAAGCATGTATCTCTTCCAGCTCTGCATCTGTCAGCAACTGGATAAAGGATTGCGGCAGCTGGTTCCATAAATGGAGAAAAGGCACGCCGTAACCGACAGGGGGCGTTGCTGGCGGCGAAACAGGCGCAGCAGGCAACGGGGGCGCTGTTTTTTTCCCGCTGAACAGGCCCATCAGCTTTTTCAGGATACCGCCACCGGAGGATCCATTGCCCTGTCTTCCGCGGTTAGCGGACCTTTGTTCCCGCTGCTGCGGGCGGTACCGCCAGACCTGCCCGCCATGCAGTTCCAGGTCGGCGCGTTCCCCATTCAGCAACTGGTGCAGGAAAACGGCCTGCGCCTGTGCGGGATAATGGATATCCCAGCTGGTATATTGTCCGGCTATCCACTTGTATTGATGACCAGTATAGGGCTCTTTACTATCTAGTTCCTTTTTATAGGCTATCAGCAGGCTGGTGGCCAGCTTTACATAATCAGTATTACCGGACCTGCCCAGCAATTGCAGCTGGCGGCGCACGCGGCGGTGCAGGTACCAGCGCGTTTTCTGGGAATAGGCCAGCCGGCTGTTCTTTTTGAGCAGCTCTTTGTATGGATTGACCATTTCATCAAGCACCGGGATATACTGCCTGATCCTATGCTGTTCATTCTTCGGGACATGGTGCTCAAAGAACTGCTGCTCACGTTCTATGCGACCCGCCAGCAGGCCAATGATCTCAAAATCGTCCAGCAGCTCTGCATATTTAAGAATGGCGCGTATATGATGGAAATAGTTGGGCCGGAAAGGCAGTTGCTGCAATACCTGCTTTATAGCAGGGCGCATCCATTTGTAGTGGACAGATAACAGATAAACAGTTTCCACCCAGGCATGTGCCGGCTGGTCTTTTTGCAGCTCCTGCAACAACAGGAATTGCCATGCAGTGGCTTGCTGATCGCTGACCGCCGCTTTGATAGCCGGAGGCAGCGACTGCTGGTATTGGTCCAGCTGCTGTTCCCGCAGAGCGCCGGAAGCTGCCAGCAACAGGCCTGCGCCGGCTAATCGACTTACCAGCGAAGAGGGGTGAGTAGTATGAATTGTATGCAACACTGCAGGAGCCCCTTCATGACCGCTGCGGGCGATAGCCCAGGTGCATATATATTGATGCAGGGTATCCCCTTGCGGGAATAGTTGAATGATATAAGGCGCTGCCGCTGGAATCCGGTACTGACCGGCTTTCCAGATCACCCGGCTCAGTTTCCAGGGAGTACGGGTGGCATTGGTCCTGCCTTCCACTGCCTGCTGCAATCGTTTGAGAATGGCTTTATGCGGACCATCTGGCAGCTGGCTCCAGTCGGCCGCCGGGATAGTAAAGTTCTCCAGTGTGAAGGCCGTTTTTCCCGGCGCACCAGGCGCCTGTGTGCTTTCTGTTACGGTATAGCCTTTGCTCATCTTTTCACTGACCAGGGAGTCAAAAATTCGTTCCGCTGCTGTCAGTGATACCGGTACCGGCGTTTTACTGCCTTCTTTCAGGTTGCCGCCTCTCCGGCCATACCGGAAATTCACCACGTATTGGTCGTTGCCAACGGCACAGAGATCTATCTCGTATACTTTATCGGAATTGCCTTCTTTGAAGAAAAGGATGGTTTGTTTTATCAGGCGCATGACGGATGAAAGCGATTAGGACAGTAAGATAAATAAAATATTGATTGTGCGGTGATAGGTTGCCATTGGGTTAACAATGCGTCATGGGTTTTTGGCATGCTTCCTTTTACTAATGATAAAAATCATACATTTAGGAAACTAAACGTTAAATCCTGAGTACTCTATACTGAAGTTTTCAGCATTGAACACGTTTTGTTCAAAAATGCTTGCACTATTGAAACGGAATGCCCTAAACTGCTTTTCTTTTCGGATAACCCTATTGCTGTTGTGTGTTATTCCTTCCGGCAAATGGCTGATGGCCCAGCCTGCCCAGTTCAGGTTCAATACTATCGGCCTGGACCAGGGGCTCTCCAATAACCGGATCACTTCCATTACAAAAGACCAGCAAGGATTTCTCTGGTTTGGCACTGCTGCCGGCCTCAACAGGTTTGACGGCTATACCTTTAAAGTGTTCCTGCACAAAGAGGGGGACAGCACCAGTATCAACGATAATTTTATTGATAAGATAGTACCCGGACCTTTGCAATCGCTCTGGGCCTATACGCCCAAGGGCTGGAACAAATACGATCCCCGGACAGAAACATTTATTTCCCGCCCCAGACAGTTCCTGCAGCAGATAGGCCTGCCGCATGAATGGTTCACCACCATTGTAACGGACCGGCAGGGAGATAGCTGGTTTGTATATCCCGATGAAGGTTTCTTCTGTTACCATAGGGCTGAAGCAAAAACAGCCCATTTCAATGATCATTCAGGGCCTTTCCCGCTTTACTCCAATCATGTAACTGCGCTCGCTTTTGATACGCTGGGCAATTACTGGGTGGCCTATGCAGAAGGTGTACTGGAAAAGCGCAGCTGCCGGGACCACCGGCTATTGCTGAGAAATACGGCACTGCAACAGGCCGCACGGGGCAATTCTCTGCAATACCGGATGGTGATAGATAAGGAGAATGACCTATGGTTGTATGTGCAGGGCCAGCAACAGGGCGCCTGGTGGTACCGATCGGCCACAGACTCACTGATAGCTGTCAACAAAAGCTCCCGCTACCTGCGGCTGAACAATGATATTGTCAATGGCATTGTGCAGGATGATCGCGGCAATATCTGGGTAGCCACTGATCATGGCGGTATCAACCTGGTGGATAAAAAGGAAGGGCGTGTACGCTATATTTCCAGCAACAGCAATATGTATGAAAATGCCATCAATGCTGTTTTCAGGGATGAGCTGGGGACTATCTGGATGGGGACCTTTAAAACTGGGATCAATTATTTCAACGAAAAGAAATCCGCCTTTCTCTTATACCAGCATGATGTGGCGGACAGGAGCAGCCTGCCTTTCAATGATGTGAACTGTTTTGCGGAAGACAAAAAAGGCAACCTCTGGATCGGTACCAACGGCGGCGGCCTGATCTATTTTAACCGGGCTGCCAATACCTACCGGCAGTATCGTTCCAATCCGGCGGATAAGAACAGCCTCTCCAATGATATTGTTACCAGCCTGTTCATTGACCGGGATAATAAACTCTGGATCGGTACTTATTTTGGCGGACTGAACTGCTTTGATGGAAAGCAGTTTATCCGCTACCAGCGCAGGGAGAATAAAAGCCCTGGTCAGCCTGATGAAAGTATCTGGGAGATATTGGAGGATAGTCGCGGCCGGCTCTGGATCGGCACCCTGACCAATGGGCTGGAGCTGTTTGACCGGCAACAGCAGCAATTCCAGAGCTATCGCTATCCGCATGCTTTCACTTACTCTACCAATGCCATTATAGAAGACAGGAAAGGTGATATCTGGGAAGGAGGATCAGCCGGTATAAACCTCTACGATGCACAGGGAAAGCTGATCAGGCAATTTACCCATATAGAAGAAAATCCCAACAGCTTAAGCAATACTACCGTGCTGGATATTGTGGAAGACGCCCATGGCGGGATCTGGATCGCCACCAGAGATGGGCTGAACCTGTACGATCCCCGGACCGACCAGTTCACGCGGTTCCGTTCGGAAGACGGCCTGCCGCACAGCACTGTCCTCCGGATACTGAAAGACCAGCAGCATAACCTCTGGCTCAGCACGCCCAGTGGCTTATGTAATGTGCGCATTGGCTATGAAGGCAATAAAGTATCGGCCCAGTTCAGGAATTATGATGAAACAGATGGTTTGCAGGGAAGGGTCTTTAATGACGATGCAGCATTGGTGACAAAAGCAGGCGAGCTGGTCTTTGGCGGCAGCAACGGCTTTAATATATTCTTTCCCCCGGCATTCACTTCTGCTGCTTTTCAACCGCCGCTGGTATTCACTGACCTGCAGCTGTTCAACAATAGTGTACAGGTAGGAAAGAAATATGACGGCAGGATCATCCTGCCGGAAACCATCACGGCCACCAGGAAGCTGGTGCTCCGGCATGACCAGAATGCTTTTGCCATTGAATTTGCCGCGCTGCAATATGTGGATGCGGCCAAGGTCAGGTACCTGTACCAGCTGAAGGGCTTCAATGATTCCTGGATCAGTGCCGATGGCAATAACCGGAAGATCAGTTTTACCGGTCTGAATCCTGGCAGCTATACCCTGTCTGTCCGGGCCCGCAATGAAAATGGTGACTGGATGCCCGGCTCGGTCGATCTACAGATACAGATCCTGCCGCCTTTCTGGCTCAGCCCCTGGGCCTACTGCCTTTACGGCCTTCTGATCATTGGCGGCCTGCTCTATGGGCGGTACCGGATCATCCACCGGACAAGACTGCAGTTCAAAAAAGAGCAGGAAGACCTGGAAGCCAGGCGCAACGAAGAGCTGAACGCCATGAAGATCCATTTCTTCACCAATGTGAGCCATGAGTTCAAAACGCCGCTGGCCCTTATCCTGACACCCGTTGAAAAGCTGCTGCAACAGCCCTACCCGGAATCAGAACACCGGCAGTTCCAACTGATCCACCGCAATGCCCGGCGCCTTCTGAATATGGTCAACGAGCTGCTGGATTTCCGGAAACTGGAGATGAGCGAACTGAAACTCAATAAGCGATCCGCCGATGTATTCCGCTTCTGCAAAGAGGTCTTTGATTCCTTTTCAGATATAGCGGAAAGAAAGAATATCCATTTCTCTTTCCATGCCGAAGACCAGGACCTGGTAATGGCTTTTGATGCGGACAAGCTGGAAAGGGTCCTGTTCAATCTCCTGTCCAATGCGTTTAAGTTCACCCATGAAGGTGGCGCTGTATCCATGCAGGTCAGGAAGTTGCGGCAGGAACCGCAGGACTATGTAGAAATAAAGGTGAGTGATACCGGCATCGGCATTCCGGCCGGTAAGCTGGAGAAAATATTTGAGCGTTTCTTCCAGAATGAAGTGCCGGGCTCTATTATCAACCAGGGCAGCGGCATCGGGCTGTCCATCAGCAGGGAATTTGTCCGGCTGCATGGCGGCGCCATCCATGCTGAAAGTACAGTAGGGCAGGGGAGCGACCTGGTGGTCCTGCTGCCCGTGCTACAGGCGGAAGATGTCCCGGAAGCCGCACTGGTAGCGGATCCTGAGACGCTGTTACCGGAACCGGTAAAAGAACCAGCACAGGAAATATCGGGACCGCAGCAGGTGATCGGCAAAGAGCGGCTGGGGGCTGCAACAGCTGAGCAGGCAATCCTGCCGGTACAGAAGGCCATACCGGAACCGCAGAAAGGAATGCCGCCTGTCCGGAAAACGATCCTGCTGGTAGAAGACAATGAGGATTACCGCTTTTATATAAAGGACAACCTCAAAGAATATTTTACCGTTATTGAAGCGGCCAACGGGAAAGAAGGCTGGCAGAAAGCATTGTCCGGGCATCCCGACCTGATTGTCAGTGATATCAATATGCCCGAATTGAGTGGCATAGAACTTTGCCAGAAGATCCGGAGCGATAAAAGGACCTCGTTTATCCCCATCATCCTGCTGACTGTCCTCAGTTCCGAGCTGAGCCAGCTGAAAGGACTGGGCACCGGGGCCAACGACTATATTACCAAGCCATTTAATTTTGAGCTGCTGCTTTCCAGGATCCGCAACCTGCTGGCGCAGCAGGATAAGTTCAGGGAAACCTACCAGAAGCAGGTGACTGTGGCTGCCACGGAACCGGCGCAACCGGTATCCACGGATACGGATTTTGTCCAGAAAGCCCTGGCCGTGGTGGAGAAGAACATGGCCAACCCTGATTTCTCCGTGGAAGAGCTCAGCCGGGAACTATTGCTTGGTCGCGCCACCCTGTACAAGAAACTCTTCACCCTGACCGGTCAGACCCCCATAGAATTCATCCGCTCCATCCGTTTGCAGCGGGCCAAACAATTACTGGAAACCGGGCAATGGACCATTGCCGAAATTGCCTACGAGGTAGGCTTCAGTGACCCCAAGTATTTTACCAAAGTGTTCAGGGAATCTTTCCAGATCACCCCTTCAGCCTACCAGGATACACACAGGAAAGAGCAGGACAAGGATGTCAATTCCTGATTCTTTATTGACTACCAGTTTCTTACAGATCTGGTGGAAACATTTATCCTCCTATTTTCAGCTAAATTTCACCCGCCTCCGGGGCAGTTGCTATTTAATTTTGACCCGTTATATCCCCTGACCAGTAACCTGTACACAGGGGGTACAACTGTTTAATTATCATTTTAACTGACTACTTTATGATCTGCTTGCCATTTGACAGTCCTCCCCCCTGTCCAGCTAAGGCTGCTGTGCCTGTCGTCAAAAAACTATTCCTATTATGTCTATGTACGCTGATGATGGTCACCCTGGCGGTGGCCCAGACCCGCATTACCGGTAAGGTGACCGACAACAACCGCAACCCCCTGGCCGGGGTCAATGTGGCGGTAAAGAACAAGAACGCGGCCACCTTTACTGACACCGCAGGCCGTTACAGCCTGCCCGTTTCCCTGAATGATACCCTTGTTTTTACTTCTGTCGGTTACCTGAAACAGGAGCTTCGTGTGACCAGCTTTGCCTCGTTGAATGTGGAGCTGGCCAATGAAAGTATCCAGATGGACCAGGTGGTAGTGATCGGTTATGGCCGGCAAAAGCAACCTACTGTTACCGGTTCGGTCAGTGTGGTGGCGGGCAAGGACCTGGCCCAGACCCCTGTGGCCAACGTGACCAATATGCTGGTAGGTATGGCGCCGGGTATTACCGGTATCCAGAACAGTGGTGAGCCGGGACAGAATGCCACTACCCTCCGCATCCGCGGTCTGGCCACGCTGAACGGCGCTAACCCGCTGGTGGTGATTGACGGGGTACAACAGCCTGCTGAAAACCCCTTCACCATGCTCAATGCCATTGATGCGAATGATATTGACAATATCAGCGTGCTGAAAGACGCCTCTGCCACGGCGGTGTACGGGATCCGGGGCGCCAATGGGGTGATCATTGTGACCACCAAAAGGGGTAAGTCGGGCCGTCCCGCTTTCAGCTTTTCCATGAACCGTGGTTATACCAAACCTACTTCCCTGATCCCGCTGACCAATTCCTACGACTTTGCCCTTTCCCGGAACGAAAGCATCCGGAAATTGCAGTCGTCCGGCAACGGGGCCTACAACAATATGCTGTTCACGGATGATGAACTATGGAAATTCCAGAACAACCGGGACTATACGGCCTCAGAGATTGACGCCATGAGCATCAGCGCTGACAAAAAGGAGCTGCTGCGCAACAGCCCGGCCCTGTATTATACCAGCCACGACTGGTATGATGAGCTGTTCAACGGTACCGGCGTGCAGAACCAATACAACCTCAGTGTATCCGGCGGTACGTCCAAATTCAGGTATGCCAGCTCACTGGGCTATTTTGACCAGACCGGCATCCTGGACTATACCAAAGTGGCGGGCGCCAATGTAGAACCCAAATTCTCCCGCTATACTTTCCGGAATAACTTTGATATCAATGTCATTAAGAACTTCCAGCTGAGCGTCAATATCAGCGGGCAGTTCCTGCGTAACAAAACAGCCAATCCCAAGTCCGATAACTACAGCAATGTAGAATCCTCCGACCTGGCCGCACGTTACCAGGCCATTCTCTTCAGCCTGGGTTATGGACCTTATATTTCCCCGGGTATTGTGGATGATAAGATCGTACTGCATTTCATAGGATCGGACGGCAGCGCCACCAACCCTATTGGCACCATCCGGGGCGGTAACGGCGGTTATCCCAGCCAGGTGATCAACCCACTCAACCTGGTGAGCAGGGGCTATGGCATTACGCAGGGCACCAACCTGAGTACGCAAATGGTGCTGAAGCATACCATGGATTATTTTACGCCCGGCCTCTCCTCCCATTTTACCATTGCCTATGACGATAACTACCAGAAAGGGTATTCGGTTACTCCCGGCGTGCCTACCTATGCAGCGTACCGGGATCCCGCCGATCCTACCAATGTAGTCTTCATCGGCGGTGCGGTCAGTGCGGACAACAGCCTGACCGACTACCTGTTCAATTCCAGCTTCCGCAGGACCTACTATGAGGCTGGCTTTGATTATGCCCGGAGCTTTGGCAAACACAACGTCTCCGGCCTGCTGTTGGGGAACGCCCAGAAATATGTGGACAATGGCCTCGCCTTTAATACGCCTTCCGGCCTGATGAGTGTGGTTGGTCGCGCTACCTACAACTTTGAAGAACGTTACCTGGCTGAAGCCAATATGGCCTACAACGGCACTGAACAGTTTGCTCCCGGCAGCCGCTTCGGTTTTTTCCCGGCCTTCTCTGCTGGCTGGATCATTTCCAACGAGTCTTTCTTCAAAGACAATCCCGTAGTGAGCTTTGCCAAGATCCGCGGCTCCTATGGTGAAGTGGGTAATGACCAGATCGGCGCCCGTCGCTACCTCTACCTGCCCAATTCCTGGAATATGGCTGATGGTGGTAACGGTTATTATTTCGGCAGCACCAATGGCTCCAATGCCAACCCGCTGGTGTCCGGCGCTGTGGAGTCCTCCCTGGGTAACCCGGTGGTGACCTGGGAAAGGGCGCAGAAGACCAACCTGCAGCTGGACCTGAAATTCCTGAAAGACAAACTGTCCTTCTCCGGTACTTATTTTACAGAGAAGCGAAAAGATATCCTGGTGCAGCCCTCTATCATTCCCGCCAACTTCGGCGTAGCCGGTACACCGGTTTCCAATGTGGGCCGCGTATCCAATAAAGGCTGGGAATTTGAACTGGGATGGGATGATAAGATCGGCAATGAGTTCGCCTATTTTATCAAGGCCAATTTCTCCTATTCCCGGAACAAGATTGAATTTATGGCCGAAGCGCCCTATCCTTACGAGTGGATGAACCAGACAGGGTATATGATCGGGCAACCCAAGGGATTGATAGCCGACGGCTTTTACAATACCCAGCAGGAACTGGCCAACAGGCCCAACAATACTTACAGTAACCTGGTTGACCTGGGTGATATCCGGTACAGGGATATCAATGGCGATGGCAAAATAGACAACAGTGATATGGTGCCCATCGGTTATCCTACTTTCCCGCTGATAGCCTACAACTGGCGGATGGGTTTCTCCTATAAAGGATTTGATGTGTCTGCGCTCTTTATCGGTACTGCCAAAGGTTCTTATGATATCAGCAGGACCTATTATGGCGGCAACAGGATTGTCCAGGCCGTCAATGACGGACGCTGGACCCAGGAGAAATATGATAACGGGGACGCTATCAGCTATCCTGCCATGAACGCTATTGAAGGCGCTTCCCAGGCTTCCAAACTGACCAGCACATTCTGGCTGCGATCAACTGATTTCCTGCGTCTGAAGAACCTGACGGTCAGCTATACTTTTGGTAATAACCCCTTGCTCAGAAGTGCAGGCATCAAGGGTATCAGTGTTTTTGCCAATGGCAATAACCTGATCACCTGGACCAGCCTGGTGGATGGGATAGATCCTGAGTCTACCAGCCAGAACAGCAATGGCTACATCTTCCCGCTGATAAAGACCTTCAACGTCGGGTTCAATGTTTCATTTTAATAAAACCAGTGTATGACTAATTATAAAGAGCAGCGTTGGTACAAAAGCTTGTTTGCCACAGTAGCTGTTGCCGCTATTCTCAGCTGCGTTTCCTGCGAAAAAGAATTCTTACAGGTGCCACCTGGTGGCAGCCCTACTGTAGACTCTGTATATAACCGTGCTTCCAATGCCTATAACGCCATTGCCGCCGCCTATTTTGCCAACCTGCGGCAGGGCCTGAACTACGCCGGCTACTACTCGCCCCATACGGACGACCAGCTGGCTGGCAGCCAGGCTTTCTGGATCCAGAATCCCGGCAGCGTGGCCACTATAGCCATTATGGGTGGTGGCTTTACCGCCAATGCCAACAGCCAGGATATGGGTTCCAACGGAGGTTATGGCAATGATGGCTATACCGATAATTTCCAGTGTATCCGTAAGGCCTACCTGGTAAAAGAGAATATCGACAGGGTGCCGGATATGAGCCAGGCCGATAAGGATATTGTAAAGGCCGAGATGCAGGCGCTGATAGCTTACCGGTATGCTCAGATGTTCATCATGTACGGTGGTGTGCCCATTATTTCTGAAGGCTTCCCGCTGTCATCTCTCAACGACCTGAACTCCCTGGCCATCCCCCGTGCTTCTGTAAAAGCCTTACTGGATACTATTGTGACCTGGTGCGATCAGTCGGCCGGCGCACTGCCTTCCCGCTGGTCAGAGAATTCCCTGGGCCGCATGACCAAGAGTGCTGCACTGGCCATCAAGGCCAAGGTGCTGCTCTATGCCGCCCGCCCGCTGTTCAATACCGCCGCTCCCTACCTGGACCTGGGTGGTAACAATGAGCTGATCTGCCTGGGCAGCACTGATCCGGGATTATGGAGCAGGGCCATGGCCGCGGCCGAAGCCGTTATCACGGAAGCGGAAGGTCCCGGTGGACTGGGCATCATCAATACCGGCAACCCGATGGCGGACTATGGTACTGCTACTTCCACACCCAGCAATAGGGAAGTGATCCTGGCCTTCAAACAGCAGGTAGCTTCTACCGGTGGCGCTGGTCCCTACAATATTTTCAACGTTACCAATTTTCATTACCAGGCCAATGGGGCCGTCCTGTCCAGCAGCATGCTGGAAAATTATTACAAGGCGGATGGTACAGACCAGACCTGGCCGGGCATTGGGCAGAACGCGCCTTTTACCGAGTATACTGCCAAATTCCTGGAAATGGAGCCGCGGCTGCAGGCCGACTGGAATGGCTATGAAATGCAGGCCGCCAATAACCCCGGTGATCCCAACTGGCATATGACTGCCCACTATAAAGATGTGAACCATTTTGGCGCCGGTCAACCCACCAAGTTCTGGTACCTGGCAGGCAGCCGCCAGTGGTTCGATTTTCCCATTTTCCGCCTCGCCGCTTTTTACCTGAGCGCTGCCGAAGCCTATAATGAAATGGGACAGCCGGCCGATGCCCTGGCAAAGCTCAATGTGGTCCATCAGCGTGCCGGTCTGCCCGCCGTGACAGAAACTGACCAGGCCAGGCTCAGGACCATCATCCAGCGCGAATGGGCTGTTGAGTTCATCCAGGAGAAATACCGGTTCAACGACCTGAAGCACTGGAAGCATGCCAATATCAATAACGGCATCATAGGCGGGCCTATCCGTTTCCTGGCCTTTAATAACGGTGGTGATGCACTGCCCACCGGGAATACCAATTTCAGCAATGCCGTACGGTATACCGGTTTCTGGCATCCCAGGCAGTTCCTGAATCCTTTCCCCCAGGCAGAGGTGAACAAGGGTTACCTGGTACAAAACCCCGGCTATTAATGTGCAAACTTATTATCACAGAAGACCAAGCTATATGAAGAAATATTTGACAATAAAAACAGTGGGCCTCTTCCTGGCGGCAGTGCTTACAGGCGCTGCAGGATCAGCCAGCGCCCAGTCTGCTGCTACAGATACTTCCGGGGACAAAACCGCTCAAAGCGGTGTTGTGTACGAACCGGGTCCCCTTTTACAGATACCCAAAACAAGATCTGTTGCTGCTTATTCCACCACTTCCGGTGAGGTGCTGTCGGTAACGCCGGTGGCCAACCTGACCAATACTTTATACGGCAGGCTCAACGGGCTCATGGTATCGCAGAATGGCGGCCAGCCCGGGTATGATCAGGCCGGGCTGTTCATGCGCGGCCGCGGCACTTACGATAATCCCAATATTGTTTGTTATGTGGACGGCTTCCAGGTGGATATCTCCTTTTATTTTCAATACCTGTCGGCCGGTGAAATTGAGAGCATCACCCTGCTGAAAGACCCCGTGACCCTGGCTACTTTTGGCGTGAAAGGCGCCAACGGCGTGCTGTGGGTCACTACCAAAAGGGCCAAAACGGGTGAGTTCCGGGTGGATGCACAGGTAGTGTCTGGTATTCAGCAGGCTATCAAGATCAATAAGCCGTATAACTCATATGATTATGCGCGTTTGTATAACCAGGCCATCAGTAATGATAACTATTCGTTGAACGGCAACCAGTATGCCTGGACGCCCACGTACAGCGATGCGCAGTTGCAGTCGTACAAGGATGGGACCGGCACCAATGTGGACTGGTATAGCGAGGCCCTGAAGAAGATAGCGCATTATACCGATGCCAATGTCAATGTACAGGGCGGCATCAGTGAAATGGCCAGGTATAACCTGTTCCTGGATTATATGAGCCAGACCGGCCTGTTCAATGCACCCAGGGACGGAGAACTGGGCAACAACGCCGGCCTGCAACGCTTTACCATCCGCTCCAATATCGACCTGAAATTCTTTAAGATATTTGAAGGGAAAGTTGACCTGGGAGGCAGGATAGAAAGCTATCGCTACCCCATGAGCAGCAATAACTACGACAATGCCTCCGCCTGGTGGAGCCAGCTGACCACTTATCCCAATAATATCTACCCGGTCAGGGATCCTGCCACCGGCAACTGGTCCGGTAATACTTTGTACCCCAATAACCCCGTAGCCCAGTTAAATGCGTTGGGGATCTATACTTCGCACGACAGGACCCTGCAGGGAAATTTCAGCCTGAAGGAAGACCTGGGCTTTGTAACGCCTGGTCTTTACCTGAGCCAGTCCGTTTCCTTCAATACCTGGTCCAGGGTAGCGCAGAATAAAACGGCCACCTATGCCCGCTATTATGAAGGGGCCGTAGCTACTTCCGACAGGACCACGCAGATCAGCTTTGGCTCCAATAATCCTTCTGGACAAACCACCTGGAGGCAATCCAACCTGGTAGCAGGTTATGATCGCAGCTTTAACGACCATGCCCTTTCTGCAGTGCTGAACTACTATGCCAGTGAGCTGATCCCCGATGCCAATGAAGATCCTTCCAGGATCACCTATCGCTGGCAGCACCTGGGGGCCAGGGCCAATTACGCTTACAAAGGCCGGTATATAGCAGAGATAGGCGCAGGCTACAGCGGCTCCGATTATTATGCGCCTGGCAACCAGTGGAAATTCTACCCGGCAGTCTCGCTGGGCTGGGTAGTGTCCAATGAACCCTTCCTGAAAGACAACCGCTGGATCAGTGAGCTGAAAATAAAGGCAGGCGTGGGTAAAGCGGGCAATGACCAGACCAACCAGGGCCGTTATCTCTATCAGCAATATTACAGGTATGTGGCCGGCAGCATTACCGGTAACAACAGCCTTAACTATAACAATGGGTTGAGCCTGGGCCGCATTGCCAGCGCGGATATCAGCGCTGAAGAAAGCACTAAGTATGAAGCCGGCTTCGACCTGTCCCTGCTGAGCAAGATCAATATCAACGCCAGCTGGTTCCTGGATAAACGCAGCGGGATCATCACCCGCAATAACCTGGTGCCAGGCTTCCTGGGATACACCGGAGCAGATATGCTGCCACTGCAGAATATTGGTAAAGTGACCAACAGCGGTGTAGAACTGGCTATCAGCTATACAGACAAGGTTGGCGATTTTACCTATGGCGCAGAACTGATGGGTACTTATGCTAAAAATAAGATCGACTACCAGGCGGAGATCCCCAACAAGAATGGTTTTTCCAATACTACCGGTCTGCCAATCGGTACGCCGATGGGACTGGTGGCTACGGGCTTTTACCAGCTGGAAGATTTCAATGCCGACGGTACTTTGAGATCAGGCATTCCTGTTCCTGGTTTCGGACCTGTGCAGCCTGGTGATATCCGCTATGCAGACCTGGACAACAATGGCATTGTTGATAACACAGATATCACTAAGATCGGTAACCCGGGTTATCCTAAATTCTATTATGCTTTCAACCTGCATGTAGCGTACAAGAGCTTTGACCTGTCGGCCCTGTTCCAGGGTGCCTCCGGTCTGAGTGTAAACCTGCTGGGCTCAGCCTATAACCTGGCGGTCCCCTTTGTTGGTAACACTACTATTTATCCGCTGGCCGGCAATGCCTGGGCCTATTATCCAGAACAGGGGATAGACACCCGCAACAGCGCCAGTTCCCCCCGCCTGACCACGGTGAGCAATACTAATAACTATACCAACTCTACTTTCTGGATGAAGGATGCCAGCTTTTTAAGGCTGCGCAACCTGCAGCTGGGTTACTCCATGCCGGAACAACTGGTCCAGAACCTGCACCTCCAGAAATTGAGGGTGTTTGTGACGGCGGTCAACCCGGTGCTTTGGTCCGGTTTCTACAAGGACTACGGACTGGATCCTGAAACTCCTGCCGGTTATCCCGGAATTAAATCATGGAACGCAGGCGTTTCTTTATCCTTCTAATTCTAAAAACGATTGTTATGAGCGTACAATATAACAGAACAATAATTGCGGCAGTGACCTGTGCCTTCATCGGACTGACGGGTTGCAGCAAGGACTTCCTGGATACCAGGCTGGATACACAACCGGTGCAGCACAATGTTGACGGCAGCTACAGCAGCCTGATCCAGCTGGCCAATGCACCCTATGCCTATCTGCAGCAGCGCAATGAGTTTTCATCGCTGGATGGTAACCTGTTTGCCGCAGTGACGGACGAGGCCGTACAGACCAACAGTGTGGGAGATGTATACCTGTTCAATAATGGCAACTGGAACCAGTTCAATAATCCTGACGACCGGTACAACTATTATTACGCCGGGATCTATTCTGTCAACTATTTCCTGGAATACCTCCAGAAAAATGGCGGCAACTACCGGGCTATGCTGGCCATCAACAGGGATACTATCACGGCGGATACGCGGCTGACCTACCTCAATGATGTGGCGCTGATGGGTTATGCTATTCCTGAAGCACATGTGCTGCGTGCCTATTTCTATTTTGAACTGATCAAAAGGTATGGCGGGGTGCCCCTGCTGACCCAGACCTATAGCGCCTCGGATAAACCCGCGGTCAGCATGTCCGGCTTTGACGAGCTGGTGAATTTTATCGTCACAGAAATTGATACCTATAAAAATTCGCTGCAGCCCAACTGGAAGACCTCTGATTTTACCAACCAGGACGGCAGGTTCACCATTGGTGCGGCGCTGGCCCTGAAAGCGAGGGTATTGCTGTATGCCGCCAGCCCGCTGCACAATGCAGCCGGCAGCGCCACTAAATGGCAGGCTGCTGCCGCTGCCGCCAATGAAGCGCTGGTCTTTGCCCAACGCGCAGATGCTGCTGGTGGCAGGAACAGCCTGGATGGCAATTACCGGAACTATTTCCTCGGTAACAATACGCTCACCAGCAATGAGACCATACTGGCCATCCGGTACGCGGCCAGTAATGATCTGGAACGAGCCAATTATCCTATTGCCACGGCCGGCGGGAACAGTGGGGTCACACCCACGGACGACCTGGTAAAAGCTTATGAACTGACAGGCGCTGCTGTGCCTGATAATCCCTATGCCAACAGGGATCCCAGGCTGGGCTTTACCATTGTGACTAATGGCAGTACCTGGAACAGTAGGGTGATTGACCAGTCGCCCGGCGGCACGGATGATATGCGGCGGGTGAATGCCAGCAAGACGGGGTATTACCTGAAAAAATTCATGAATGATAATGTGGACCTGGTCAACAATGCGGTCAACCCGCACAACTGGCCGGTATTCCGGTATGGTGAATTGCTGCTGGTCTATGCGGAAGCTATGAATGAAGCCTATGGACCGGATAATAACAATGGTTTTGTGCTGACGGCCCGCGAGGCGCTGAACCAGGTGCGCGCCAGGCCGGGAGTGAACCTGCCGGGGGTGATTGCTGCCGGACAAACGGAGTTCCGGGCGGCTGTGAAGCAGGAACGCAGGGTAGAGCTGGCCTTCGAGAACCACCGGTACTGGGACCTGGTCCGCTGGGGTGATGCGGCTACTGTGCAGAGCAGGGCGGTGACAGGCGTGCAGGTTACAAAGAATACTTCGGGCGCATTTGTGTATACGCCAAAGACCGTGCAGAACAGGGTATTCCTGTCGCCCAAAATGAACTACTATCCTTTCCCTCAGTCCGAGGTCAATATTTCAAATGGGGTGCTGATCCAAAATGCGGGCTGGTAAAAGCCAGTGCCTGGTTTGTCAGCACAACACTAAAAATTGAGCTATGAATGGTAAAAAAATAACTGCCGTATTACTGACTGCGTTTGCCGTCCTGCTGTTCCTGTCCTCCTGTGAAAAGGATGACTCCACAAAGGAATATGGCACGCAGCTGATCTATATGCCGCAAAGCGCCAATGTGTCTTTGGGCCTTAATGCTATCTACCCGGTGCCCAGCTCCTCCAATAATGCCAGTCCAACAGGAATGAACTATCTGGTGGATGAAGCTACTGAAACCACCAATGTTATCCTGGGCGTTGCCCTGTCCGGTTCCGCGGCAGGCTCCTACAGTGTGGACATTACCGTGAACAATGATACTATCCAGCAATTGCTGGACAATGGGACGCTGGGCAGCAACTATGTGGCTATGCCGGCATCCGGGTATACGCTTCCTGCAAGGCTGGATGTTTCAGACAAAGGTCATGCTACTTTCTACCTGGCGGTGAGCAATAGCCTGATCGTTGACCCTGCCTATTTCGGCAAGCACCTGGTAGTAGCTGTGCAGATCAGCAATGCTACCCGCTACAGCATCGACAGGGAGAAGGCTACTACTATTGTGGACCTCAATATTGCCGGGCTGTTCCCTTCTGCTACCGCTACCTCGGAGATCAATGTCTCCGAAGGGCTGAATGTAACTTTTACCGGGCAGAACCTGGACAAGGTAACGGCCCTTAACCTCACCGGTTCCGATATCAGTCTGCCCATTGTATCGCAATCAGCCAGCAGCATGGTGGTGACCATGCCGGCCATGGCTGCGTTCAACAGGGGTACGGTAGACCTGGTGACACCTTTTGGCACTACCCAGTCCGGATTTGAACTGGTCAATGTGGACAATGCCTATAAAGTATTCACAGATGATTACGGCGCCAATATTGGTTCCAATACCGATGGGGATGATTATGGCTCACAGCAGGGCCGGAATACCAGCGTGTCCAAACGTGGTACGGCCTCCCTGGCCATTACCTATTACGGTAATAACTACTCGCCGGGCGGCCTGCTCAATACTGCCCAGTTTGTGAACGATGGGTATCAGTATATCACTTTCTGGGCCAGGAGCACTACCAATGGCACCGGTAATGAAGGTATCCAAATGTCATTGATGGGAGATGGTATGCCGGAAGGTTATGGAAATGATTTTGCCGGTGTTGGCATTATTGTAGGGCCTGAATGGACCTATTACAAAATTGCCATCGGGTCTTCCGCCGCCAAACCTATGTGGAGCAAGGGCAGTTCCTTCAGGAAGTTCGGCTGGCGCCTGAACAACTGGAATGTGCCAAATAATGAGGTAGTGTATTTTGACGATATCCTGTTTGTAAAATAATACTGGTTTATATGACTAAAACAATTCTTTGTCTGCTATTAGGACTAAGTACGTGCTTTTGTAATAAAGGAAATGCTTCAGCTGCAGTGGCGCCCCAGGTGGGGCTGCTGAGTGGTGCGGCAGCCGTGGTAACACCTTCGCCGGTGGCCGGCAGTGCGTATACAGGAAGCCTGTACCTGTCCTATTCCGGAGGTAATGGAGCGGTGTATACAGCCGGCAATGAAATTGCTTCTTCGGGTGTGGAAGGTTTGACAGCGGTATTGCAGGAAGGTACCTTGCTGAATGGTATGGGCTCGCTGACCTACAATATCAGCGGCTTGCCTGCCAGCGCGGGTAATGCGGTATTCAACCTGTCCTTTGGCGGTCAGTCTGCCACGGTGACGGTGGTGGTAGCAGAAAAAGCAGCAGCCAACCTGCTGTACTGGGGCTTTTTTGATGATTCGGGAACACCACTGTCCAGCTATGCCGGGTATGGGAAAAAGGCCAGCACTACAATGATGTTTGATCATTGGGATGTGGATGGTAACAAGGATTTTCCTGTTGCGTTCTGTAATACGGTGTCTGCGGCCGGTTACCTGCCGCATGTGACCTGGGAGCCCCGCTTAGGGCTGACCGAACTGATGTCCGGCAAGTATGACAATGACATTAAAAAATATGGCGAGTCAATAGCATTGTTCGGCAAACCTGTTATCTTGCGATTTGCGCATGAATTCAATGGCGACTGGTATCCCTGGAGCATCAACGGGGAAGAGCTGGTGCCTGCCGCAACCTACGTGCAGGCCTTCCGGTATGTACAGGACAGGATCAAAGCTGCAGGCGCTGCCAACGCTTTCTGGGCATGGGCGCCCAACTGTGTCAACGGCGCTAAAAATCCCCAGTCCCTGGAGTCATACTACCCCGGGGACGACTATGTAGACCTGGTAGGTATGGACGGCTATAATTTCGGTACCTCGCAGACCTGGTCTAACTGGCAAAGCTTCTCCGCCATTTTCGGTAACCTGTATGACTGGATCAATAAAAATCATCCGGACAAACCCATCTTTATTGCTGAAATGGGCTGCTCATCCACAGGGGGCGATAAGATTGCCTGGATCAATGACATGTTTGTGCAGCTGGAAAAGACTTTCCCGAAGATCAGGTCCTTTGTCTGGTTCAATATCAATAAGGAAACGGACTGGCGTTTTACCGAGACCCAGGGCAGTATCAATGCTTTCAAAGCAGGAGTGAACGGGGCGCGTGTGGTTGCTGACGCCAGCCTGGGCGGCTTGTTAAAATAATACCGGATGATGTTTGTATAGTATCGGAATTCATACCCCGCTTACAGTAATTTGGGCAGCCGGCGCATCACCGTGCAAGTCAGCACGATGACGCCCTTAACAGGCTGCCAGCCCTTTATCATATGTTCTCTTTATTTAATTGCTTTGATATGAAACGTATAACCCTTCCCTGTGTGCTGCTGATGCTTGTTATGGCCTGCGGCGATTCAACACAGAACCCTGCCTACAAACGGAGCGATCTGCCCATTGAAGATCGCGTAAAAGACCTCCTGAAACGAATGACCGTTGAAGAAAAAGCAGGTCAGTTCAACCAGCTTTCGGGCGATCTGGCTACCGGTCCTGCATCAGGTAATGCCGACTGGAAGCAGAAAATAGAAAGGATCAAAAATGGCGAGGTGGGCTCCATGCTGAACGTGGTGGGCGCCGCCAAAACCCGCCAGGTACAGGAAGCCGCCCTGCAAAGCAGGCTGGGCATTCCCCTGTTCTTTGGTTATGATGTGATCCATGGCTACAAAACCATATTCCCCATTCCCCTGGCCGAAGCCTGCTCCTGGGACCTGGAAGGCGCAACGCGCAATGCCGCTACTGCCGCCCTGGAATCTTCTTCCGCAGGCGTACACTGGACCTTTGGTCCTATGTGTGATATCAGCACGGATCCGCGCTGGGGCCGGGTGATGGAAGGCGCCGGTGAAGATCCCTGGCTGGGCGCCCAGCTGGCCGCCGCCCGCGTGAAAGGCCTGCAGGGTAATTTTGATTCTACCCATATCCTGGCCTGTATCAAGCATTTTGCGGCCTATGGCGCCGTGGAAGGCGGGAAGGAATATAATTACACGGATATGTCACGCGTGGCGCTCTGGAACAAATACCTGCCGCCCTATAAGGCTGCTGTAGAAGCCGGCGCCGCTTCCCTGATGAATGGCTTCACCACTTTTGAAGGAGTGCCTGTTACCGGTAATAAGTACCTGGTGACCGATGTCCTGAAAGATCAGTGGGGCTTTAAAGGTTTCCTGGTGAGCGACTGGAACTCTATCGGAGAAATGGTGAACTGGGGCTATGCCACAGACAAAAAAGATGCTGCGGATAAAGCCTTTGCCGCCGGCAGTATGATAGATATGGAAACACAGGCCATGGGACAATATATCCCTGAGCTGGTGAAAGAAGGCAGGATCTCCGAAAAAGACCTGGACGATGCCGTGGGCAGGATTCTGTATTTTAAATTCAAGCTGGGACTGTTTGATCATCCCTATGCTTTCTGCGATGAACAAAGAGAAGCCAGCACCCTGCTCAATGCCGCACACAGGCAGCAGGCGCTGGAATCCGCCAAACGTGCTATCGTTCTATTGAAAAATGATAACAAAGTACTGCCCCTGAAGAAGAGCGGTCAAAAGATAGCCCTTGTTGGATTGTATGCCCGGGAGAAAAAACACCTGTTTGATTTCTGGATCGCGCAGGGTGATTTTAACCAGGCTGTTTCCCTGCAGGAAGGTATGGCCGCCACTTTTGGAGCAGCCAGTGCCAGCTTCAGTGATGGCTATTCACTGGATACTGCTGCTGCCAAAGCAGCACTGATACAGGAAGCTGTTGGCAAGGCCCGCAGTGCGGATGTAGTGGTGGTGAATATTGGCTTACCTGGTGGACTGGCCGGTGAGGACCGGTCAATGGCCAATATTGATATTCCCCAGGACCAGGTCAACCTGCTCCGGGAACTGAAGAAGACCGGCAAGCCCGTAGTAGCCGTAGTAGCTGCCGGCCGGCCAATGATCCTGACCGGTATCCTGGAGTTGTGTGACGCCATTGTTTATTCCTGGATACTGGGCACAGAAGGCGGTAATGCCATTGCGCAGGTGCTGGCGGGCGATTACAATCCTTCCGGCAAAACGGTGATGAGCTTCCCGAAAGCACTTGGTCAGATCCCTGTTTATTACAATCATTTCAATACCGGCAGGCCCAATCCCACAGATAACGCCGGCAACTGGTACAGCCGCTACCGCGATGTGGCCAACGATCCGCTGTATCCTTTTGGCTATGGTCTGAGCTATACACAATTTACTTATAGCAACCTGGCAGTAAAAGATACTGCGTTACAGCAGAATGATACCCTTCGGGTGAGTGTAACAGTGACCAATAGTGGTGAAGTGGATGGTGAGGAAGTGGCGCAGCTGTACATCCGTGATGTAACGGCTTCCATTGTCCGGCCGGTGAAAGAACTGAAAGGATTCCAGAAGGTCCTGCTGAAAAAGGGCGAGTCCCGCGAGCTGCATTTTGCACTGGCTGCTACGGACCTGGCTTTCTATGATGCCACAGGCAAGGCAGTGCTGGAACCCGGCAGCTTCGGTCTCTTTGTAGGTGGTAACTCAAGGGATGTGCTGAGTGGTAGTTTCTGGTTAAAATAACTTTGGCATAGAAGCGCCTAAATAAAAAACAGGCTGTTCAATACTATTGAGCAGCCTGTTTTTTATTTCCCCGCCAGCCGGCTGATCCTGTGATGTATTTCTGTATTTGGATAAACGCCGAGGAATTCAGCGGCGCCGGGGCCGTAAGCAAATACCGGCACCATGATATTGGTATGGTCGTCCGTGCTGAAATGCCCGCGGATCAGGCCCTTCCGGTAATCGGCGTCCAGGAAACTGAGGCCGCCGGTCTCATGATCGGCGGTTACAATGACCAGGGTCTCCTGGTTGCGGTCGGCAAAGGCCAGGGCTGCTCCTACGGCCCGGTCAAAATCATGCAGCTCGCTGATGGCATAGGGCAGGTCGTTGCCATGGCCACCGTAATCTATCTGTGCGCCTTCGGCCATAATGAAAAAGCCTTTTTTATTGGGGACGAACCTACGGATGGTTTCCTGGAGCGATCGGGTCAGCATATTGCCACGCCCACTCTTCACCGGGCGACAGACCGAATCCGCCAGCAGCACCAGCTGCCTGGCTGCTGCCGACTGCTCATAGGCTTCCAGGCTTTGGGCATAGCCAAAGCCTTTGGTTTCCAGTTGCTGTAACAATTGCTGGTTGGGATTATTGGTAAAGGGCGTGCGGTTTGGGCCCACCAATACATCCACCGGGCTTTGCAGCAGGTCGGCCGCAATATTGTTGGACATTGAGCGGTCCACCTGGTGGGCATAGAACACCGCCGGTGTGGCATCGGTAATATCGCCGGTGCTGATGATACCTGTTTTCCTGCCGGTGGCGGCCAGCTTGTCTACCAAAGAAGGCCAGGGCTTACCGCTGCTGTCCATACCAATATACCGGTTGTTGGTCTTTGTGCCGCAGGCCATGGCGGTACCGCCAGCTGCGGAATCTGTAATATCTGAATTGGCTGCTTCTGTGCGCGACAGGCCCATGAACCGGAACGAGGCCAGGTGCAGGCTGCCATGGTTGGTGGTGAGGGCCGCCTGTATCTGGGCCAGGCCCATGCCGTCACCGATCAGCAGGATGATGTTCTTTGGTTTGCGGGCGGCGCCGTCCGACTGATGCGTGGGTTTATATACGTTATAGGGTGTTGACAGCTGGTATTGGGTGCTGGCTCTTTTGGTATAAAAATCCTGGAGCAGGGCCGGGTGATCAGTCCCGATCCAGTCCACGCCCATCTTCTCCAGTTCGGTCCAGGTATTGGCATTGTCCTTCGTGCCCCAGAACCGGAAAGGGATACCCAGGGCTTTAGCGCGCTGGATCACCTCTTTTAGTTTTTGCTGATCGGCCATGGGCGGCGTACCCTTGCCATTCCAGGCGGAAAAGCTGCTGATATCGGCGCTGATCATGCCCAGCCTGCGTACCTGTTCAGCTGTATAGGGAATGGCTGGCCTTCCATCGAAATAAATAAGATCAGGGTATTGTGCAAAGGCAGCGGGCGGCGGGGTATTACCACTCAGTACTACCTTCACGGCATACCGGTTGCGCGTGGGATCAAAAATGCCGGGATAGTTATTGAGCTGGCTGATGAGCGCCGGCAGTACGGTGGTATAGTCTTCCTTGATATCTATCAGCAGCTGGAGGCGGCGGGCAGTATCAGGAAATACGCGGTCGCCATATTGTGCATACAGCGCAGCAATGGGTTTCAGGTACAATTCTTCCAGGGTATAGTTTGGCCTGATATGACCGGCTTCATGGGCCACCATCAGCCTGCCGTTGCGCAGGAATACATCTGCTTCTACAGAGCCCATGCCAGCTTCATAGGCGGTATAGAAAGGGCGTTGCTGTTCATAATCATTGTGGCTATGGCCGTTGTTGGCGGTGGCGGGCCTTTCCTGGGCCTGGTTGCTGTACACCAGCAGCAGGAGCGGCAGACTGACAGCCAATCTTTGTAAGGACTTCAACATAGTGAGCAAAGTTAAATAAAGAGGGGGCATACAGCATCCTGCATGCCCCCTCCGGTATAAAAGGTAAACATTCCTTAATTCCAGCCCGGCGTCTGTTTGTAGGCGCCGTTGCTTTTGGAGACCTCATCCGGGTTGATGGGCCAGGCCATATGTTTGGCAGGATCAAAATTCCGGACAGGCCATACCTGCTGAATGGTATAAGGGGAAGCCGGGTCAGTGTTGGTTGTATGCCTTCTGCCATGCAGTGCAGCCCTGATCTTGTCAAAGTCGCCCCAGCGTTTCAGGTCTTTCAGGCGATCGGTCCACTCACAGGCCAGCTCTACGCGGCGTTCATGTTTCAGCTGGGCCAGGGTGGGGGAGCTGACAGGGGTCAGTCCTACACGGTTCCTGATCTCATTCAGCGGTCCTTCCGCTTCACCGTTCCGGCCCAGGTGGATCAGCGCTTCGGCTTTGAACAGCAGGATCTCTGCATAGCGGATGAGCGACAGGTTGAGGGCGGTAGTGGGATAATCGCCACTGGGGTTGATCATATTATTAGTGCCTGCATTCTGGTTCGTCCCATACTTATATGGTTCCATGTATTTGTTGATCTGGAAACCGGAAAGGCTGTTGGTGGAAAAGTATTGTCTTTCCACGCCGAAGTAGGTGAACTTGTCGCCGAATTTCAAGATGGTCACTTCTCTCCGGGGATCGGTGGCTTCATATTCTTCATACAGTTCTTCCGTGGGCTGGAAATAACCCCAGCCATTGTATACGCCCCAGCCGGTATTTTCCAGTACTACGCCGGGAAACTCTGAGCCGCCCTGCACGCCAGAGGTTACAGACCAGATATATTCGGAGCTCCAGTTATTGGCAATGCTGAAAACGGCTTCATAGTTTTTCTTACTGCCGCCGGCATTGCTGATCAGTGCGCGTTTGCCTTCGTTCTTTATTTTATCACAGAGATCAGGGACCAGTCCCCATTTGCTGTTGTCATATTCCGCCCAGTAAGCATAGGTCTTCACCATATAGGCCCAGGCGGCTGCTTTGTGGGCACGGCCGCGGTCTTCGCTGCCATAGCTTTCAAAGAAGGGCAGCAGCTCAACGGCTTTTTCCAGGTCGCTGATGACCTTAGCGTAGTTGTCTGTAACGGAGGCCAGCTGCGGGGGAATGCGGGTGCCGTATTCCGTATTCTCCGGACCGTCAAAGGGAACGCCCTGGTCTTTATGGCCCCAGGTGGCGGCCAGCCAGAAATGCGCAAAGGCGCGAACAAAATAAGCCTCACCCAGTGTCCGGTTGCGTACTGCTTCTGTTACGTTGACGGCGTTCTCAATGCCGGTGATGGTCTGGTTGGCTTTGTTGAGCATCCAGTACAGATCGTTCCAGCCGTTCTTCATATACCCTTCACGGCCGGTGGGAATGAAATTCTTGATATTCTCGCCATCCGCTTTAGCCCTTCCTACAATGAGGTCGTCACTGGCGTTCTGCACCCAGAACAGGTCGCGGCCCCAGGTGGACTCATAACGCATCGGGACGTAGAGGGCGGCGGCTGCTTTTTCAAGGTCAACATCGCTTTGCCAGAAGAAAGCGGTGGTGGGTTCGCCATAAGGCTTTGTGTCTACCCAGTTTTTTGTGCAGCCCGTGCTGAAGATCAGCAGGGCGGCCAGGAATACGATATAGTTATTGCGATACATGCTATTGTCAGTTTATGATCAGAAGTTTAATTTGGCGCCGATGGCTACTACTCTCGATACGGGGAATTGTCCGCCGTCAAACCCGATGCCGCCTACTTCGGGGTCCATGCCCGAGTATTTGGTGATGGTGAGCAGGTTATCTGCACTTATATATACCCGCAAACCATTGGTCCATTTGATATGGTTGAAGGTGTAGCCAACCAGGATATTCTTGATCCGCATATAGTTGCCGTTCTCCAGGAACCAGTCGGAAGGCCTTTGGAAATTCTTGTTGGGATCATTGGCGCGGATCAGCGGAATAGTGGAATTGGGGTTTTCGGGCGACCAGGCGTCCAGGATCTTGTTCCAGCGGTTATAACCCTGCTCTGCACCGTTGAGGGTGGTTTGCTTGAAGGCGTGGAAAAGTTTTACACCGCTGACGCCCTGCAGGAAGATGCTCAGGTCAAAATTCTTCCAGGTCAGGTTGGCGGTAAAGCCATAGGTCAGGTCGGGGAAAGCGCTGCCCATGAATACGCGATCGTCATCATCAATATTGCCATCACCGTCTGCATCCACAAATTTCAGGTCGCCCGCATGTGCATCAGGCTGGATGCGGCTGCCGTTCTTACCGGTATAGGCCTGCGCTTCCTGGTCTGTCTGGAAGATCCCGTCCGTCTGGATCAGCCAGAAGCTATAGATGGGCTGACCAACCACAGAGCGATAGGGGGACATGACACCTCTCCAGGTAGCGCCATCAGTCCAGGCGGATTTCGGGTTATCGTCAATGTAATGGACTTTATTCTTCAGGGTGGCGATGTTGGCGCCCACCTGGTAAGATACTTCGCCGATACGATCACTCCAGGTGGCGGATAATTCCAGCCCTGTGTTCCGGATCTCGCCCTGGTTGATGTAAGGCGGGTTATAGCCGAAAGTAGCAGTCCATTCGTTGTCCTGTTGTTTGATCAGGTTGAACGTGCGCTTCTTAAAATAATCAGCGGTGAAGTTCAGCTTATTGTTGAGTACAGTAACATCCAGGCCGATATCAGTTTGTTCAGAAGACTCCCAGGCCAGGTCGGGATTATGCCTGGAGTCAATATAGAGGGCTGGGGTGTTGGGGCCTCCTTCACCTACCTGGTAGGTATGGTTGGAAGCCAGCTTGGGATAGGCATAGTTCACGCCGATAGAGCCCAGGTTGCCGATGCGGCCCCAGCTGGCGCGTACTTTCAGCAGGTTGATGCTTTGTACATCAAAGAAGGGTTCCGAGCTGAGTTTCCAGGCGGCGGTAACGCCGGGAAAGCCCTGGCCGCGGGTGCTGGAAGCCAGTCTGCCGGCCATATCATAGCGGTAGCTGCCGGTCAGGAAATAGCGGTCGGCCCAGCTATAGGAAAGGCGGCCTACATAAGAGGCGCTCCTGTCTTTCCATTGGTTATCGGAAGCCTTGTCCTGGTCAAAAATGCCGGCATTCACAAAGAACTGCGCCCAGTCGGATTCATTTTCAAAGCTGCGGGCAGTGGCGCTGAAAGAGCGGGAGCTGCTTTCCTGGCCAGTCATAGAGGCCATGGCCGAAATATTGTGACGGCCCAGCACCTTGTTATAGTTCAGGGTATTTTCCCAGAACCATTGATAGTATTTGCTGCTGGAATAGCTCAGGGTATTCATGGTGTTCGGCTTACCGGGCTCTGTGCGTTTGGGCTCAAAATTTTTGTACAGGCCGTTGTTGGTGCGGTAAGAGAAACGGGAAATAAAACTGAGACCGGGCAGCAGCTGCGAGATGGTTATTTCAGATACAGATTGGATATCGCCCGTTTTATTATAAGGGTTGTTGCGCAGCAGGGTGGCCAGCGGGTTGATGGCATCGCCGTGGATACCGAGGTAGTCGGAATCCCTTGGCCCTGTGCCGCCAAATGTACCGTCATCATAATAAGGGGTGGCGGAGCGGGGCATATAGATAGCGGACAGGATGGTACCGCTATAACCGCTGGAGGTTTCTGTTCCGCGGTTGTCATTGTTGTTCCAGAACAGCTCCTGGCGCAATTTAACGTGATCGTTCAGTTTATAATGTGCGTTAAAGCGGAGGGACAGGTTTTTGGCGTAGGTGTTCACCAGCGTACCTTCTTCTTCTTCATAGCGTGCCTGGAGCAGGGTAGAAAATTTATCGGTCCCTGCGTTCAGGGATACGGTATGGCGCTGGATCATGCCGGTGCGGAAGATCTGGTCCATCCAGTCGGTCCGGGTCACCTGTGCATAAGGGTTGAGGCTGGCGTCCCATCCGCTTTGCAATTGCATGCCGGCATTGGTGCGGGCCAGGTTGGCTACTTTGGCCTCGTCTTCGGCAGTGAGTGATTGCGGCAGTCGCCAGGCTGTTTTGGCGCCTACAAAACCCTCATAGGTAACACCGGGATTGCCTTTGGCGGCCTGGCGCGTAGTGACCAGGATAACACCGGCAGCACCGGTGAAAGCTCCGTAGATAGCTGCAGAAGCGGCATCTTTCAATATAACGATAGATTCAACATCCGAGGGGTTGAAAGGCGCATTGGGTACTCCATCCACTACAAACAATACGTTTTCAGAAGAGCGGGAACCCGTACCACGGATGGTGATAGTGGGGGAGCTGTTGGGGTGGCCGCCATTGCTGATGGCTGTAACGCCGGCTACTTTACCCTGTATCATACCTGCCACGTTCAGTACGGGCCGGTTCTTGATCTGCTGCATATCGGGAACAGTGGATACCGCTGCGGACAGATCGCTCTTTTTCATAGCGCCATACCCAACTACTACTATCTGGCTGCCTTCTGTGGCCAGCACGGACAGGCGGATATTGACGTTTGTGCCGGCGCCTACAGTGGCAGTGGCCTCTTTATAACCGATCATGGAAAATACCAGCACATCACCGGGGTTGGCGTCAATGCTGAATTCACCGGCGCCATTGGTGGAAGTGCCTTTTGTGGTGCCGCGCACCATGACGGAAACGCCGGTCAGCGGCTGGTCCTGTTCATCGGCTACCAGGCCTTTGATGGTCTTGTATAAAGTGAGCATGCCGGGTTCTTCCATCCTTTCCTTTTTCTTCAGCACCACCGTGCTGCCTACAATGGAGTAGGTGAGCGGCTGGTGGCGGAAGCAGCTGTCCAGCACAGCTTCCAGCGAGGCGTTCCGCATGTTGATGGTCACTTTTTCCGTATCGCGGAGCCATTGCTCATCAAAAAAGAACGCAGTACCAGTCTGCTTTCGGATGGTTTTAAAGATCCGTTGAAGATCAGCGTCTTTTTCAGATATGGTGATCTTCTGGGCGGTAACGTTGGCGCTGACCTGCATACAGGCGGCCAGCAGCAACAGGGCTGTAAATTTTACCATTAACTGAATTTGAGTTACAGGGGGCTTGTTGAAGATCAAAAAGCTCCTGCAAGTACTTTTTTGCATACTTTTGTTCATGTTTGGAGTGAAAAAACAGGTTGCGTTCTGGTAACAGGTAACTGAAATTTCGCTTCCGGGCATAAGCCGCCTGACCGTCGAAAGCAAGGCGGTTTTTTTATTTCAGCTACCTCATATTTTTACGCTGCCGTTTAAGGCAGTACAGTGATCTTTTTTCCTTCTACTTTGAAATGGACATCGCTTTCTTCGAGTATGGTCAGCACTTCCGCGCCATTGCTGGTGCGGGCTATTTCTCCGCCAAACTGCCTGTCGGGGATGGCTCCGGCATAGGCTATCTCTACATCGTACCAGCGCGCTATCTGTCGCATGACGGTGGGCAGGTCTGCCTTATGGAAAGAGAAATAGCCGTTCTTCCAGGCCACTACAGCGTCCATATCCACTTCCCGCGTAACCTGCAGGCCGGAGTGGCTGTGCAGGCGGGCCTGCTCGCCAGGGAATAATATTTTTGACTGGCCTGCTTCCCCGCTGATCTTCACCCTGCCTTCCAGCAGGCTGGTGCGTACGGTGTTTTCATCTTCATAGGCATTGATATTGAAGTGCGTGCCCAGCACCAGTACTTCACCGGAGCGGCCGGGCGCCGCATTGAATTGTACTATGAAGGGCGCTTCTTTTTGCTGGGTCACTTCAAAATAGACTTCCCCGGTAATTTCTACTCTTCTTTCGTTGGCGCTGAATGCCGTGGGAAAACGGATGGAAGAGGCTGCATTCAGCCATACTTTAGTGCCATCCGCCAGGGCCAGCCGGTATTGTTTTCCCCTTGCCGTGGTCAGTGTGTTCAGGAGCTGCGACTGACCCGCCTTTCCGCCGGCCTGGTAGCTGAGTGCGCCGTCTTTATTCAGTACCTGCGTTTGCCCCTGCACGGTAATAATTCCGTCGGCCGCGCTGTCCAGCACAATAACACTATTGTCCGAGAGAGTCAGGGTAGCGCCATCTGCGCCAGGCTTCAACGCATGTTCTGCCGGTTGGGACATGACGATGATCCTGTCTCCGGCGGGTTGGCTATGGCGTTGCTGCACCAGGAAATAAGTGGCGGCGCCGGCGGCCAGCAGCAGGACTGCGGCATATTTCAGCCAGGGCCGCTGTTTTTTGCGAAGGGGAACAACCGGCGCAGCTGTAATGCCGGCCCTGCTCATAAAATGGCTGAGCTTGTCTTTGGCCAGTGATCCGGTGGACTGATGGCCTGCTTTTTCCCATTGTTCCAGCAGGGCGGCCGCCAGCATGTCCTCATGGGCTGCGGACCTGGTCATCTCCAGTAAGGAATCCAGTTCACTTGCTGTGATGCTGTTGGAGAAATATCGGTCAACCAGGTAATCCCAGGTTTCTTTGTTCCAGTTTTGCATGATAGTAGGCGCTTCCGGATGGTTTTGTTCACACTATATGACGGGTGGTGGAAGACCAATAACTATTGGTTCGCAAAAAATAATAAGCCGGTAATAATGAGGAGGGTGGTAAGGTCGAGTGATTTGGCCAGGTAGCTCCTGACAGATCGCTGGGCCTGCACCAGCTGGTTATTGACCGAGCTGCGGGAAATATGCAGTTTGCTGGCTATCTGATCATGCGAGAGCATTTCTTCGCGACTGAGGTGATAAATCTTTTTCCGCTGGGGTGGCAACAGTCCGATGGCTTCCCGCAGTTTTTCTTCAAATTCCCGGGTCAGCAGGGGCTGGTCCGCCTGGTAGGAGTCTGCTGCCTGGATCTGCTCCCAGAGCATATCCCCGAGCTGTTGGTCGCCCGCGGCCGACCGGAGAAAATCAATGCCCTTATTGCGGGCAATGCGGAACAGGTAGGCTTCGGGGTTTTGAATAGCACCGAGGTGATCCCGGCCTGTCCAGAGCTTCATGAATACATCCATGGCCAGCTCTTCCGCAACAGTATCTGATTTGATGAGCTGGGAGATATACAGGAAAAGGCGTTCATAAAATATTTCGAACAGCTGCTCCATGGCAACCGTATTACCTTTTGCAAGCTCCTGGAAGATCAATGTATCTGGAAATGGCTTGGGCATCGGTCTGGAAATAATGCCTGCAAGGTATAAAGGATGCCCAAGCCATTTACGATAGTTTGGAAAGAAAACAATAAGTTAATCCGGGTCAGCTATCGCTTGTTCACTATATAAGTGGTCATCTTTTTCAGCTTTTCTCCCTGCAGCTCGTAGATATCACAGTAATGCCGTTCCTTTTCTTCCCCGTTTTCTTTCATGGTGACAATACCATCACAAACGCCGGTATTGCCTTCTACCACTAAGTGATCTTTGGTAGCGCTGAGCATTTCCATATCTCCGCTTGCAGCAAACATTTTTTTCAGCTCCTCTTTACCTTTTACGGTCATATCGCCAACCATAATCCATTCAAAATCATCAGTAACAATATTGATGAGCCCTTCGGTATCGTTATTGTCAAAGAGGGCGATGATCTGCCGGATAATTTGTTTTGCTTCCATAAATGAATGTTTGTGACATTCATTAAAAAATAATGCCATGGCTTACTGGCGCTGGAAACTGCGCTTAAAGGGCCGTTGGTAGCCCTTTTTTTCCAATTTCGTTATTTATACTTCCAAATTGGGTATACAAAGGATTTTGTCCGTTCTACTTTCGCAGGGCATTTAAAAACCCAATTATCAATACACCTAACCCTTGTTGAAAGCAAACCGCTGTCAGGCCGTTTTCAGCACTGGTTTTGTGCAGACTGGCTATGCGATCTTTCCGGAAATATTACCTGCCATCTCTTTTCGCCTGCTGCCTTTGCAGCATGCAGCTGTTGTTGATGGGTATGGGCAGGGACGAAAGACAGATGCAGCTGGAAGGAAGGATACTAACCCGGGAAGGGCAGCCGGTGCCTGCGGTCTCCATTCGCTTCAAACACCTGTCCACCGGAACAACTACGGATGAGGAAGGACTTTTCAGGCTTGCCTGCCATCCTGGAAACTATACGCTGGTCTTCTCTCATACCGGTTTTCAGCCTCTGGAAACCGGGCTCACCGTAGCCTGGAATGAATCCGGTAAACAATCCTATGAAGTAGTGCTGGAAGAAAGAACCGTATACCTCAAAGAGGTGCTGGTGACCGGCAGGGCGCTGTCAGCCAGTCCCTCGCTGGCCAGTCTCAAACGCCATCACCGCCTCATTCCCGGCGGCAGCTCGCTGGCCCTGATGGAGCCGGCTGTGCAGCGACTGGAAACGCTGAAGGATGCACTGAAATACGAACCGGGGGTGATCATCCAGGAATTTTTTGGCGCCAACGACCAGCCCCGCTTAAGTATCCGCGGTTCCGGTATTCAAAGCAATCCGCAGCGACGCGGTATTTATTTATTGCAGGATGGTATTCCCGTCAATTTTGCAGACGGTTCTTTTATCATCGGTGTGATGGACCCGTCCCTGGCGGCTTCGGTAGAAGTGTTCAAAGGCGCCAATGCCGCCGGTTATGGCGCAGCCACATTGGGCGGCGCCCTCAATTTCAATACCCGGACCGGCAGGCAGCAGCAGGGGCTTTCCGTCAAATCAGAAGGCGGCTCCTTTGGTTATGGCTCAGTTACTGCCCTGCTGGGCGATCAATGGGATAATAAAGATGCACACCTGGCCCTGTCAGCCAGCAGGCAGGATGGTTTCCGCCAGCACAACAGCAATAATAAAGCAGGACTTGCCGCCAACTTCGGTTACCGGGTATCGGAAAAAGTGGATACCCGCACTTACCTCAATTTTTCTCATATTGATTTTGATGTGCCAGGGCCGCTGACCCTGACTATGATTGAAGAAGATCCTGCCCAGTTGAATAAAGGCGTAGTACTTCCTTATTCTATGGGACCGGATATCGCCCGCGATAAACCCGGCCGGGAAGCCACTGTCCTGCGCGTCAGTCACCGCATGGCTGTGCAACTGGCCGCTGAAACCGATCTTACCCTGGCGGTCTATTACCAGCATGTGCAGGATCGCTTTGTATTTCCGATCGTATTGTCCACCCAGCGTTCCGCTGGTCATGATCTCGGTGCTACCATCAGCCTGGTGCATACCCTGGGTAAGCACCGTTTGTCAGCAGGGTTGATTGGCAGTTACGGATCCATCAGCCGCAGGGGCCATATCAATAAAGATGGACTGGACTCCTATATGTTCAGCAAAGACAGGCTCAAAGCCGCCAACCTGACCGTTTTTGCGGAAGACGACTGGACGGTCAACCACCGCTGGCGCCTGATTGCCGGACTGCAGGCGGTGACCAATACACGCAACAGCCGGGATGTTTTTCCCGATCCGGACCTGCGGCCCTGGTATAGCCATACCTCCGGCAAATACCGCTATTTCCATTCAGACAGGATATCCCTGGATCAGCAGTATCATGCTGTCAATCCCAGGCTGGGTGCTATTTTCCAGGCAGGCCGAAAGAAAGAACTGCAGTTTTTTGGAAATATCAGTGCCAGCTATGAACCGCCCACATTTGATGAACTGGTGGGTACGGCAGTGACCGATAATATCAACACCAGCCCCAAACAGCTGTTTGCGGTCCGGCTGGATAAACAGACTGCCCTGACAACTGAGCTGGGCAGCCGCTATGAAGGGAGCCGCTTTGGCTGGAATATTTCTCTTTACCATTCCTGGCTGCGCAACGAGTTGCTGGAAGTGAAAGATTTTGTGCTGGGCGTAAAAGAGACCAGGAACTATCCGCGCACCATACACCGGGGTATTGAGTTAGGACTTATGGCCATACCCATCCGACGGATATTCAGTGCGTCAGGAAAAGATCAGCTGATGATCCGCGGCATGTATACCTATAGTGATTTCTATTTCAGCTCGGGAGAATATACCGGCAATAAGCTGGCCGGCGTACCGCCGCACTATATCAGCGCCTCGCTGGAATACCGGAATAAGGGACAGTTTTTTGTAGCAGCCAGCCTGGAAAGCCAGCCACAGCCTGCCTTTGTGGATCACCAGAACACCCTGGTACAACCAGCCTTTACCATTTATGGCTGCAGGATAGGGTATGAAGGCGTAAGACATTTCAGCTTTTACGTGGAAGGAAAGAATATCGGCAACAGGCATTATGCCGCCAGTTATATTATCAACGACCAGATACACCCGCCGCCAATGCCTTTCCCGGCATTCACGGTAAACAATATTGCTTTTTTTATGCCCGGCCCAACCCGCGCTATTTATGTGGGGGTCAGTTACCAGCTGGACAAAAGACAAAGCAATAAAAACTCAAACAAGCAGTAAAAAAATAACCCAGTTATGGCAATAGAATTACAACTGAATCAAAAACAGGGACACTGGATACTGGCCCGTGTAGGGAAAAGAGTATTACGCCCGGGCGGCAGGGAACTGACCCGCGTGCTGATTGATAATATGGATATCGGGACCGCCGATGATGTGGTGGAATTTGCGCCGGGATTAGGTTTTACCGCTTCGCTGACCTGTGCCCGCAAACCCAGCAGTTATACCGGCGTGGATAACAACCAGGAGGCTGCTGCGCTGGCCGCCAGGAATATACGGTATGACCGGGTGAAAATGATTGTGGCAGATGCTGCCGAAACCACGCTGCCGGATGCCTGTGCTACCAGGGTATACGGGGAAGCTATGCTGACCATGCAATCGCTGGAGCATAAAAAAGCCATTATCCGGGAAGCCGCCCGTCTGCTCAGGCCCGGTGGTTATTATGGCATCCATGAAATGGGCCTCAAGCCGGACAATATCAGTGAGGCCATCAAACAAAGTGTATACAAGGAGATCAGTGCCAATATCCGTGTCCCTGCACGTCCCCTGACAACTGCCGAATGGGTGGCGCTGATGGAAGGAGAAGGTTTTGAAGTGGTCAGCGTGCATCATAATCCCATGCACCTGCTGGAGCCCAAAAGAGTGATCCAGGATGAAGGCTTTTTCCGCACGCTGAAGATTGTATACAATGTGCTGACGCATGCTGATCTGCGGCAACGTATAAAAACCATGCGCAGGACATTTAAAAAACACGAAAGTAATATCAATGCCATTGCTATTGTGGCGCGTAAAGTATAAGTGAGTATGAAGAAATACCTGTTATACCTGTTGCTGCCGTTGCTGCTGGCCTGTTCCAAGGATGATCATTATTCACCGGACCTGGAAAATCCCGGTCTGTTGCCTGATAAAGGCGATTACCAGGATGAGGACCATGGTACGCAGGCGCTGGCCGAAGAAATAGCAGGTCAGTTCAGCAGTGAGATCGGCATGATCTATTACGATGCAGAGACCCGCAGCATACCGCAGCTATACCTGACAAGAGGAAGCAGTACTGTAACAGTGGCTGCCCTTCCCAGCGGTGCTGTGGACATCAGCTTTGAGCGCTTCAATACGGTCTTTATGCCGCTGCAGCTGTCGGTCCGCATAAAGACCCTGCTGGAAGCCCGCGGCGATACCCTGTTCCTGCGTGGTACGGACGGGATCATCCGCACCAGCTCCGGTAGCGGCGCTATTGGCCAGCCACTACCGGAAAGTGACGACGGGGAACTGACCGGTATTTATGTACGAACCAAAAAGGAGCTGAAGTTATTGATAGACCTGATGCTGCCCATACCGGTGAAAGCGTCAGTGGAAGGAACCAGATAAACCATTTAAAAAAACACCCTTCAATGAGATACATACACAGACAGACCGGGCTTTTCCTGTTACTCGCCCTGGCCATATTCAGCGCCTGTAATAAAGAGCTGGACCTTGATGATGAAACAAAACTGCTGCTGGACAAGCAGGAAAAGCTGGAGCAGCTGGATTCCCTGTTCGCACTGGCCTTCCGGGATCCTGTAAAGGCAGAAACAGACTATTATAATTTTGTGATGGAAGAGCTGGTGACAGCTGACCAGAATTTCCTGGTGAACAGTGATGTGCAGGCCCGGAATACTTTTACTGACCTGGCCATCCGCCTGAATAAACATTTTAAAGAATTGGCGGATACCTTTCAGTCCACCAGCCTTTTTGACCTGTACAAAGCAAGGTTTGAGAATATCCTCCTGAATCAGTCCCTGCATGGAGAGATCCCGCACCTGCTGAAGAAAGGGGAACAGCTGAAGTTGTTCAATGATAAAATGGCGGAGATAGATGCCTTCTTCAGCAGCAGGATAGCAGCCTTTAAAAGCAATAGCCCGGCAGACAATGCCATTACGGATAAAAACTGGGCGCTCAGCACATCCGCTTTCAGCTTTGATCCTTTTAAGATCTATGCCATCAATTTTGATTTTGTGCTGAAGACGGACAGGACCATGGAGCTGAACAATTTCTTCTTCAGCCCGCATATTCCCAGACCCGGCACGCTGGCTGGCGAGCAGTATGAAGGCAACGGCTTTAACGTCAATGGCGGCTCCCTGCTGTCAGCCAAAGAATATGCTGTGTACAACAATAAGATCTGTTTCTATTTTTACCTGAAGAACGATTATGATGTGCTGAACCAGACCGGTAAGCTGGAAAGGTACTGGTATTATGAATACCAGTACGAAGTAGTGAATGGTCAGCTGCTGCTGACCAAACCAAGGATAGGATTTTATATGTATCCCGCGATCAGGTATGCCGGCTATGATGATCCTGCTTTCCAGGAGCTGTATCTGCCTGCCCTGCAGAACGGGTATACCTTATCTGCAAAATAAGCCCACATGAAACATACAGGTTATATGCTCCTGCTGTCAGTATTGCTGCTCTCCTGCAGCAAGCGGGAGTTTGACAAGGATGCAGATTTTACCAATGGATCCACTGATGCTGTCTGGGCTGATAATGCCCTGCTGTTCACCAAAATATTCCGGATGAATACAGCCGGTGACCTATTATGGTTTGATATCCGGAACGAGATCGCCTCCTTTTCAAAACCTTCCATCAGTCTCACTTTTAGCGATAATGGGGTAGGGCGGTTTAAAAAGATTGACCTGCGTGGAAGGCTGTACCGCTACGAGCAGGGGACGGAGGAACTCCGTTTTGTGAACATACCTCTTGATGTGTTTGGCACTGAACTTAATGCCGACTTGGTATTTACTTTTCGCCGCAAACAAAAGGAGGGTTGTGAGCTGATCACTGATGTCAATAGCCAGCAGGAATGTGAACGGACCTATGTGCTGGTATTGAAAGGACTTGATTTTACGGAGCCGGACCTCTTTGTGACGCCGGATAATATAGCCCAATACAATGGACGGACCCTGCTTTTGTCTGCTTTATCGGGGGAGTTAAGCGGGATGAATTAATTAATTGTTATGCGAAGAAAGTTTGTATATCTGTTGCTGCTGCTGCCCTTGCGCTGGGCTGATCTGTCCGCACAGGTGGGAGTAAAAGATACTTTGCCAGGCACTGATTCGCTGCGCATCCGGGAGCTGGAGGAAGTCACCATCCAGGGTGTAAAACGAAAAAGGGAAATAGGCGCCGTGCGGGTGGGCCAAAAGCAGCTGGCCATTGAAATGACCACGGATCTCCGGGACCTGGTCCGCTACACACCGGGGGTTGGTATATCTTATGCCGGTTCCCGGGGCGGCAACCGGGGTTTCGCTATCCGGGGTGTGGAGGCTAACCGGGTTGCCATCAGTGTGGATGGCCTTCTGCAGCCTGAGATCCATGAGAACATGGTGTTCAGCGCCTACGGCCTGTCCAATGCTTCCCGTATTGAGTTTGATCCCAATTTTGTTTCGGCCATTGATATCCAGAAAGGAGCCGCCTCTTTTGCCGTAGGCTCCGGCGCCCTGGGTGGCGCTGTCAATTATACTACCAGGAAAGCATCGGACCTGATAGGGAAGGACAAAGATTTTGGCGCCCTTGCACAGGCTTCCTATAACAGCAAGGATGACCTGCGGATGGTGCTGGCCGGTGCTGCGGTAAAAAAAGGCAAATGGGAAGGCCTGGCCATGTTTGCCCGCCGGGAAGGTGGCGCTATCAATAATTTTGAATACGGAAAGCTGAGTCGCAATATCACTTCTACCCGCGTTGATCCCATGGACTATACCCAGCATACTTTCCTGGGTAAGATCGGTTACCAGCTTTCGGTTGAACACCGTTTCGATCTCTCCTATTTCCTGCTGGACAAAAAAGTGGATGCGGAGATCTGGTCGCAGGAACCGCTGGATATCTTTACCTCAGCTGATAAGCCATATTATTATTCCCATGACCAGACCCTTAGCAAGTCTTATACGTTCAGCTATGCCTATACGCCGGTAGGAGGATGGATAGAGAAGCTGGGTGTGGCTGCCAATCTGCAGCAATCCTACCTCGATGCAAGGACCTGGTCAGAATATTATCGTCCCAATTTTTTTGATAACGGCAATTTTAACCTGGTGTATGAAGGGCGGCGCGATAAATACCGGGGCCAGGAGATCAGGGACAGGGTGGCCAGGCTGACGGTGGAGATGAAAGAATGGTCTTCGCGAATTGCCGGTAAGCACCAGCTCAGTGCCACCGGTACTGTCACCGGGAAATACAATGATAACCGGAATGTGGATGTAGAGCGGCCCCGTGCTTCCAATGAAGTAGATGGCTATACTATCCGTATGGGCCGGCGTTATGCCTTTGGCGAGGAGATGGGTACTTTCACCAATGCCTATTCCTTCCAGCGGCCCGTAGCCCGTACCGGTTACCAGTTCAGCCTGCTGGATAAAATAAAAGCCAGTTCCAGGCTGAGTGTCGGCCTGGGCGTCCGCTATGATCATTTCCAGACCCGCGACCGCAACCCTGATCATGCCAATGATACCTATTACATGGATCACCTGATGCGCAACCTGCAGGATATAAAAATGCCGGATGCCGCCATTGATGATCAGCAGCAGGGTGTATCCTGGCTGGCCACCGCTAACTACCATTTCCATGAGTATTTCCAGCTGGGCTATAAATATGCTACCGGCTTCCGGGTGCCTACGCCTGAAGAGCAGTACTTCCAGTATTTTTCCTCCTGGCCCTCTTTTCTGGTGCTATCCAACCCGGACCTGCAGCCGGAGAGGTCGCAGAACCATGAAATTGAAATAGCCGGCTCGGGCAGACTGGTAACTTATACACTGGGACTGTATACCACTGCGTACAGCAATTTTATTGATGTGGAACAGGGCACCATTGAGGTGACCAGCGCGCTGGATAACAGTCGCAGGAACCTTTCCTATTCCCGCAATGTGAACCGGAGATCCGCCAGGCTGCGCGGTATTGATGCCCGTATGTTCTGGGAGTTGCGCGAGGTCTGGGCGCCCCTGCAGGGCTTCAGTCTGACCACCGCTGTGAGCTACGCAAAAGGCACTACCTCCTATGGCACCAGCATGCTGGCCGTACAACCCCTCACCGGATTGCTGGCCCTGGATTACCTGGCTAAAAAAGAAAAATGGTATGCCAGCGTGAAGCTGAACCTGTTCGGGGCAAAGGACAGAACGGATACCCGCTTTATAGAAAAAACCGCCAGCAAGGAAGTGCAGCGCAGTTTCCCATCCCTCTTCCTGCAGGACGCCAGCACAGTGGACCTGCTGGGCTACTACCGGGTGCTGCCAAAGCTGACGCTGCGGGCAGGTGTATACAATATTTTCAACCGGCAATACTGGCGCTGGGACGATCTGCGTCAGCTGACCAATCCTGCCTTGCTGCCCCATATAGATAATTTTCTCCGGGAAGGAACAAAGTCCATTACCCGGTTCTCTCAACCGAAAAGGTATTTCAGTATAAGCATTGAATTAAGTATTTAACCAATAAAGAAAAGTAATGAAGAAACAAATAGCCATGCTGGTGTTTGCACTGGTCATCATAGTTGCCGGCTGTAAGAAAGAGGAAGTAGTGCTATACAATACACAGCCTACACCCAACCTGGATAATCCGGTGATCCAGAAGCTGAGCATTGGGACCTGGTACCGGGAGGGGATGTCCGCTTCTAAGGAAGAATGGACCAGCATGGACAATATTCCCAAGCCCTCGGAAGCCATGGCTTCCATCCTGTATGCCATGGCCTGGCGGAGCATCTCCATCTACAGGGATGGCACTTCGGTCATGCTGTTCACGCCGCCTATGTTCACCAATGCCTATATCCATTGCAAGGGGACCTGGAAGGTTTCGGAAACAGAGGAGAATACCATTATTATGACCATCAAGACGCCTGTGTCCAATGCTACCCTGAAGCTGAAAGTGCTGAACCTGGAAACAAAGGAAAATGTGGGCTACCTGAAAGCCTCGCTGGATTTCGGGAACCGGCTTATTACCGCCAGCCTGGTTAACAGTAATCCCTTCAGCTGGGCTACGCCGGAAGAGGTGGAAGCCATGGATTACAGCTGGTTTGCCGCACAGTCAGTATCCAATACGGTTTTGTCCGAATCAGATGTGCTGGGCGCCTGGTCCTCCGCTTCTTTTACTACGGAGAACAGGGAGAAATATCCTAAAGAATACATTGTTCGCTCCACCTATATAGAAGACCTGCTGGCGCAGACGCCAAATTTCCTGGGTGGCATCCGTTTCAACCTGCAGTCCGGCGGTAAGGCCGCCATTGCGTATCCCGACAGCTATTTTGCTGAGCTGGACCTGGACAAACAGGTACTCTCAGACGCCAGCTGGAAGCTGAAAGGGAACAAGCTCATTATTGAGACCGATGAGGAATATTTCTACAGTTTCGGAGAGCTGCTCTTTGGGTTTTCCGTGCATGCAACGGGGATCAGGCAGTTGGGGATGGCCGGGATCATGCCCATCCGGATCCAGCAAAACCGCTATTATATTATTGAGATCATCAGCCGGGAAGCGCATGGCAACTGGTGCCGCATCACCACCAATGATGCTGTGTTCAATGCCTTCCTGTTCAAATCATCCGTTGATCTCCAGAACAGCATCAATATCCGGGAAATTTTCTAACGCATGGTGATCCTTTAAAAAATGAAACAGCTTCAGATGAAAAATATCATACTCATAGTACTGGCTTTCCAGCTCACGGTCCTGCATTCCTGCAAAAAAGAGGAACTGAAAGTAGTGGATGTGCCGGTGGAAATAGACGAAAATTCTCCGGAATACCAGGGCTACCTGGCAGAAAGGGCCATGCAGTTCATCCGCATGTACCGGTTTGAAAAACTGGGCGACCTGATGGAGAAGATCCAGGATGCCGCCGTGAAAAGCAACCTGGGGGACTCCCTGGTAGTGTACCGGGCAAAAGCAAAGCTGGAAGGGTTGTATTATGTAACGGCCGCTAACGACAGCCTGTACTTTGTTGATCCCAATATGGCTTTGAACGCCGCTACCAGGACCATCCTCTACCTGGATTTCAGCAACCAGCCAGCGTACCTGGTCAATGCCAAAGGTGTACTGCATGGCTTTGCCCATTTTCCGAATGCCAGCAGCATGGAGGTGATCAACAGCATGGCCACGGGCCTTAAACAGCTGGAGACCATGCCGGAGCTGCAAACCCTGACCTGGAATTATGAGCAGTCGAAATTTGAAGAGTGGTATCCTACAGAAGTTTTTGAGCCCTCCTTATTTGCGGCGGATCTCAGTGGCAATACAAAGCTGCACCAGGTAAGCCTGACGGGCGTGGATATTGCTCCTGTTGTTTTTCCAAAGCAGCAGCTGACCCAGCTATACCTGAACAATAGCCGTGTGAATACCAACAGCAACCTGAATACGGTGAATGCTGAACAGGTACAGATAGATAACCCCATTGCCGCAGGACCGGAACTGGCCCTGGAAGCCAGCGCCATCAACAGCCTGCGGATCAATTATGGCGCTTTCACCACTATTGATGTCAGCAAATCAAAACTGGAATCGCTGACGCTGAACTACCTGGACAAACTGGAAAAGCTGACCCTGAATCCGGAGCTGACCACCCTGAAAGTGGAGATGCTGATGTACGACAATGATTACAGGGGCAGCCTGACACAGCTTAATAGTATTCCTGCCGGTATCCGCTCGCTGTTTTTATCTACACGAAGGCTGGATAACCAGGATTTCAGCGGCTTCCGGCAGTTGGATTACCTGCGCCTGGAAGGAGCGGTGCAGGCGTATAACCAGCTGCAGCTGCCAACCGGTCTGCAAACCCTCTATCTTGTCCAGGGGACCAAAGACCAGCTGGACCTCAGTGCGGCTTCGCAGCTGACTGAGTTGTACCTGGCCAGTTTTAAAGTGGCTGCTGCTACTATACAGGCGCCGGCTTCTATAGAACGGCTGTCCCTTTATGGCGCCGGGGATATTACCACGCTGGACCTGAGCCATGTGCTGAACCTGAAACTGCTGAGCCTGTCCAACAATCCTTCGCTGATGGAAGTAAAGCTGCCCAATAACCTGCAGGAGCAGGATTTTGCGGCCAATTTTTCCCGGCTGACGGTTAAAAGAGGCTGTGTCTTCATCAACGCGCCCGAGTGGCTGACGAACTATATCTATTATTTTGACTAAATAATTTGCAAAAATGAAATGGTTCAATAATGCACTGTGGGGCGTCCTGCTGCTGGTGGCAACCTTACCAGCAGGCTGTAAAAAAGACGATGGCGGCAAGGAGAACGCAGCCATCAGAGATCCTGCGGAAATAACTGTTGTGGTGGAGCAGGCGGCTGGTACGGCCGTCATCAGCGGGAAGGCTGATCCTGGTGTGGAGCTTTCCCTGAAATACATCGCAGCCCGTGGCCAGCTGCTGCAAAAGGGACAAAGTGATGGTACAGGTAGATTTACTTTTACCATTGATCTCCTGCCGGCCTATGCGCAGCAGTTGCAGGTGCTGGCGGCCAGGACGCAGCCGGTGGCGGAAACCTCCAACACAGTAGCTATTGAGGTCATTCCAGCCAAAGATCCTGTTGCGGGACTGACGGTGGCGGCCATCAAAGAAAAGCTGACCGGCGCCCGCTGGAGATCGGACCAGTCCGGCTCCAGGGTGATCATCGGGCAAACCGCTGCCAGCCCGCCTTATGAGATGTTCATCACCCAGGCTCAGAAATACTTCGATTTCAAAACCGATGGAGCTTTGCAGTTCCAGGTGACCAGCCCGGTAACCTTCACGGATGCCAAAGGCAGCTGGGAGGTCTCGGATGATGGCGTCATCACCATCAATACCAATATTCCCCTGGGACCTATGCAGTTGAAGAATGGCCGTATCCGAAAGATAGCCGACAATAGTTTGTCGTTGCTGGTGGAGATATCGGACGGTGTTTTTTTACTCAACCTGGTAAAAGATAATTAGCCAGGTAAAAACCCATTAAACTATGAACAGGATATTGTTTATGTTGCTGCTGCTTACAGTCATGACGGCCTGTAAGAAAGATGATAAGGCTGCCAGCGCACCTGAGCTGATCCGCAAATATGAGTTGGCAGGCCGCTATGCCGCGCAGATCAGCCCGGTTTTTATGGGCACAATGCCTATGGCCAGTGGAACGCATGAGCTGCTGGTGGAAGACCTGGGCGATGGCCGCATTCGTCTGTTCTTTGATAAATTCCAGGAAGCCCCCATGCCGTTTATGATGTCGGTGGACATCAACCTCAGTGTAAAGGACGGTGGCAGCAATACACTAACACTGGAGGGCGCCAATGGCAGTTTTCGTGCCGATCCGCCGGAAGGAGGCAGTATTGATCCGGATGACATGCTACCAGGCATTCAGTTGCCGGAAGGCGCAGAAGGCGGGATGGCTTCCAGTCAGGCCAGCATCAAAGGGACTTATAGCCTGCTGGAAAAGGAAGGAACTACCGCCATGCGCTTTAACCTGACCCTGACACCCGGATTGCCTCTGCCGATAGAGATACTGATATATACCAAACAAAAATTACAGTAAACAAAGGTTCTCTTTTATGGACGAACCTACAATGAATGCTTATGTCCACAGCTGAAAAAGCAGTCGTATTCTCTCCGCTGGAAAGAATTGCTTACGCCAGACACAGTGTTGTCAGTCAACAGATCACCAAGAACCCTTCAGGGAATATCTCGCTCTTTGCCTTTGATGAAGGACAGCAGCTGAGCGAGCATTCCGCGCCCTTTGATGCCGTAGTGCACGTTATTGACGGCCAGGCAGAGATCCGCATCTCCGGAGAGCCGCACCAGGTACAGACAGGGGAGATGATCATCCTGCCTGCCAATATTCCCCATTCGGTACATGCCATTGCTGCGTTTAAAATGCTGCTGGTGATGATCAAGGGGTAGGTAGTTATTATTGCCATGAAACATGCCCGACTCATTCCATGAGCCGGGCATTTGCCGTATCCATAATACCTCGTTCTATGACATAATCATGACTTTGTTGGCTGAATTGAAAGGTATATTTGACGGATCGATATCAGCCAGACAAAATAAGGTAGTAAACTATTTTTAAGCACTCAAACAAGCGCTATCATGAATTTCTTGTCTCAGGTAAAGCCGGAGCGGGTTCCTGATTTTTCTGCTGATCATCTGTTGTGGGAGACAGCTGTAACGGAGGAACATAATATTGAAAGTATCATTGAGCAGCAGGACCGGTCTGCACTGTTTCAGGCCGCAGGCAAAGAGGCTGTTATCAGGCAGCTGAGTACTTCCGGACTGGTGGCGTTGGATACCAGGCTCCTGACTACAGAAAATATGGACTGGCTGCTGACGGTGGAGAAGGATTGCATCCTCATGGAATTTGTATTGAGCGGGGATATCTACCCAGGGACAGGTCCGCATGATAAACTGAAAAATGCTGATGGCTTGCACCAGCTGCAATATGTCCGGCATCTCAGCCGGATATGCCGGTTGAGCAGTGATACGCTCCTGGATGCTTTCTGTATCCTGCTCAGCAAGGATTTTTACTTCACCCTGATCGGTAAAACCAACAAGATCCATGATGACTTTGCCAAACATATCCGCGCTGGCAGGAATACCGGCCTGGCTGCAAAGCCATTGCCCATGAACCATGATATGCGGCGCATCATTGAGGAGTTGAGGACCTGCACCCGGAAAGGCAGTTTCCAGCGATTGTGCCTGGAGATAAAAGTCCTGGAGCTGATCCTGCTGCAGCTGGAACAGTTCCACTACCAGTTTGTGGAAGTGACGCCCAGGCAAAGTCTGCACGAGGACGATATCAAAAAGATCCGCTCCGCCAGATTCATACTGGATGATGCCTATAATGATCCGCCCACTATCAGACGACTGTCGCAACTGGTGGGAGTGAATGAGATCAAGCTCAAAAAAGGATTCAAAGAAATATTCAATAGTACCATCCACTCCTACGTATTGAAGATCCGGATGGAAAAGGCCAACCAGCTGGTGAAGGAGCAAAGCCTCCAGATGAAGGAAGTGGCGCTGGAGCTGGGCTATAAAAATCCCTCTCATTTTTCTGCAGCTTTCAAAAAGCATTTTGGCTTCCTGCCCACGGAGATGGTGGGCTGATCAGTGGTGATCCTGCTGCACAAACCATTCAATATAATGGTTTAACGTAGTCCCAAGATAATAGGGAAGGTTCATTAACAAATAAGCTTTCTTATTGGGGGTGGTCAGTTTCTCAATATTGAATTTACCTGCATGCATCCTGATGGCGTAAGGATGATCCGCTGCTTCTATAAATTGGTGAAGCGATCGTAAAGTTCCTGTTGGGCCCGATTTGATCTCAATAGGGATTGCCAGCCCTTTATAAGTATATATCAGATCAACTTCCGCATTTGACTGGAGTTTTTCTCTTACCCAGAAATTTGGTTTTTGGGTAGTAAGATTTTCTGATGAAATATATTCCTGGGTGATGAGGTGCGGGATCACGGCGCCTTTGTAAGCTTTGTTCAGATCATCCATTGCCAGCATTTCGGCCTGTATGCCCAGTGAATGATTGACAAGTCCCGTGTCCAGAAATTGAAGTCTTGGTGATTTTTTCAGGTCAGCTTGTAAAGGAGGCTGTGTCTCTGTCGTGGGATAGATTAATCTGATGATCTTTACATCTTCGAGCGTTCTGAAGGCTTCTCCGATTTCCCTGGATCGGTAATTAGAATTGCCAAACCCCTGAAATTTTATTCTTTGGTCCAGGGATAGATGAGCTGTATCCATGATGTGTTTGATGATCCTGCGTTCTGTATCGTTGGAAGTATATTTTTCAACGTCATTTTTATACGTTTCCCAAATACTTTCATATACCTGTACTAAGTTAGAAAGCTGTTGTTGCTCAATATCCGTTTTTACGACCTCAGGCATTCCGCCAATAATAGCGTACCGGTGGAAAAGATCCATCAATAGCTGGTGTGCTGCAGGATTTGGTGGAATTGTTTCAAGTTGTTTTTGCAGATCGCTTCTGCCGGCGGCAGCAAGATATTCATAGAAGTTTAAGGGATGCAAATAGAGAAATTCCACTCTTCCCACCGGAAAGCTTTTTACCTGTTTAATGGCAAACTCCAATAGAGAGCCTGCACTGATTACATGCAAAGCTGGCAGTTCTTCATAGAAATATCTTAATAGCTGGATCGCTTTAGGGCTCTCCTGGATCTCATCTATGAATAATAAGGTATTGCTTATCTGCTGGGAGGGAATATTGTTTGCCAGGAATAATGCTTCCGACAAATTTTGGACATCGTCGAAATCGTCAAAATACTTTTTATCTGCCGGTTTCTCCAGGTTTAAAAAGATAACATGCGGATAGGAGGCTGCAAAGGAGCGGACTAGGGTCGTTTTTCCAACCTGTCTTGCTCCTCGTATAATCAAAGGTTTTCTTGATTTCTTTGATTTCCAATTTATTAGGTGCCCTTCGGCAATCCGGCTAAAGCTCATTTGTAATATAATAAGCCCAAATTTATGGCTTTTTTGTAACAGAATAAGGGCAATTATGCTCTTATTTGTAACATAATAAACCCAATTTTCCTTGATTCTTGTAATAGAATAAGCCCAATTCCGCTTAGGGGGTTGTTAAAAATGACCGCAAACTGGCGTTTTTAACAAGGTTGTGGCAACAGCCTGCACCTTCAATCCCTACTTTCAGTGCCTTCTGCCAGCGGTAAATGACAGTAACATGGAAAGGGCAGCAGACCCGGATACAACTGTACCATACTAACTATTCATATGAACAGAATGCTACTCCTCTTTTTACTGGTGCCTGTTGTCGCTGTGGCGCAAACAACGGCTTCGTTCGAGATCATCCTGCCAAAGCATATTCAACAGGACAAGCTTAGTATCAGCTATGATAATGGAAAAGGGGAGAAGAAGGTCCCTGCAAGCAGTGATACCATTGTGATCAGGGATAGCCTGTACTCCATAAAAGGGTCACTGCAGCTTTCTTACCCCGGCTCAGTTCCCGGCCAGATAGTGTACCGAAACTTTTACTTTGGCCCTGGGCCCGGACAGGTAAATATAACAGGGACGGATAGTGCTGATATCCTTCGATCCATAATCCTGAAAAATATGGAAGACGCCGCCATGCAGGGAATGGACCAGCTGAATGCTTTTACTAAAAAAGAACATGACCTCACCATGGAGGCCTACAATAAGTTTATGACGGCACAGAGCGATTCCCTGTTTTCCATTGCACAGGTGCTGGCAAACAAGGAAATGGCGCAACGCTTATTGTTTATTGCCAATAACGGGCATTATTACTATTGCTTTGACCAGTTTAAATATTATACCAACTTCACGCTTATTCCGGTTGATAGCCTGATCTATATATTTAAGTATGCCTTCCCAAAAGAATGGCAGGATAGTTACCAGGGAAAGCAACTGTTGCATGGGCTGACGGTCCGTTCCATGCGGGAAAAGGTAAAAATGGCGCCTGCTTTTACCGTAAAGGATATGGATGGTAAAACCTGCTCACTGAGTCAGTTCAGGGGACGTTATGTGCTGATCAATTTTTGGGCATCCTGGTGTGTGCCTTGTATAAAGGAAATGCCGGACATCAACAGGATGACGGCCGGGATACCGGAAAATGAGCTGGTGAAAATTTATATCACCCAGGATAAGGACCTGGGCGATTTTGAAAAGGCAAAGGAGAAGTATGCCATTAAAGGAATCCATATTATGGGCAACAATGAGCTGATCAGGAACTATAAGGCCGCCGCTATTCCGCAGCTGTACCTGGTAGACAAAGAAGGGAAGATCATCTTTGACCTGGAAGCAGGCAGGGTAGACGGGCTGGTCCGGCTGGAAGCCATGCTGGACGGGCTTTGGCCCAGGCGCTGATAGCCGCCCGCTACCTTTACGCGCTGCGTACTGTTTTAATTGGGGACGAACCAAAGGCAGTCAGTAACACCGGCCTGCCTGCTGTTATTTCCTTTTTTTAGTATAGTTTGCGTGCTGGCGTAACCAAACACTATTGTCAATTAGTCCCCCTCAATATGATGAAGCAGCCCTGCTGACCAGGATTGCCCAGGCTGACCAGTCGGCCTTTACGGCCCTGTTCCACCGGTACAAGGACCGGGTCTATGAAATTGCCCTTGCCTATACGGGATCCGTGATCCTGGCGGAAGAGATCACGCAGGATGTGTTCATGCGCTTATGGGCACACCGGGAAAAATTACCTGCACTGCACTCATTGGCCGCCTGGCTGTTCACCCTTGCCAGGAACCGGTCTTTCAATGTACTCCGCAATCAGTCAACAGCCACACGCCGGGAAAAAGAACTGCTGCACCACCTGCCGCCGGCCATTACGCCTGAAGGGCAGCGCCTCTACCAGCAGGAGATGCAGCAGCTGATACAGGAAGCCCTGGCCTTGCTGAGCCCTGCACAAAAAGAAGCTTTTGTATTGTCCAAGATGGAAGGGCTGAGCCGGGAAGAAGGCGCAGCCAGGATGAATATTGCTCCCAATACCTTTAAGGTCCATTTACTGAAAGCCATCCGGGTGATCCGGGCCTACCTGGTCAGCAGGGATGTCTTTGGCTGGCTGCTATTGGCCGGCTGCTGTCGATGGTAAAAAAATAATTGCCGGTCCACTAATACATCACCCGAAAAACCGGGTCATTATACTGAATACCTATGCAACAGCAACATGATCATGCCGAACAGGTCCGCCTCCTTCAGCGCTACCTGGCCAAAACGGCCACGGAGGAAGAGCTTTCCCGTTTACAGGCGCTGCTGGCCAATGAAGAGACCGCCAGGAGCCTGGCCGCTATCAGCGGTGAGATGGACCTGGTGCCTGTCACTGGTACAAGGCTGAGCGAAGGACAAAGCGATGTTATGCTGGAAGCCATGCTGCAGTCCATCAACGGGCAGCAGGCCATAGCAGCGGATATAGCAGCTGAGGTGGTGCCCATGCCCGCCAGGTCCCGGACAAACAGGCTGGGTTACTGGATGGCAGCGGCCTCTGTATTGTTCCTGTTAGGATCGGGTCTCTATTTCTATGTGTTCAACAAAAAGCCGGCAGCTCCTGTTCCTGTGGCTGCCACTGATGAAATATTACCTGGCCGTCAGGGCGCCTTACTGACCCTGGCCGATGGTTCCCTGGTATCCCTGGATACCCTGAAGAACGGCTCTATTGCATTACAGGGTGGGGTAATGGCCAGGCTGGTGAATGGCGCCCTCTACTACGAGGGTAAAGGGGACAGGGTAGTCTATAATACGATGAGCACACCCCGTGGGCGGCAGTTCCAGCTCACCCTGCCGGATGGTACTAAGGTCTGGCTGAACGCCAGCAGTTCTATCCGCTATCCCAACCTGTTCACCGGCGGAGAAAGAAAAGTGACGGTAACCGGCGAAAGCTATTTTGAAGTGGCCCATAACCCGGACATGCCCTTTGTAGTAAATGTGCAGGACAAGGCTGAAGTAAGCGGACAGGGTACTCATTTCAATGTGAACGGTTATGGTGATGAAGGCGGTCTCAGCGCCACTTTGCTGAAGGGTATGCTGCGGGTGAAAGCAGCCGGTCAGTCGGTGACGCTGCAACCGGGACAGCAGGCTACGCTGGACCAGCAGCTGAAAGTGGAGCAGGAAGTAGACCTGGAAAAAGTAATGGCCTGGAAAAACGGCCTCTTCAATTTCAACGGGTCAAAGCTGGAAGTTGTAATGAAACAGCTGGAGCGCTGGTATGCCATTGAAGTGGTCTATGAAAAGGGGATACCTGATATTACAGTAGGCGGAGAGATGTCAAAAGATATCAGCCTGAACGGCCTGATGGTAGTGCTGGAAAAACTGGACGTACACTATCGCATAGAAGGCCGGCGACTAACGATTCTTCCATAACAACAATTGATAAGCATTATCCTGTAACAACGCAGTGATCGTCTGAAAGGACGGTGCAATAAGCATTGGACAGGTCCAAAAAAAACCGGAAGTGCGGCGAACACTCCCGGAAAATGTTTGGCCTGTTCAAATAGGCAGCTATTACCAATTTAACAACCAAAACTGTTCACAAATTATGCAAAAAACTGCTATGAGCGGTTGGAATGCCCTGCATTTTCCTGCCCGGGATTATCTGTTGGCCAAGGCATCGGAAAGCCCTGGACTGTATGGAAGGAACCATGGGAATACGGATCGGGCAAAGGGCTTCCGGCTGTCGGCGCAAACGCTGAGAATTATGCGAATGCTTTCTTTTCTTCTCTTCACTGCTTTTTTATCGGCACATGCGGAAGGTACTGCGCAGAATATTACGCTGTCCGCCAGGGATATCCCTTTAAAACAGGTATTTGCCGTGATCAAGAAACAGACCGGTTTTGTGGTCCTGTACAATGAACAGCTGATCAAGGACGCCCGGCCCGTTTCCATCCAGGCCGCTGACATGCCGCTGAAAGAATTCCTGCAAACCTTGCTGAAGAACAGGTCTATTGAATATACCATTCAGGGCAAGACCATCGTGCTGTCCCGCAAGAGCATCGGGGAAACTGCGCCGCCGGCGCCTGCCCTTGAACAGCCCGGACTGGCCGCCCGGCCGCCCATCCTGATCCGCATCACAGATTCTACCGGTGCGCCTCTGGTAGGGGCTTCCGTTACCGTCCGCCAGCGCCGGGTATCCGGTGTTACTGATGGCTCCGGTACGGTCAGCCTGCCCGTGCAGGAGGGGGATGTGCTGTTCATCTCTTTTGTGGGTTATGATTCCCGCAGCATCACCGTTTCCCGCACTCAATTAGCTGCCGGCAGGATCACTGCCGCCCTGTCCCGTTCCGAGAGCAGTCTCTCCACCGTGGAAGTATCTCTGAGTACGGGCTACCAGAAAATGCCCACCTACCAGATGACGGGCGCGGCCTCCGTGATGTCTGAAAAGGAATACCAGCAGCGTACGGCCGTAACGGGTAATTTCCTGGAAAGCCTGGAAGGAAAAGTGCCCGGCCTGGTATACAATGGACAAACGGGTGAGCTGACCATCCGCGGCGTATCCACTTTTGATGCCGTTAAAACGCCTTTGATTGTACTGGATGGTTTTCCTACCGAGATAGACCTGCGTTCCATCAACCCCCTGGATATTGTATCTGTCAGTGTATTGCGCGATGCGGCTGCCGCCTCCATTTACGGGGTAAGGGCCTCCAACGGCGTAATTGTGGTGGAAACCCGCCGCGGCAAATCCGGCAAGCCGGTCTTTACGCTGCGTGCTACCCAGGCCTTTCAGTCTAAACCGGATTTCAGCTACCTCAACTATGCACCTGCCAGTGAATTTGTGGCGCTGCAAAAAGATTATTTCAATATTGCAAAGACCAGTTACCTGCTGTACCAGCTGGGCATCTATAAGATGAACCCGGTGGAGCAGATCCTGTTCGGCATGACCCAGACAGCCGTGTCCAACCCGCTGCTGACGCAGGAGCAGGCCGATGAGAAGCTGGCTGCCCTGGGCGCTTATGATAACCTGAAAGAATACGAAGACCTGTTCTACCAGCACCGCCAGACCACCAACCTCAACTTTGATGTCAGTGGCGGTAATGAACGCAGCACTTATATGCTGGGTGGTAATTATGTAGAGGAAACGCCCGTGAACCGGGGATCCCGTAACAGGCAGTTCATGCTGAACCTGGCCAATACCTACCGCTTCACCAACTGGCTTTCGCTGGACTTCAGGGGCAATTATCTACAGGCCAATAACAGCAATGGCAAAACGGCTTCCTATTCTGATTTCATGCCTTATGAACACCTGGCGGACGCCAATGGAAAGCCGCTGCCGGTTGCCCTGGCGCCGGCACGGAATTATATGGATAGGCCTTTCATGGATGCCACCAACCAACAGCTGATGGACGCCGGTCTCTATGATTCCCGCTATTACCCCTACCAGGAGCTGAACAGCAATACCACTACCAATAAGCTCACCAGCACCCGTTTCCAGGGCAGGTTCAATGCCCGGATCACACCCTGGCTGAACATGGATATTGGTGGTAATTATGAACGGCAGCAGGCAATCGTTGACCAGCTGCAGACGGATGAGGCATACAATACCCGGATACTGATCAATAATATGGCGTTGCAGGACCCGGCTACCGGTAAAGCCCTGTTCACCAATATGCCCCAGGGCAATATTCTGACAAAGACCAATAACAGTACTACCAACTATACGCTGCGGGTGCAGGCCAACCTGAACCATCGGTTCGGTACGGACCATGAGCTGACCGGCTCCCTGGGTATTGAAAGAAAGCAGCTCCGGGCTGAGTCCTATAAGACCACCTACTTTGGCTGGGACGGGCAGACCCTGATCAGCAAGCCCATTAATATGTCCGCCCTGAATGCTACTACAACACCGGCCTTTGCCGACCTGGGTTATTACACCAGTTTCAGCAGCACCAATTATTTCAGCCAGGGTGAGGTGGATACCCGCTTTATGTCCTACTATGGCCAGGGTACCTATATCTTCAGGAAAAAGTATATCCTGACCGGTAGCTTCCGGATTGACCAGTCCAATTTATTTGGGGTAGATCCAAAATATAAATACAAACCGCTCTGGTCTGCCGGTGTCAACTGGCGCCTGGGCGAAGAGGAGTTTGCAAAAGACTGGGGCTGGGCTAAAAGCCTTCAGGTCCGTGCTGCCACCGGTTTTAACGGGAATGTGCCCAGCAGCAATAACGGCAGTTTCCTGATCCTTTCTACCGGTCTCAATACCCGCCTCAACACACCGCTGACCTTTACGGATGTGCTGACGCCGGAGAACCAGTCGCTCCGTTGGGAAACCACCCGCAATTATAACCTCGGCATAGACTTCACCATCCTGGAGAACAGGTTGTCGGGCTCAGTGGACTGGTACAATAAAAAAACCACCGACGTGTTTGGGATGCTGGATGCTGATCCTACCACCGGTTTCAACCAGTACAATGCCAATACCTCTTCCATCAGCAACCGTGGTCTTGAATTCCTGGTCAATGCCACCCTGTTGCGCAGCCAGAAATTTGAATGGCGGACGCAGGTGACCAGTTCTTTCAACTACAATAAGGTGCTGTCAGTAAAAGCCACTGAATTCGCCAATTCGCAGATGATCACCAGCGGCGCCAATATCATTGCCGGGCAACCCATCGGCGCCCTGTACAGCTATAACTACGGTGGTCTCAATAATATAGGCCAGCCTTTTGTGTATGACAGGACCGGCAAACAGAATATCCTGGCCTTCTACGGAACGGCGCAGGTGGATGTTACCAAGGAGGACCTGATCTACAATGGCACCATCACCCCTAAATATGTGCTGGGCATGAACAACCAGTTCCGCCTGGGTGATTTTGACCTGTCCTTCCTCTTTATGTTCTATGGCGGTCATGTGATGCGCGTGGAGCAGCCGAACCCTTACAATATCTCTTTCTATGCCAATAATCCCCTCCAGGGCTCTGCCAATTTCTGGCGTCAGGCAGGGGATGAGCAAACCACCCGGATCCCGGGTTTTGTCCGGGCCAGCAGTGCTGCGCCTGGTTACTACCAGAGCTATGCCCGCTATGGCTATGAGTATGCCAATGAGTTTGTCCGCAAGGCTGATTATATCCGGCTGCGCGACCTGGTCCTGACCTACAATGCCCGGTCGGCCTTTTTCCGCAACCTGGGCCTGAACAATACACAGGTCCGCCTCCAGGCGCAGAACCTGTTCCGCTACACTTTCAGTGGCAATGATATTGACCCGGATGCCATCAACCGCCTGACAGGACAGCGTTTCCTGGAAACACAGCCTTTTTACAGTATCACGCTTTCTGCTGCATTTTAAACTGAAGAACATGAAGAATCGATTATTCATTCTGCTCTGTTGTATAGCCACCAGCTTTGTGGCCTGCGATAAATACCTGGATGTAAAGCCCAAGGGACTGATCATACCGGAAAAGCTGTCGGACTATGCCGATATGCTGAACTCTAATACTATGACCAGGACCTTTCCCATCAACCTGCTGGATTTTACGGACGATATCTATAACCATATTGATGCGGTCAGTGAATCACCCACCGCCAATGGCTATTACTGGCGGCCCATCATCACCATCAATGAAAAGACCAGCCCCGATGCCTGGGGCTCCATTTACCGTTGTCTCTACAATACCAATGTGATCATCAATGGTGTGCCGGACTTAACCGATGGCACACCCGAAGAAAGGGCGCAGGTGGTGGCGGAAGCTCAGCTGATCAAGGCCAACTGCTACCTGGAACTGCTGACGGTATTTGCTAAGTCCTACAATCCGGCTACTGCCGCTACTGACCCGGGACTGCCGCTGGTGACCAGCATTGATGTAACGGATAAGGCGCCGGCCCGTTCCTCGCTCCAGGCCACGCTGGATACTATTCTTAACCTGACCGGCAGGGCGGCCGCCCTGCTGCCTGCTTCCAATGTCAACCGCTACCGCGGTACCCGTTATGCAGCCTATGGCCTGCTGAGCAGGGTATACCTGTACATGGGGGATTATACCAATGCCGCCACCTATACTGATAAGGCGCTGGAAGCACCGCATAGCCTGCTGAACTATAATGATTACGCGGATTATATGGAAGTGCCTGTGTACGACCTGAACCCGGAAGTACTCTGGCAGCGGGGCGCCTTCAGTGGTTCGCCCATTTTTCTGATCTATTCGGATGACCTGAACAGTTATTTTAATGCAGATGATATCCGCTACGAATTCCTGACTGTGACCAATAACAACGGGCTGGGCCGGGCTTCCTTTGACGGGCAGTACAGTTTCGGTATCGGTTTCCCCGAGCTATACCTGACAAAAGCGGAGCTGCTGGCCAGGCAGGACAAATTCAGTGAAGCCATAGATATTGTGAATATGCTGCGCCAGAAAAGGATTGTGACCAGTGCCTACACGCCCCAGTCTGCTGCTTCCGGCCCGGAAGCCATGGAAAAGGTGCTGGCGGAACGCAGGCGGGAGCTGGCTTTCAGCGGGCTCCGCTGGTTTGATATGAAACGCTTTGACCGGGAAGGCCGTATGCCGGAAATAAAAAGGATCAACAAAGAGACCAACGAGGTGCTGGTCACGCTGGCGCCGCACAGCGATCAGTATACATTTGAAATTCCCGTCCGGGTACAGCTTTTCAACCCGGATATGGAACTGAACCATCCATAAAATCTTATAGTCATGATACAAATGAAAAAAATGGTGCTTGCCGGTTGTTTGTTGTCCGGTATGTCTGTCCTAGCCCAAAACAATCCTTACGGGATCAAAGATACCCTGCTGGCCGGAAAAGATGAGGTCCTGGCCAAACACCTGCCCTATGGTAATAAGCAGCTGTATTTTGCCTCCTATGTGCTGCCGCCCGATGCCTTCCTGCAAAAAATAGCGGACTTCAAAAAAGAAATGGGGCCGCTGTTAGAAGGGGAGAAGGATGCTAAAAGAAAAGAGCTCAAACAAAAGGACCTGGACTATTACACAAGGGTCAAGCTGAAAGCATATACCAGTATGTATGGCCTCGATTCCGTCAATATGATGAAGGTGGAGGAATGGCTGGCTGACAATAAAGGTACGCCAACGTTCATGGAAAAGCTGGATTCCGTGTACAAGACCATGTTTGTGAAAAAGCTGAGCCCGGAAGAAAAGAACCTGCTGGACTCCGCGGTATCCGCAGGAGGCAATCACCAGGAGGCGGAGCTGTTTAAGCTGTCCGCTGCTTACAGGCAATGGATAGATGATTTTATCACGAAGGAAAGAATGACCACCTACAAAGCGGATACAATTCTGGGATACTACGGGACAAATATTGTAAAGCTGAGAGTGGTGAAGGAGGAGTTTGCCGATCCTTTCATGAAGGAATACCTCAGCTATGGCCTGACCGGCCTGGTATTGAAGATGGTAAAGGACAGCGGGGAAGTGGCAAAAGCCTATTCCAATTTTATGGCGCTTGTTACCAATAAGGAAGCCCGAAAGAATATCAGTGAAGTATACGCCAATATGCAGATGATGGCTTCCAAAGCCATGGCCCCGGACTTTACCTATGCTACTGTGGATGATAAAAAGGTATCGCTGAGTGATCTGAAGGGCAAATATGTGTACATTGATGTATGGGCTACCTGGTGTGGTCCCTGCAAGGCAGAGATACCTTTCCTCCAGAAAATTGAAAAGGAATACCACGGAAAGAATATCCATTTCGTGAGCCTGTCGGTGGACAGGATGGCGGACAAAGGGAAATGGATCAGCTATGTGAAGGACCACCAGCTGGGCGGCATCCAGCTGATGGCCGACAAGGATTTCAATTCCGATTTCATTAAGAAATTCAATATTGCCGCTATCCCCCGTTTTATTTTGATAGATCCTAAAGGAGCCATCGTTTCCGGTGACGCGGCCCGGCCTTCTGATCCGGCGCTGAAGACCCTGCTGGATAGTTTGCTGTAAGGATGTTGTATAACTATTTGCTGAAAGCTGCGGGCGCATAGCCTGCGGCTTTTTTGACTAAAAGATACTAATACTGACTGGTGCCGGTTGGCTAATAATTACCGTCTGCCACTTCCAGGACAAAGCCTACGCCATATACGTTGGCGATCTGTACGGAGCTGGATTTGCTCAGGTATTTGCGCAGGCGGAAGATAAATACGTCCAGGCTGCGGCCCAGGAAATAGTCGTTGTCGTTCCAGAGCCGGGTCAGTATCTCCTGTCTTTTTACCACCCGGTTGGCATGGGCAAAAAGAAATTCCAGCAGATCGGCCTCCCGGGCTGTGAGTGTGATCACCTCTTCGCCGATCACCAGCTTCAGGGAGTCCTTATAGAATTTTACATCTCCTTTTTCAATCACTTCCCGGGCCGGGGCGCCATTGGGCTGCACCCGCCGGATATTGTTCTTGATCCGCAGCACCAGTTCATCAATATCAAAGGGCTTTACAATATAGTCCACGGCGCCCAGCTCCAGGCCATGGAGTTTGTCGGCCCGCTCATTCCGCGCGGTCAGGAACAGGAAGGGTTGTTGTGCGTTGAGCCGGCTGATCTGCTGGGCCAGCTCAAAGCCATCCATGAGGGGCATGGAAACGTCCAGCAGCACAATATCATAGCCGTTGGGGTTGGCGGTAAAATCGGCCAGGGCGCTTTTTCCGTCCAGGTGCCAGGTGACCTCAAACTGGAGGATCTCGAAATATTTCTTTATCGCATTGCCCAGGTCGGCCTCATCTTCCACAAATAATATTCTCGATTTCATAACCGGAAGCAGTTAAATGTTTTTGTTGGTTGTTCAATAAGCTGTTTTGGGTGTGCTGAACAGGTTTTCCTCCACAGCCTGCTGTTGCTGGACCGGTATCAGCACGGTGAACACACTGCCTGTTCCCGGCTGGCTTTCCACCTGTATCTTCCAGTGATGCGCCACTACGGCCTGTTTCACATAGTAGAGGCCCAGTCCAAGCCCGGTTACCTCTGCATGCTGGTGCTGTTTATGCCGGTAAAACTTATCAAAGATATGTTGCTGTTCTTCTTTTGACATGCCGATGCCGTTATCCGCCACGCTCAGGTAAATATATTTTTTATCGCTGCTGGTACTGACTGTGATCTCCTTGGTAGACTTGTCATTGTATTTTACAGCATTGTCCAGGATATTCATCAGGAGGGTAGTGAACCAGAACTGGTCCAGCAGCACTTCATCATGCAGGGAGTCCTTTTTGAATTCCAGTACCAGGTTGCTGCCGGCGTATTTCAGGTGATAGGCCATCAGTATCTCTTCCACCAGGTGGTGCAGCCCATACCATTCTTTCTGCAGTTTAAGCTGGTTGGTGCTGGAAATGTCCAGTACCCTTTTCACCAGGTGCTGTAATCTTTCCGCCTGCCGGCCTACCAGCAGCACCATGGAGCGCATACTGTCGCGGTCCAGCTCCACATCTTCCCGTAATAAAACCTTATTAGCTACCAGGATGGCTGATATAGGCGTATGGAATTCATGCGTAATGCCGTTGATGAAATCCGATTTCATCTCCGATAGTTTTTTCTGCCGGATCCAGTTGCGGTAGGTGATATAAAAGGTCAGTACCATGATCAGTACGGAAAAGAGGACCAGGGATAGTGGCAGCAGCATTTGTCCCAGAACGGTCAGGTTCCTGTTGGGGATCTCCACATGGAGGCAGAAGGTAAGCCGGCAATTATAGCGGTAGCTGGAGCTGACGGTGATAGCGCTGACCCGGTTCTGTGCATTGACATCATCCAGGGCGCCGTTGATCCTGGCGCCATAAGGTCTTTGTATGGCCGGGCTGATCAGTGGGTAGCGTTGCTGGTGATCAAAGAGCGGCACATATTGTCCTTCCTGGAAGGCTATCTCAATGTTTCTGATAAAGAGGGAGTATTGCAGGTCTTTCCGGAGCCCTTTTTTGCGGATGATCCGGGCAAAGCTGCTGTCAAAATCACTGTTCCGGCGCAGGGCGTTGAACAGGTTGCTGCAGATCTGCTGGTTGAATAAATGAAAAGAATCCCGGTTATGGTAGTAGAGCTCTTCCAGCTTCATCCGGTTATCCCAGATAAAAGTGTCCATGACCTTCTGCCCGCCCGGGAAAATGAGATCGGTGCGGATAGTTTCCTGGTAAGCTTTATCGATCAGTTGCTTCTCTTCCAGGAAATACTTTTCATCCTTCAGCTGATAGGTATTGTACACCAGGAAAAACTGGACGGACGACAATAAAAAGAAACCAATAATGGCAGTTGTTTTGAGGGCAGTAATGGTATACTGCATAGGGGATGCTTTGGGCTAAAGATAGGATACATTTAAATAACATGAGGCCCAAAGCCCGGCTGGTAGCCTGTTTTAGGGCTTGTAATTTTTCATTAACAATTGGTTGTTTTCTGTTAACTATTCGTTGGATTCTGTTAACAGGGAAGCTGCCGGCAGGTTGATACCTTAGTTACCCTAACTTGACAACTAACTAAAACCACACTCAACCCAAACAACATGCTAATGGAAAAAAGACGGTGTAAGCACCTGCTGGTCTGTACCGGATTACTGCTCCTGCTGGTGTTACCGGTACGCCAGGCACTCTTTGCGCAGGCTGTCAACCGGGTCACCCTTACCGGTATGGTAAAGGATCCGCTTAATAATCCCATACCAGGCGTTACCGTATTGAACAAAAAATCAGGGTTCAGTACTTCCACTACAGAAAAGGGGATTTACTCCCTTCCCGCCACCCAGGGAGATACGCTCCAGTTCTCCCATATCAACTACAATTCTTATTCGGTGGTATTCCAGGAACTGCTGGTCATCAATGTTACGCTGGAAGCCCGCAGTGGTACCATGCAGGATGTAGTAGTGGTAGGCTATGGCAAACAGAAAAGGATCAGCACCATTGGTGCACAGTCCAGCATCAAAACGGAGGACCTGAAGATACCTGCAGCCAGTGTCTCCAATGCCATTGCCGGCCGGATTGCCGGTATTATTGGCGTTCAGCGCAGTGGTGAACCTGGTTATGATCAGTCGCAGATCTATATCCGGGGTATTTCTACTTTCACCAGCAGCAGCCCGCTGGTACTGGTTGATGGTGTGGAGCGCTCCTTCAATAATATTGACGCGGAGGATATTGCCAGTTTTACCATTCTTAAAGATGCTTCCGCTACCGCTGTGTACGGGGTACGGGGCGCCAACGGTGTGATCCTGATAGAGACCAAGAAAGGGGTAGCCGGCAAGCCCAAGGTGAATGTGCAGTATAACCAGGGGATCACCCAGTTTACCCGTAAGCCTGAGTTTGCTGATGGTGTCACCTACCTGAAGATGGCCAATGAGGCCTACCGCAATACCAATCCCGGCGCTTCACTGCCGCTGTATTCCGAAGAAAAGATCAAAGCAACGGCAGAAGGCACTGACCCCGACCTGCATCCCAATGTGAACTGGATTGATGAGCTGTTCAAGGACAATGGGATGAACCGTAGGGTGAACGTGAATGCCAACGGTGGTTCAGAAAATGCTACCTATTACCTGTCTGTAGGCTATTATGATGAAGAAGGTCTTTTCAAGACGGATGAGCTGGCTCAGTATAATTCGGCCATCAAATATTCCCGCTACAATTTTACCAGTAACCTCAGTCTGAAAGTCTTCAAGGGCACCAAAGTGGACTTTGGCGCTTCCGGCTGGATCTCTGACGGCAACTATCCTGGCAACAGCACTGGCGCCATCTGGGACCAGGCCTTTAAAATGCCGCCTACCGTGATCCCCGTACGTTATTCCAACGGGCTGATCGCCATGCCGCGTGGTGAAGAAGAGAATCCCTATGAAATGCTTACCCAGAACGGGTATGTGACTACCAATAACAGCCAGATCTGGTCCAATATCCGGCTGACCCAGGACCTTAGCTTCCTGCTGAAGGGATTGAGCGCCTATGGTATGTTCTCTTTCGATAACAACAACTCCCACAATATCAGCCGTACCAAAACGATGGACACTTACTTTGCCAGCCACCGGGATAATGAAGGTAAGCTGGTGATGGAACAGACCCGTGTGGGTTCCAGCTACCTGGGGTACTCAAGGGCGAACGGTGGCAACAGCCAGTTCTATACGGAGGCTGCCATCAATTACAGCAACAGCTTTAAAGATCATGATGTGAGCGGTATGGTACTCTACAACCAGACCGACCGTACCGATGCTTTTGCCGGTGATTTTATCAGTTCTATCCCTTTCCGGTACCAGGGGCTTGCCGCCCGTGGCACTTATGCGTATGATAACCGCTACCTGGCGGAAGTGAACCTGGGATACAATGGATCAGAGGCTTTTGAAAAAGGCCACCGCTTCGGCTATTTCCCTTCCTACGGTCTGGGTTGGGTGGTCTCCAATGAAAAATTCTTTGAGCCGCTGATGGAAGCTGTCAGCTTCCTGAAATTTCGCGGCTCCTATGGTATTGTGGGCAACAGCAGTATCGGTGGACGCCGGTTTGGCTATATAGCCACTGTTGAAGGCACCACAGGTTATGAGTTCGGGAACAATACCTCCAATAACTATAGTGGACTGGACATTGGTGATTATGCAGTGGATGTAAGCTGGGAAAGGGCCAAGAAGTTCAATATAGGGATGGAGCTCCGCACCCTGCGGGGCGGCCTGAACCTGACAGTGGACCTGTTCATGGAAAACAGGGATGGCATCTTCCGGTCAAGAGGCGATCTGCCTGCTTATGCCGGTATTCGTCGCGCACCTGATGGAAACCTGGGCGCCGTTCGTAACAAAGGCATTGATGGTACCATTACCTATAACAAAAAGCTGGCGCCCAACCTGCATATGGAGTTCCGTGGCAATTTTGTATGGAACAGGGCTATTGTGAAAGAAGACGCCCAGGCACGCTGGCCTTATCCCTGGCAGCAGGCCATTGGCCGCAAGCTGGGGCAGCGTTTTGGACTGACCGCCATCGGCCTGTTTGGATCAAAAGAAGAAGTTGCCAACAGCCCCCTGCAAACCGGCGATATTCAGCCCGGTGATATCAAGTACAAGGATATGAACGGTGATGGCCGTATTGATAACTATGACATGGGCCCTATTGGTTATGGCTCCATTCCTGAAATGGTCTATGGTTTTGGTCCTTCCTTCACCTGGAAGAACTGGGCCGTAGGCGCCTGGTTCAAAGGGATCAGCAATGTGGACATCCACCTGAACGGTGAAGGTCTGCAGCCCTTCCAGCAGGAAGGTATCCGGGGTAACCTGTTCAGCAATATTACCGATCGCTGGACGGCTGATGGCTCCAACCCGGATCCCTGGTATCCCAGGCTCACCTATCCTTCCACCTCCAACTCCAACTACGCCACCAGCTCCTGGTGGGTGAAGAACGGCGCTTTCATCCGCCTGCAGAATGTTGAGCTGAGCTACACTTTCCGCAAGCAGCCCTGGCTGGAAAAGATCGGGGTTACCAACCTGCGCTTTTATGCTGTTGGCTTTAACGTAGCTACTTTCAGCAGCTTCAAATTATGGGATGTGGAAATGGGCGATGGTAAAGGCGCCAATTACCCCCTGTTAAAAACCTATAGTTTCGGCATCGATTGCCGGTTTTAATTCAATTACCTGATCAATATGAACAAGCATATTATTATCACCGTTTTCTGCCTCATTGCCGGAACAGTCCTGCTGCCATCCTGCAGCAAGTTCCTGGACCAGGTGCCTAATGACAGGCAGACAATTGAAGAAGTATTCCAGAAAAAAAGGCCTACGGAAGAGTACCTGGCCAACGTATATAATTATGTCCGGGATGAAAGCGATCAGTGGAATGCCACGCCCTGGATCGGTAACGTGGATGAGGTCAATGTGGCCTGGGCCAAATGGACCGTTTACCAGTTGAATGTAGGCAGTTGGAACCCCAGCCAGGCACATTTCAATTTCTGGAACCACTATTATAACGGCATCCGTTCCGCCACCTATTTCATGAATAATATAGATGGCAATAAGGAAATCCTGGCGCTGGACGGGCAGCAGCTTATTGACCAGTACAAAGCGGAAGCCCGCTTCCTGCGCGCCTGGTTCTATTGCATGGTCCTCCGCCAGTACGGTCCGGCTGTGATCATTGGGGATGAAGAGATCCCGGCAGATGCGCTGGGCGATGCCCTCCAGCTGCCCCGCAGTCCTTATGACCAGTGCATTGATTATATTGTTTCCGAACTGGACCAGGCTGCTGCTGTGCTGCCTGCTGTTCCGGCCTCCAACCGAGACTATGGCCGCGCTACAAAAGGCGCTGCAATGGCCATCAAAGCCCGCCTGCTGCTGTACGCGGCCAGCCCTGGTTATAATGGCAACACTGATTTTGCCGGCTTTGTGAATGCAGAAGGACAGCCTTTTATCAACCAGAGTTTTGACCGGGAAAAATGGAAGCGTGCTGCTGATGCCGCCAAAGCGGTGATTGACCTCAATGTATATTCCCTGTATGAAGATGCTACCAGGGATCCCATCAAATCATATAGAGGCGTTCACCTGGTTCCGTGGAATGGGGAAACCATTTTTGCCCGCAAAAGCAATGGCCTCTGGAACTGGGACTATAACTGCTCCCTGCGTTCGGCCGGCGGCTGGAATGGCATTGCTCCGGTGCAGGAAATGATTGATGCTTATTTCATGAAAGATGGACGCTCTATCCAGGAGTCCCCACTGTATTCAGAGACCGGCTTCACCAACAATGTATACAATATGTATGTGAACCGGGAGCCCCGCTTTTATGCATCCGTACTGTTCAATGGAGCCAGGTTTAAAGGTGGTTCCTATAAGGATTCTACTACTGTTGATATGATGTATTCCGGGAAGGATGGCAAAAAGAATGGCGGTGAAGACTATTCCCATACAGGGTACCTGGTGCTGAAAGGCGTATCGCCGGAGACCGACCGGCTGGGTGGGGTAAGTTTTGAAAGGCCTTTTGTCCTGGTGCGCCTGGGAGAAATTTACCTGAACTATGCAGAAGCACTGGCGGAATACGGCGGCAATGAAACCGAGGTCCTCAAATACCTGAACCTGATCCGTAAGCGGGCCGGTGTGCCGGAATACGGCAGCGTTGACCTGCCTGCACCTGGCGGTCAGGACCTGGTGCAGAAGATCAGGGCGGAGCGCCGTGTTGAGCTGGCCTATGAATCCCATCGCTGGTTTGATGTGCGCAGGTGGAAGATGGCCGCCTCTGTAATGGGCAACCTGCATGGCATGAGCATCGATAAAGATGGTGCTGAATACTATAAACGTGTAGTGGCTGATAACCACCTCTGGAGACCAGCCTATTTCTGGTTCCCCCTGTCGCAACAGGAAATGGACCGCGGCCTGCAGCTGGTACAGAATCCCGGCTGGTAACATCTTTTGTACACTTCAATGAACAACTACCATGAATCTACAGCATATTGTTTCTTTTTCCGCCGCTTTGGTCACGGTGGCCTGTATGGCCTCCTGTGAAAAAGTGGACATCCCGCGCGAAGAGCAGACTGATTCCTATGACCAGGTATATATGTCTGCTGCTGTCCGCAACCCGAATATAGTGTCCTTGAAAATGATGGATTCCGCCTATAGCATTACCTATGGTGGCAGCTATGGCGGTGTGGGCACACCCGGGCAGGATATTGATATCCAGTTTAAGGTAGATGAGGAAAAGGTGGCGCAATATAATGCCGCCAACGGCACCAGCTATTCCATGCTGCCGGCCTCCTGCTACAGCTTCACTGCGGAAAACGCCACACTGGCAACGGGGACCCTGTCCACCAGCCCGCTGGCCATCAAAGTGAATCCTGCTGAAGGAATGGAGCTCTTTAAAGAATATCTCCTGGCCATCTCCATTGTGAGTACCAAGAATGATTTCAAAGTGAACCCCTCCCTGCGTACTGCCTATTATATTGTAAAGGCTTCCCTGGACTTTGCTGATTTTCCTGAATTTGACCGCAGCGGCTGGTCTATCCTGGCCTATTCTTCCCAGGAACCGGAAGAAGGAGAAACCAACGGTGGCCTGGCGCTCCATACCATTGATGGTAAGCTGACCACTTTCTGGCATACGCAGTGGTCGCCCAGCAATGCAGCGCCTCCGCACTGGCTGGCAGTTGACCTTGGTTCGTCCCAAATTATTCATGGACTGGCCTTTACAGGCCGTCAGTCTACCAAATCGGGTAAGCCCAACCAGGTAGATGTGGCTGTCAGCACTGATGGCGCCAGCTGGACCGCAGCGGGCACCCTGACCTTGGAGAATATCAACGCACAGCAGAAATTCTTCCTTCCTGTGACCCAGTTCCCGGAAGCAAGATACATTCGCATCACCGTTGTGTCCAACTACGGTAACCAGGGCTTTACCCACCTGGCAGAACTGGGTGCATTCTAAATCACTAAACCGGTATTATACAAAGCAGCATGATGAAGTTGACCATTTCGCGATCCGTACTATTATGTTTTGTTTGCATGGCCTGGCTGATGCCAGTCAGCGCTCAGGAGTTTTCCCCGGATAAATTGTACCGGTTGGTCAGTGGCCAGCTGGCCGCCAGTATGATCCCCAACAGTGGTAATGAATCCGGTATCCCTGCGCTGCCCGCCCGGAAAGGCGATGCTGCACAGGCGTGGACCGTCCGGTTACTGAAGAACGGCAGGTACCATATTGGATCAGCCGCAGGCGGGAAGGGACTGGATAATGGAAGAGGTAATTCGCCACAAGGCAGCAGGCTGATCCTCTGGACCCGCGATACCAGTAACCGGAACCAGCATTGGCTGATCCGAAAAGCCGCCAACGGACAATTTACCCTGGAGAATACCGGTAATGGTCAAGTGCTTTGCATTCGGGGCGCCGGTAAGGACGCCAGCTTATTCCTGGCGCCTGCCGATACCAGCGATAAAAGCCAGTACTGGACGCTGGAGCCCGTAAAGGTGAAGCTGCCAAAAATCAATAGCAAGGCCGAAGACTGGGAAAATGAAGCGGTGTTTGGTATCAATAAGGAGCCGGCACATGCCACTTATATTCCTTTCGCGGATACAGAACTGGCGCCAGGGCCTGATACAGCCCGTTTCCGTTCACCCTGGTGCCAGTCTTTAAATGGTCCCTGGAAATTTCACTGGGTCAAACATCCCAATGAACGCCCCCTGGATTTTTACAAGCCCGGTTTTGACGACCGGCAGTGGGCCACTATACCCGTTCCATCCAATTTGGAAATGCAGGGTTATGGTACGCCTATCTATACCAATATCACCTATCCTTTCAGCAATGATCCGCCACGGGTGATGGGACCGGTACCGGCCGACTGGACCGCTTCCAAAGAGCCCAATCCTGTTGGTTCTTACCGTCGCAGCTTCAGCATCCCGGCTAACTGGGACGGCAAAGAAGTGTTCATTCATTTTGATGGTGTCATCAGTGCTATGTACCTCTGGGTGAATGGTAAGAAAGTAGGGTATAATGAGAACAGTTTCAGTCCCGCAGAATTTAATATCACGTCTTATATTAAGCAGGGCGAAAACAGTATTGCTGTAGAAGTGTACAAGTACAGCGATGGCAGTTACCTGGAAGACCAGGATATGGTCCGCTTCAGCGGCATCCATCGCAACGTTTACCTGTTTGCAGCGCCCCGCCTGCATATCCGGGATTTCTTTATTAAGGCTGAGCTGAACAAGGACTTTACGGCTGCCGGATTTTCGGTAGAAACAAAGATCCTGAACCGCAACAAAAAGACCAGCGGCGCCGCTACCGTGGAAGCCATGCTGGTGCATCCCAATGGGTCAACTGTTGGGCAATTTGGCCCGGTGGCCATCGCCCCGCAAAAAGCCGGTGCGGAAGTCAATGCTACTATTACCGGTAGTGTACAGGATCCTGCGCTTTGGTCGGCCGAATCCCCGGCTCTTTATACCGTAGTGCTGCAATTGAAAGATGCCAAAGGCGCAGTTCTTGAAACCATACGCACTCCTTTTGGTTTCCGCAAAGTGGAGATCGTGAAGAGCCAGCTGCTGGTGAATGGCCAACCCATTTTACTGAAAGGCGTGAACCGCCATGAAATGCACCCGGTACTGGGCAAGGCCGTGACCGTAGAAAGCATGATCCAGGATATCTTCCTGATGAAGCAGCATAATATCAATACGGTCCGTACCAGTCACTATCCCAATGATCCTGTCTGGTTAGCACTCTGCGATTATTACGGATTGTATGTGATTGATGAAGCCAATCATGAAACGCATGGTCACCAGAAGATAGCCGGGTATCCCAGTTGGAAGCCCGCCATCCTGGACCGTACGGTCAGGCTGGTAGAACGGGATAAGAACCATGCCTGCGTGATCATCTGGTCGCTCGGCAATGAAGCCGGTGGCGGCGATAATTTTGTGGCTGCCCGTGAAGCTGTTCGGCAGCTGGATCTTAGTCGCCCCATCCACTACGAAGGCATGAACAGCGTGGCCGATATTGAATCCAATATGTATCCCTCCGTGGATCATATTATCAGGAAGGGCAAGACCGCTTCTGAAAAACCATACTTCATGTGCGAGTATGCCCATGCCATGGGTAATGCCGTAGGTAACCTGAAAGAATACTGGGAAGCTATTGAAAGCCACCAGCGCCTCATTGGCGGTTGTATCTGGGAATGGGTTGACCAGGGTATTGCCACGCCTATACCCGGTGATGCCAGTGGCAAAACATTCTATGCCTATGGCGGTGACCGGGGCGACAGGCCCAATGACGGCACCTTCAGCATCAAAGGACTGGTGACCTCCGACAGGCAGGTAAAACCTGCCCTGCTGGAAGTGAAGAAAGTATACCAGTATATCAGCTTTGCAGATGCCGGTATCCTGGAAGGAAAGATCCGGATCAAAAACAAATATGCCTTCACCAACCTGCAGCAATTTGCATTCAGCTGGCAACTCCTGGAAAATGGTGTGGCTGTCCAGCAGGGCAATCTGCCCGGTTTCTCCCTGGCTGCCGGAAAGGATACGGTCCTGGCTATTCCCTTCCATCTGCCGGTCCGGAAGCCCGGCGCTATCTATCACCTCAACCTGGAAGCGTTGCTGCAACAGGATTACAGCTGGGCTAAGACTGGTCATGCAGTAGCTGCCGAACAACTGGAGGTGCCCTATAGCACGCCTGTGCTGGTGGCTGCCGATACGGCCGGCATCGCTGCGCCGCAATGGAAGGACAACGGTGCAGCCATCGTTGCCAGCGGTCCTGGTTTCCTGCTGCATATTGATAAAAGTACCGGCCGGCTTTCCCAGCTGGAATATGGCGGCCGCCGTTATATTGACGGTGTAGCCAACGGGCTTGTCTTTAACCTGTACCGTGCCATGATCGATAATGACCATACCGGCGACTGGGGCCAGAACTACGATACCCGGACCTTTGGCTATGATCAGCCGGTATACAGCCTCCAGGATTTTCGTTTTGAACAACGTGGTAAGACGCTCTTTGTGCATACTGTAGTGCGGGCCAATACCAGTTCCGGCTTTGGCGTGACCACACAGATAGATTATACTATTGATGGAAAAGGAAAGATAAAGGTGGAAGCCCTGTTCAATCCCGATCCCACCAAACAGTTCATTACCCGCCTGGGCCTGCGCATGAGCCTGGGTGGCGGACTGGAAAATGTGAGCTGGCTGGGCCGTGGACCGCATGAGAATTACATTGACCGGAAAGAGTCGGCTTTTGTAGGTCGCTACAGCCGTAGCGTGAATGCTATGGAAGAGCAGTACGAGAAACCACAGAGCATGGGCAATAGGGAAGATGTGCGTTGGTTAACGCTGACCAATCCTGCTTCCGGAGCGGGTATCCAGATTACTGCTGAAGGGCCGCTGCATTTCAGCGCCCTGCATTATACGGACCAGGACCTGGGCAAGGCGGATCATATGTACCAGTTGCAGCGTCGTCCGGAAACCTTGCTCTGCCTGGATTACCGGCAGATGGGCCTGGGCAATGGCAGTTGCGGTCCTATCCAGTTGCCGCAGTACCTGGTACCGGCTACACCGGGTAAACTGGTGTTTACGATTGCACCGGTGACGGCTGCAGCACAATAGGGGAGTCAGCTGAAAACAGTCCATGCCTGGCGTGGACAAAGGGATGTACCAGGTTTTATGTGGTATGTACTTCGCCTCAACAACAGGTTCGGCAAGGACCTGGTGATGGGCAAGTCTGACAGCAGCCCTCCTATTATAGCTTATTGGCTATTTAGTCTATAAAAAGAGCCCCCGTCAGGGGGCTTTTTTGTTATATGAAGGCTTTTTTGGACGAAAAAAACAGCAATCATACTTACTTGTGGCAAGGACACTTATATTGTGGCTGGTCTGTGGCCCGGCCGCCTCAAACCACGTGCGAAAAACAACACCTCATATGAAAAAGTCTCGCTTAGCGTTGACGCTATCCCTGCTACTATGCAGTGGTTTTCTATTTGCCCAGAACAAAATAGTTTTCAGTGATGCCAAAGCCAGTGCCGGCGATCAGCCCGCCTGGAAACAGCCATCCTTTGATGACAGTGGCTGGCCAACCATCAACCTCAACCGCGACTGGGATAGCCAGGGTTTTGGTAATGTGGATGGCTTTGGTTATTACCGGATCCGTTTCACCCTTCCCTCTTCTTTATTGAAGAATGCCTACTGGAAAGACTCCCTGATCTTTACCATGGGGAAAATTGATGATGCTGATGAAACTTACCTCAACGGAAAACTGATCGGAAAATCCGGTGGCTTCCCCACGGATGCCGGCGGCTACCAGTCGGCCTGGAACACAGAGCGCGTCTACAAAATTGCCAGCAATGATCCGGCCCTGCAATGGGATAAGGAAAATGTGATTGCCGTCCGGATCTATGATGGCGATGGGCTGGGTGGCATGTTTGAAGGATTTCCCACAGTGCGCATGATGGACCTGATGGATGGTCTGACAGTAAAGACCGTCTTTGAAAAAGATAAGTTGGGTCACCTCTGTGCTATTTCCCTGCATAATGGCCATGCCCTGCCGGTAGCCGGTACATTGGAAGTGGTCCTTTATGATACCGAAGCAGAACAAGCGGTAAAGACCTTTTCGCAAAAAATAAAATTCACCAACGCTAAACCTTTTGTTCAAAAGTTCCCTTACGCCAACAACAAAAGATTTGCCGTGAAGGTGAACTTTACGGAAGAGAAAACAAAGCTCACCCTGAAGGACAATATTATTGTTCCCTATATCCTCACACCTAAGGCGCCTGAATCCCCCAGGATCAACGGCGCCACCGTATTTGGTGTACGGCCCGGTTCGCCCTTCTTATTCAAGATCCCGGCCAGTGGTGTGAAGCCCATGAAATACGCTGTGGACAATCTGCCTGCCGGTTTGCAGGTGGACGCCAATACTGGTATCATCACTGGTGTATTGCAAAAAGAAGGGGAGTATAAAATGACCTTCCTGGCAGAGAACAGCAAGGGGAAAGATAGTCGCGCCTTCACCGTGAAAGTGGGCAACCTGCTGGCCCTCACACCGCCCATGGGCTGGAACAGCTGGAACTGCTGGGGCCTCAGCGTTTCTGATGAAAAGGTGAGAAGCTCGGCAAAAGCGCTGATCGATAAAGGACTGATTGATTATGGCTGGACCTATATCAATATTGACGATGCCTGGGAAGCCGCTACCCGCAATGCGGACGGCTCGCTTACTCCCAATAATAAATTCCCTGATATGAAAGGCCTGGGCGACTGGCTCCACAGCCAGGGCCTGCGCTTCGGCATCTATTCTTCTCCCGGGCCTTTGACCTGTGGCAAATACCTGGGCTCCTACCAGCATGAGCGGCAGGATGCTGATAGTTATGCCGCCTGGGGAATCGATTACCTGAAGTACGACTGGTGTGATTATGGTCGCATCTACGACCAGGAAGCAGATCACTCCTTAGCTGCTCACCTCAAACCTTACCAGGTGATGGAGCGTGCGCTGCGGGCGCAGAAACGGGATATTGTCTACAGCCTCTGCCAGTATGGTATGCGGGATGTATGGCAATGGGGACCTGCCGTGGATGGCAACCTCTGGCGCACCACCGGAGATATTGTAGATACCTGGGCCTCCCTCAAAGATATCGGGTTCGACCGCCAGGCGCCGCTGGCTGAATTTGCCAAGCCCGGTCGCTGGAACGATCCCGATATGCTGATCGTTGGCAAGGTAGGCTGGGGCGAAAAGCTGCACCAGACAAGATTGACTTACGATGAACAATATACGCACCTGAGTCTTTGGAGCCTCCAGGCTGCTCCGCTCCTGATTGGTTGTGATATCAGCCAACTGGACGATTTCACCCTCAGCCTGCTGACCAATGCCGAACTGATTGCCATCAACCAGGATCCGCTGGGCAAGCAGGCCAGGCGGCTGGCAGATAAAGACGGCACACAGGTCTGGGTAAAGCAACTGGCTGATGGTACACAGGCACTGGGTATTTTCAACCTGGGCACGGATGATAAACAGGAAACTGTTTCCTGGTCGTCGCTGGGCCTGCCTTCAACGGTGGCGGTAAGGGATGTATGGCGGCAGCAGGACCTGGGCCGGATAGCCAATGAGTTGAGCGTGAAAGTGCCGGCCCATGGGGTAGTGCTGTTGAAAGTGAAATAAGATTATCTCTTTAAAATAATATCACCGAAAAGCGCAGTATACTGCGCTTTTCGTGCTTTCAGCCAGTTCGGAGCCTGCAAAATCAATTAAATACGCAATATATTGCGCTTTTAAGTGATTTTTACCCTGAATAAGCTGAATCTCATCAAAAAGCGAAGTATACTTCGCTTTTTGATGAGATTTCTTCTTTTTTGACTAAATTACACTGAAAAGCGAAGTATAATGCGTAATGGCATGTTGGAAATTGGGGGACGCATCCGGGAAAGAAGGGAGTTGCTGGGTTTATTGCAACCAAGGCTGGCTGCTTTGGCAGGCGTTAGTATCCGGACCGTCCAGTTGGTTGAACAGGGCAAAGGAAATCCTTCCCTGGACACGTTATTGAAAATAATGGATCCCCTGGGTTTGAGCTTTGAACTGGTTTTAAAAAAAACGGGTAATAATAGTCAGGCATGAGAGCAGCATGGATTTTTTATAATGGAGAACTGGCTGGCGTCCTGTCGCAATCAGGCGACAGTTACCAGTTTGTCTATGATAAAGACTATCTGGTCAGGCCGGGCAGCAAACCTGTTAGTCTCACATTGCCTTTACAGGAAGAACCCTACAGCAGTGAGATCCTTTTTCCTGCTTTTGTGAACCGGCTCAGCGAAGGAGCCAACAAAGCTATGCAGAACAGGTTATTGAAAATTGACGAGAACGATTATTTCGGTCTCCTGCTGGCCACAGCTGTTGGTGACGGCATCGGACCATTAACAATAGAAGAAATTCATGAGTCTTCCGGAAATTAAATATTGCCCTTCTACTTTGCAACCTGGCTTCAGTACCTATAGCCCGGTGGCGCAACAGGCTTTGTTTGGGAAGCGCTCCAAAAAAGTTGATCATATACTGCCATTCGGCTCCCCGGGAAAAAGCAGTGAGCTGGCGCGAACATTCAATGAAAAAAGAAAACGTATCAGTATAAGCGGGGTACAGGAGAAATACAGTTTACGCCTGGAGAAAAATGTGCTGTCGCTCACTGAAACCAGCGGAACACATATAATAAAGCCGATACCGGCGGAAAGACTTGACCTGGTCAGTGACCTGCCTGCCAATGAGCATGTGAGCATGCAGATGGCCAGGCAGGTATTTGGCCTGAAAGCTGCTTCCTGCGGCATGATCTTCTTTGACGATGGAGAGCCGGCTTATATTACCCGTCGCTTTGATTACAAACCAGATGCAACGGGTAAGTATCAGGTAGAGGACTTTGCAGCATTGCTGGGGAAATCACCGGAAAGGGAAGGGGTGGACTTTAAATACAATGCTTCCTACCTGGATATAGCCAGGATGATAGAACGTTACGTAGCGGCCAGTACAGTTGTTATGGCCGAATTCTTTCGGTTGCTCATCTTCAATTACCTTATTGCCAATGGGGACGCGCACCTTAAGAATTTCTCTTTGATGGAAACGGAGCAGGGAGATTACATCTTGTCGCCTGCCTATGATCTGCTCTGTACTGCACTTCATATTGATGATAACAGGTTGGCGCTCCATCACGGATTATATGAAGGAGATTATGAGGAGGAGACATATGCACAGCTCGGTACTTATACAGCTGCTTCTTTTATGGTATTTGCTCAAAAAGCAGGGATGGATCCTGCTATTGCCAAAACTATCATTGAAGAAACTATGCACGGGATTCCCCGGGCCATCAATCTGATAGAAAGAAGTTTTTTAAGCGGGGCTGCAAAGCAAAAATTTATTGCCACCATTGAGGAAAGGCATAGAAGCCTGGTGGCAGCAGCTTTCGGATGAGCTCTTTATTTGGGGACGAACCTATGGCATGCTTCAGACTGTCGAAGCGCCCTGCGTGTTGGTTTTTAACAAGCTGCGCTAAAAAAAATGCCTTCAAATTTTTGGAAAGAAAAATTTTATCCTACATTTGCAGCCCCTGAACAAGGAATGCCCAGGTGGCGAAATTGGTAGACGCACTGTGTTCAGGTCGCAGCGCTCGCAAGGGTGTGCTGGTTCGAATCCAGTCCTGGGCACTAATGAAAGGCTTGTAAGTTTAATAACTTACAAGCCTTTTGTCATTTTTAGCAGTACGATCATTTGCCTGTTTTCGGGAGAGTTTGTGGGACTAGTCGCTGATAACCCGGATCTGCCCACCAAATACAAACTCCTTCACAGCAAGGTAGGATGTCGACGATGTCTTAATTCTGTACTATAGCAAGTGCTCAAGGATTCATCTATTCAAATGCTTCAAAAACCTTGATAGGTCAGCAGTTATCCACAATAGTTACACACCTGTCCGATTCAGGATATCCGGCTCGTCAATATTGACTAATTTTATTGATAAACCGTGCAATAGTGTTACCGGAATTCATTAAAACAAAACAAAAGATTGCAGAGCGCCAGCATGCCTTTTTTAAATGGGCCGTTGATCAACATCTTCCCCCACAATTTAAATCTATACCGACAAGAGTTATGCATGAAGGGGGAATAATTAAAAGCAAATACTCAGACGAAATATCCTACGAAAAACCGGTAGAACGCATTGGTACCAATTTTACAATTTCTACCAATGAAATATTGGAGAATCCTGATATCGTTTTTGAAAAATTATGGGAAAGCGCTCCAGATTTCGCTAATCAACAAACTGTAAACATGATAGAAGCGATATCTACAGCAACTTCAGCAATAGGCAATAACTACCAGATACAAGATCTCACACCTGAATCCTTTTTAATGATGTTAGAGCGTTTGGAGATTGCTTTTAATAATGATGGTACTCCCAGACTTCCTCAGATCATGGCCGGAACGGTGATGAGGGAAAAATTTGTCCGGATGAAATCCGCATGGGAAGCTAACTCAGAAAACTCTGACCGGTTCGGTGCGATCATTGACAAAAAAAGAACTCAGTGGCATGATAAACAGGCTGCTCGAAAACTGGCTGAATAAGGCATCAGAAAGGTCCTATCAGTTGCCTTTCTGTTACCTGCTGCTAAACCGTGGGGAAACAGTTATTCATCTCACGCGCCATTGCGGTATGGAACATGGTAAAGATATCATAACTAGGGACAGTGAAGGTAACTACAGGGCTTACCAACTCAAAGGAGTAAATGGTGGAAGATTGTCACAAAAACAATGGCAGGATACCGTTCAACAGCAGGTACACTCGCTTATACACACACCCATTATTCATCCGTCTGTTGACATAGCTAAAGGTCACCGATCTTTTCTGGTTATTAACGGTGGTCTCGAAGAAGAAGTGCAGGCAGCAATAACAGCAATTAATCATAAATGTGACCTGACAGGAAAGCCTCAGGACAAAATACATGTCATCCTTAAAGGGGACATGCTGGATATGCTCAGGAACATCAAAGAAGACTTCCTACCTTCAGAAGTAGACGATTTTGCGAAGCTCTTGGATTTTTACCAGCAGGATGGTAGGTCTTTTCTGAAAAAAGCTGACTTTTACACCCTGCTTAACGCGGTTTTATCAACGGATCAGCAAAATTTAGCCAAGTTTTCAAGAGCTGTCAGCAGTTGTAGCGTACTGTGTTCATTGGCACTGTCATCCTACACTCTTGCAGAAAATCATTTTGCTATTGTAGAGGGCTGGACTTTATTCATCACAAGTATCCTACGATATGCAGAAATGCAAGGGAGAAAAATTGCTGATGTAAAAAGAGAAATTGACCTCGCAGAGAGGATTATTTCTACGACACTGACAAATCTGTGGCTTGAGGTAAAGGACGTGCCGTTGCTTATTGAAAAAACTGGTCCCGGAGATGTACCTACATACCCTTATCAGCTTACAATCATACTGGGATTGTTAGCCTATCTCTCAGTCAGGACACCCAACACAATAGAGACTGATATCAACCAGCAGGAGATCGAATTGTTTATTAGTCGGCATATACAATATTCCCAAGTTTGGGGTGAGTCAGCTTTGCCTTTTATTCTTTCGATTTATTGGTTTCTTAAAAGTAGAGATCCTCGGGTTGCAGCGGAACTGCTATCGTTGACGCTGATGCGATGGGGGAACCGGGATGGATTGGGCTCCAATTTTTTTGCTGAGGTGTATTTGTCAGCAGACGAGGCGGTGGCTTTACAGCAGGACTGGCAAATGGATGCTGCTGCCCTACAAGATCATACCACTATAGAATACACTTTAGAAACTGTCGTTCATCTTTGCGCAAGAAATGGACTTAAAGAGTTACTTATACAATGGTGGCCCCATATTTCTGAACAATTGTACCGTGACTTTGAATTTACTGAATTGCCGGATTACTACTTATGGCGATCACGGCAAGGAAACGACGTGACAAGAATAGAGCGAACAGGCCATAAATGGAAGGATCTCGTAGAGCAAGCTAATCAGGTGCGGGAGCAGTTAATTCCACCACTATTGAAGGAAAGGGCTTACTTTATCCCTTTGTTCCTTATGGTCTACCCACACCGAGTACGCAGAAATATCGTCATTTGGCACGACAAGAACATTTAGGCCACAATCCATCAATGAGCCATTACTAATGACCATAATTATAATTAACTGTGCCATTGAAAACCTACCGGCAAACGAACTATTATTGTATTTAAGCAGTCCTGAGTGCAATTGAAGGCTTGCAAGTCAGTACTTGCAAGCCTTTTGTCATTTTTGACCGGTGTGATTTATTCCATCGATACAGCCCCCAGTTCACCTTCCAGTTCAATGATGGTAGCTTTACCCACCGGCAATTCACGCAGTATTTTCACTTTTGCCCCTGTATCGCCCCAGGGGTTGGTGATCTGCGCGTATTTTATACCGCCTTGTTCCTGGATGGTAATGTAGTTTTTAACGTCATCGGGGCCCCAGTCCCATTGCATATTATAGGTATAGGCCGAAGGGTAGGAGTCCCCGTCCTGGAGATCCTCAAGCCGCAAAGCATGGCCAGGTGAAACGGCCGCGATGAGCAGGGTATTATAGTTGTAGGACCTGGCCCTGATCTTTTGATAAAAATCCGCTTTGGTTACCTTGTCCTTATAGTATCCTCCATCGTTCGTCAAAAATATAGTGTATACACTATCCGGGCTTTGCAGGTACGCTAACGCAGCATCGTAGATCCTTTTATGGGCCGCATAATTGGCTGCCAGTTCTGGAAAGCCTCTTACCAGTGTATCCATATAGGTGTATGCCGGGTCCAGCTTCAGCCAGTCTGCCACGGTTTGGACAGGGTAGTTGACCAGCCGCAGGGGAAACAGCACGTTCATTTTTTGCAGCGGGCCATTATAGGTTCGCCAGGAAAGAAAATCGGGTGTTGCATTGGCGGGAAGTTTTGCTATAATGGTGTCGGGACCCTTGCGCGACAGTATTTCCAACCGGTTGTTACCAATATACAGCTCATTTTCTTCCGATACCGGACTGAAATGCTGGGTATACAATTCAATGGTTTCTCCCCCATAGGCGTATACCGGCCCAAAACCATTTACCTGTGGGGTAGGCTTTACTTCAACAGAAGGACCATACACGAGGCTGAAACGGCTGTCCTTGCCGAGCGTAACGGTTATGCTGCCTGTTTGCACTTTTTCCGGTACCAGCACCGTGAGGCTGTCTGCCGAACCTCGCACTATTGCAGCGGGGCGTCCGGCCAGGAACACTTCCGTTGTCAGTTCGGGTTGCTCCAGGTGCTGCCCGTAGATGGTCAGCTCTTGTCCTGCCTGTACTATTGACCGGCTAAGCTTTTCCACGGTAAAAGGCGTTATGGTCAATGCTTCATTTTCCGACTTGTCTTTTTTGCAGGCAATCATCGTGTAGCAGACCAGCAGCAGGCAGTAAAAAAATTCTTTTCGCATACAATCAAAAATTAGTAATGGTAGAAAGGTTGATCGTCTTGTTTATATTCCCATCGGGCGCCGTTCTGTAACCACGCAGCACCATCGTATAACATTTGCCCGCTTCCATGGGAAAGGATTTCCGGATGAGCATGGTTTCTTCTCCCGTTTGGGGGTCATTGTATATGATGCGGATGCCTGGCTTAATATCTGGTTGTACAGCAACATAGCCGGTCACTTCTTTGAAACCTACCTGACTGATGGGTTTTACCGCAACGGTGCCCAGGTGCAGTGATACCTTACCCGCATCCGGGCTGAGGTGTACCAGCCTGATCTTTGCCTGCTGTTCATCCGGCGCCACATCATCCTGTGTACTCAGAATGGTGTAATAGCCCAGGCTGTCTGTGAGGTATATGGTATAATGCTGCTGATTGTTGAAGTGGAGCCATGTTTCTGCCAGCTTGGCCCCATGCCCTGCCTGGTAAGCAGCATCGGTAAAGGCGAGCCGGTAAATGCCCGTATCAATATAGCTATACCGGGAGAAGCTGAAAGCACCTATCAGGCCACCGCCATGATCATTGTAATTCCGGGTGCCGTAATCGGCATTGTTGACCAGTGCCGTGCTGTTCTGCCCGAAATATTCGGGAGATCCGTTGTACATCATCAGGTAGGCAAGCGCAGGCGCGTCAGGTTTTGTGGTGTCTTTTTTACAGCTGCCGGCCAGGCAGGTGATGGCTGACAGCAGCAGTATATATAGTGTCCTGTTCATGAGCTGGTCATTGTTATTTTTGAATGATAAGTTTAACGATACGCACATCAGCACCGGCTGCAGTGTAGTCATATCCTACATAGAGATTGCCAAACTGGTCAAATACGATCCGGTTGACCCTTCCAAGTAAACAATTGTCGCCGGGCTGGGTATTTTGCATAAACTCCCGATCAAATTTGTAAGGTGGCGTAAACCCTTTAAAACCGGTCATCCTGTAGATCATTTCCTGCTGCAGGTCCATTTTAAAAATGCTGGTGAACCCGTAAAGGATGTTCCCGTCATAATCAACATCGAAGGTGGTAATGGTAGACAGGCCCACTTCCTTGAAAGTGCCTGTTTCAAAGTCGGAATATTGTCCCTGCGGCATGCCCACAATGGTGGCGGCTTCTTTGGTGTCCATGTTGATCTCTACTATATTGGTGGCCCAGCCGGCGCCATTGCCCAGCACGTAGAATTTTCCATTGCCTGCCTGGACCATATTGGTAGCACCGTACAGTCGTACGTCGTCTCCAAACCCGTCGCTGTGCTCATAAATGGGGGAATAGTAAACAACCTTATAGGTGACACCATCAAAATCCTCAATCTCCTGTACGTGGCGATCAATCTTTCCCAATACAGTTTCGATGCTTCCGTCTTTATTGAGCCTGCGTATCAGTTCGCCGCCTTCGAGAAAATACAGATCTCCTTTTTTGTCGAAGGTCAAAGCCTGGGGAGCCTCTATCATAGCTGATTCCCGGGGGCCGTCTTCTATTCCTGTGTAATTAAGTCTCCAGTTGGAAGGATAAGCATCTATACTGCGCCCGTTATTACCTGCCAGTATCTCTACTTTGCCCGACATAGGATCAATGCGTTGTATCAGGGAATAATAGGATGACAAGCCGCTCACCGGGTCCGGATCGGTTTCTACCATATTGGTAAAATATAACATCCCATCAGGGCCAGGTTTCATATCGCCTATGTTAAGCGCCAGATTGTTACCGGTAGTGGCAAAGTGATCATTACCACCACCTGCTATGGTAGTGACCACCCCATCCTGCATGCGCCGGATGCGCGATCTGTTATCACTGCGATCTGCGTCCAGGAAGTAGAACACATTGTTGTCGCGGTCGTAGGTGAGTTTGGCGGCCGTATGCACTACGGCTTTTTTGGAAGGTCCGTCTTTCAATTCACGCGGGAAAAAATAGTCATACGAGCCGTCAGAACGGACTGTACTGTCTGACCAGGAGAACAGCATTGGTTCTACCCATATTTTTCCGGAGAACAGGATGTCGGGCCGCTTCACGTTGAATGCCATAGATGGCTTGGCAGCCTGGTTAATGGTAAAATGAATATTGCCCGGTCCTATCCGCGCCCCTTTGGGTATTATGATATTGAAAGTATCCATCGGCACCTGCACCTGGCCTCCGGAAGCAGGGTATACAGTGCTGTTTCCCGGCCCCCTGGAGATAATGGCTGCTTCCACACCAGACACATAGAAGGTAACCGGTGCTGCGGGTTCTCCGATCTTGGCATAGATAGTGACGGTCTCGTCAATCTGTGCTTCACCAATATCCCGTCCATTTTGTACGATCCGGATAATACCGGAATCTGCATTTTGATTATCCAGCGCATCATCCAGCTTTTTACAGGAGATTGCCAGGCATACTACGGCACAGGCCATGAGTATTGGCCATTTGCCGGTAATTTTTGCTTTCATTTTTTGACTATTTATCATCAGAAGATCATGTTAACTGCAAATGAGAAATAAGGGTATTGGTGAAATTTCCGGAATACCAGGTCGGTATCGCCATTGGCGGGTACTGTTGGTTTCCCCGGAGGAGCATTGTATTCATAGTTCTGCGTCCAGTCCTGGTACAATAAGAAAGGCGCATTCAATATGTTCTGTACCCCGGCATTGATGCTGAATATTTTATTGATGCGCTGGCGCCAGGTAATATCGAGTTGATTGCGGGCCCTCATCATGATATCCGCATCAGGCATTGTTCCTCCGCGCGAGCCTACCGCATAGATATAATCGGCTGCCCGGTTGAAAGTGGCTGATACCTTGGTGCCGCGACCGGCATCTTCATAGTTGAGTGAGGCGTTGAGGAGGTAAGGCGACTGGCCCTGCATGGGACGAACCCGTGGGGCGTTATACCCCGGGAACTGGGGCATAGCGGGCACCTTTACTTCGCTTTTGAACCAGGCGCCATTCAGTACGGTTGATAAGCGCCTGAAAAAACTGCCTGGAATAAAATCAAAATCCTTTCTCAGCTCAGCTTCCAGGCCCCATACATTGGCGTTGCCGGTATTGCTGTATACATATTGATCGAAGGCTTCCACGAACACCATGCGGAACCGCTCTATCGGCCGATCGAGGTTCTTATAGAAAAAGCCAGCATTGACCATATCTGTTTTGCGGGCGCTGCTGGGGTACCATTCCCATCTTATTTCTGCATTGTGGATATTGACCGTGGTAAGGTTGGGGTTGCCGGTATATACTTCCTGGTCAATGTAGTTGGTATAACGCAAGGGGGCTGCTTCCCTGAATTCCGGCCTGTTGAGTGTTTTACCATAGCCGGCCCGCAGGATCATGCTGCTGTCTATATGGAACGAGATATTGGCAGAAGGCAGCCAGGAGGTAATGGGCTGGTCTACAAGTAATGGATAGGTAGCCAGGCCATTGGGGTAAGAACCTAAAATGCGGAAACGGTTATGCTCCACCCGCAGTCCTCCAAAAACATTGATGCGGTCCTGCAGCAGGTTGATGTCTGTACTGATATATCCTGCATTCAGTACATTATCTGCCTTGTATTGATTGTTGGGTGTTGTTTTCTCCATCCAGCGGTAGCCGGTACCATCCTCCCTGAACATGGATTCCCGGAAATAGTGCGGCAGGTATGCTTCCTGTATGCTGTTGTGACCGGATACGGTGCCGTTGTCTTCTATGAACTTGGAACCAGTAATAGCAATATTCTGATCATACAGGTTCACCCCATTGAAGATGGCAAATGTGCGGTTACTGAAGCTGCGTTCCCTTGTTTCATGGTAAATGCCTGATTTGAGTCCCCAGATGGGGTTAATGCGGTAAGTAAGGTCTATGTTGCCCTGGTAGTTGTTCTCCTTTACATCCGTAAAGACCCGGCTCAGTGTATAAAAGGAGATCAGTTCATGGCCCAGCACCCAGGGAGTGGCCTTTCCGGTTTCACCGTCCCTGGGAGTTTGCCTGTTGAGGGTATAGTCGCGGTTGTCCGGTTCCTGTTTGTGAATAGAGGAATAACTGATATTTGCTTTCAGGCTGTTGACCTTGTCTTTACCAAATTGGTATGTACCTGTAAGCTGGCTTGAGTACAACAGCTGCTGTACATAGTACAGGTTCGTGTGCCGGAATTCCTGGTTGTCACGCCCATCCAGCAACCTGAAATCTTCTACCGCTACGCGCTGGTTGTTGACATTGAAAAAGTTCCTCCACTCCAGGGTCAGGTTTTCACTGGCTTTGATCTCATTGCTCTGGATAGCGGAAATACGTGCACCATGAATACCCTGGGTTATCTGGCCGTCGTACCTGTACAAAGAATGCTGCTCCGTCAGTCTTTGTTCATGTGTATGGGTATAAGCAATGGTGGTGAGGTTCCTGAGATAACGGTTTCCTATCTTCCAGGCATCATAATAGTTCAGATTGAACCGCAGATCAGGCAGGGCGCGATAGTTCCTGTCAAGGGTGTAGATATTTTTGAACTGACGGGAATAACGCGCATTGTCCGCAGGATTAAGCTGGTTGAAGGCCGTAGCATTGGGAATACCGGATGGTAACTGGCGGGTGCCGTCATCGAAGCCGAGAAAGTCATACTTACCTCCGGCATAGGACCAGGTGTTTTCAAAAGTGGAATTCGGGCGGTACTGTGCTGACAGCTGAACATCTACCTGACGGGTTACCTGGCTTTTCTTGGTGTATATCTTGACCAGGCCGCCGGAAAATTCGCCGGGGAGATCAGGTGATGGTGATTTGTATACCATGATGCGGTCTATGGCATTGCTGCTGATCATATCATAGGAGAAGGCGCGACTGTCTGCATCGGCTGCCGGCGCCATGGCGTCATTTAAAAAGGTAAGGTTGTAGCGCTTTCCCAGTCCGCGTACAATCACAAAATTATCCGGTGATATATTGATACCGGGGATACGCTTTACTACTTCTGCGGCATCCCTGTCGAGGGTACGGGCAATCTGCTCATTGGAAATACCTGATATCACCGTTTTGGACCGGTATAGCTCACTGATCAGCTGCGCATCGGTGGTATTGATCACCCGTTTGTTCTTGAGGGCGGTAACTATCACACCGGTCATGACGGCCGGATTTTCACCTCCTACCTGCAACTTGATGTCAATGACCACTGTTTTCTCTTCTGCCACCTTTACCTGCGTGATCTTATCTTTTTTATAGCCTACATAAGAAGCCGCCACCGCATATTCGCCCGGTGGAATGGCGGTAAAAACATACTCGCCCTTATCATTGGTAACAGTCTGCGAACCGGTAGATTCCAGGCTGACGGTAGCGCCTGTCAACGGGTCTCCGTTCTCAAAATCCACTACTTTACCGGTGATCCGTCCTGTGGCCTTTTTTTGATCAGGCCCGGCTGCATTTGTTTTCCACTTCACGAGGACCTGATCTTCGCGGACCGTGAATTGAAACCCGTGTTTCTTCTCCAGTTGCTGCAAAAGGCTGCCCAGGGCTATGCCATTGACCTTAATAGAATCAATCTTTTTATTGGCGAACTGCTCGGGTGCAAAGGAAAAATGGAACTGGCTTTGTTTGTCAATGCTCTCTATGACCTGCAGGGCAGTGGTTGAATACAGGTTTAGCGTTATTTTCTCTGTAAGCTGCTGGAACTGGGCATGAATAGTCATAGAGAGTACTATTCCAATGCCCAATAGCATCAGCCGTTTGCCGGGTTTAATAGCCTGGTGCATAATAATGGTTGTTGAATGAATGCGGGTTGATTGTATACTTAGTAGCGAAGCGTAATTACATTGTTCTTTACTGTATAATGAATATCATGCAGGTATAGCAGGTTGTCGAGCATCTGGCGCCAGTCGGCCCTGTCGAAGGAAGCTGTTACCGACTTGCCTGTCAGCCTGTTCTTATCATACTTTATCTGGAGCCCGTATTTTTTGCTGATCTTTTCCAGCACATCTGCCAGTGGCATGGAGTAAAATGACAGGCCGCCATTGATCCAGGCATAAGCATCGTTGCTGAAATCTGCCTTCCTGGTTTGCTGTGTGGCGGGTTTGTACAGCAAGATCTGGCCTGGCAGCAGGACATCAGGATTGTTCCTGTTGGCGGCAGTGGTCACGGCCACTTTTCCTTCCGTCAGGGCCACCCTTATTTCTCCTTCTTCAGGGCGATTCTCGACATTGAAGACAGTACCCAGCGCCCTGGTAGCAACACCGCCTGCATCTACAATGAATGGCCGGAGGCTATCACGGTGTACTTCAAAACGGGCCTGTCCTGTGAGGGTAACTGTTCTATTTGCCATGTTGTAACCGCTGCTGTAAGAAAGCGATGAATTGGCATCAAGGGTTACTTGTGTGCTGTCAGGTAAATAGAATTTTCTTAGTGAGTGGCCATCTGCATATATGGTAGTCCATTTTTCGGGGGCCGGTTGAGATGTGCGTTGTAAAAAGAACATCAACCCGATGAGGAGGGCTCCGCACAGCACGGCTGCTGCTGCTATTCGTTGCAACAGGGCTGTTTTTGGTTGAGGTCGCCGGCCCTGGGCGGCTGCTTCAGTCGCAACATTCAGCCATACGCGCTGTGCAATGGCTTGCTTTTCATGATCTGTTGTTGTTTTGGCCGGATCACGTGCATCAAGGTGCCAGAACCATTTCCAGAACAGGGTATCCTCTGTTTGGTTGCTTTTTCTACCTATAAAGTTGCGTAGAATACGGTCAAGTAGCTTGTTGTCAGGTGGCATACACACAGTAGTTCCACCAATGCAGGAACAGGAGGAAGGATACTATGTTAACTTAATGTAAACTCTGTAAATGAGCCAGCAGGGCAGGCAGCAGCACAAGCGGCGCAGGATATTCATCGCCGGCCTTGCGCAGCCGGGACATGGCCAGTTTGAGGTGTGTTTTGACGGTTGTTGTAGACACATTCAGCTTTTCCGCTATCTCGGTATAGGAATAGCCTTCTACATGTTTCAGGGAGAATACCCGCTGCATAACAGGCGGCATGAGGGCTACGGTATCCGTGATGAGATCGCTTAATTTGGCATATTCATCTTCCAGCTCCGCCACGCTGAGGTCGAGGTTTTCAGTGGAGAGATCAACGTCCTGCAGTATACGGGCAAATTCATCATAATGTTTTTGCCGCAGTCCTTTGGTCCGGAACGATTTGAAGATTTTGAGGTAAAGGCTTGAGATGAGATAATTCCTGAAGGAGCTGTTTATTTTCAACGATCTCTTATTGTACCATATATCTATAAAGAGTTCCTGTACTATGTCTTCCGCTTCCCGGGCGTCACCGGTTTTTTTTGTGGCGATATCCCATAACATGTCCCAGTATTTGTCGAAGAGTTCTTGCAGCCCCGTCACGTCTTCTGCCTGCACACGTGCCAACAATTCCATATCCGACCTTTCTGTAGGGTTCATACCCGTAAAATTAATACGCCTGCTGAGAAACGGCAGTGAGGGTTATGTTATCAATATATTACCTTACCGGTAAACGGGATATCACTAAAGGATGTTATCCCTCCCCGGGGAATATTGGAGGGGCAACTACAAAAGGAACAACTATTATTACAGCAAACCAGTCTGCAATGCTGTAAGCTGTCTGAGCATTTCGTCAACAGGTTTCCGTGTTTCGGCTACCATCTGTTTTACAAATGAACTGCGCTGTCCTTTAGTGATATGCCCTGCGAGTATGCTGGCGAGCCTTGTCTTCAATGCTGGGTTTTTCTGACACATTTTTTTGATCTCCCGGCCAATTACAATCGCTGCTATTTCGGGCAATTCACTGTATTGCGCATTCTCATCAAACAGGTCATTATGTTCGTAGATGTGATCGGGCTGCAGGTCAAAATAGTGCTGGATGATACTGGCTGCATCACGCGCATCTTTTTGTCGTTGCTCCGGCCTGTCATCGTATGCTATCAATTTTAATAGCAGTATTGCAGGCAGTGTAGCTGCTTTAAAAGAATGGCCGGTTTCCATTTCTGCTGTTACTGTACCGGCCTCATACACTTCCATAAAACCATTGACAGACATATTGGTCAGGGCTTCACTGGCAACGCTGAGATCATCATTGATACTAATCTCCCCAAAAGGGAGCAGATCAACCTGAAGGCCATTGGGGCTGTGCATGGCAAAGTCATTTTCTCTGATAACTGCAAACTGGTGATCTTTTAGTCGCTCCCGAACGGCCTTGTACATCTCCCGGCCTGACACCAGAACAGCGAAATCTATATCCCTGGTTTGGCGCATCAGTTTGTTTCCCTGGCGATACCAATACTCTTTTGCGGTGGCACCGAGCATATAAAAATCAATACCCAGTTCTCTGAATACTTCTTCAAGCGTATCCAGCACTTCCTTTAACTGGGGTTGTTTAAGCTGCTTCAAACCTTTGTTTAAGATATTTATCGTAAATAAGAGCAGCCGTTTCAATACAGCGTGGATCATCCGTAATAAGCAGGTCTGCATAGACAAGCAGTACGGGCGCTGTTTCAAGGACTTCGCCCGGCTCTGACCAGAATTTGTCATAAACCTGAACGTTGCCATTGTTGTCCGGTATAAGTCCCAGTGTATTCAGGACCTGCCATGTAAGTGCAGGTGTATAAACAGTCAGTTCCATGGCTTGTAGATAGCTGGTCAGTAGTTCTCCTGCAGCTTCCCCTCCCCATTGGGCATTGATGGCTTTTACATCAATTGCCTGCCAGTTTTCCCGATTTGCATCAGCCCATATCCTATAAGTTCCTTTCAGCAGATCCGGCTTCAGGGTCTCGCGGTAACCAGCGATCCATCGTTCCAGCAGTGCCTTTTTATTTTTAAGTTCCATCTTTCGCCTGGTGAGCGGCAGAATAAAACCAGCGTCTGCCAGCCCATCCATGATATATTTTATATTCCCAAGTGCTATGCCTGTTTCTTCAGCAAGTTGACGGTAAGTTCTGCCAATGGCATCCGGGTCATTCAGCAGGTGAAACACCGCTTTCAACCCTGTCCTGGTAAAGGCCCTGTTGGTTATAGGTTTAGTTATTTTTACCGGCTTGTTGCCATCAATAAATATGGTGGTGTGTTCATTGTCAATAAAAGCGTTACCGTTTGCCTCCAGGTAAGCAATGCCTTTCTTGCGTAACTGCTCCCTGGCAGGCGCAGCTATATGCGTGGCAACAACCAAAACAGGATGCTCAGACTCATTCGTTTTATTTATTTGATCCACATGGTAGGCTGCCACGTGTTCTTTGCATGCTACGTAGTAGGTGGTTTCCCGTTCCTTTACCATCAGATCGATGGCATGATCTCCATCAGCATGTAGTTGATAGGTAACCGGATTACCTAATTTTTCACTAATTGCTGTAATTGCCTGATCAATGATTGTTGCATTGCTGTTCATAAAAAACGATTGTTCATTTTGGGTGAACAGGTGAATTTAGTGAACATATTTGATATGTTCATTATTATTACTTGTTCATTTTGAGTGAACGAGAAAATAATGAATAATATTTTTGTAAATGATTGATATTCAATTTTATTACTGAGGAGGCATGCAGGGACGGAAGTTTAGTTTAACCTGCCAGGGAGACGAAAATGCTTTTAAGGGACATGTACTACTGCTTAATTCAACGCCCTATACTCATTCGGCGTGCAGCCCACCTTCTGTTTGAACAGCCTGCTGAAATGCTGGGGATATTTGAATCCCAGCTCATAGGCAATCTCGCTGACCGATTTATTCAGGTCGAAAATTTTCTCCTTCGCCACGTCTATCAGTTTATTCTGAATGTATTCCTGGGGCGATATGCCGGTCTCTTTCTTGATCAGATCACCGAAATAGTTAGGGGATAGATTCAGCTCTTTGGCGCACCAGGCCACAGAAGGCAGGCCGGTCTGCTGGGGATCTTCAGAATGGAGATAGTTGCCCAGGATGTTTTCAAACTTTTCCAGGATGCCTTTATGCGGTGAATTCCTGGTAATGAACTGCCGGTCGTAGAACCGGGTGCAGTAATTAAGGAAGAGTTCTATATTGGCTGCTATCAGTTTCTGGCTATGCTTGTCGATGGTATGGTCCAGCTCGTATTCTATTTTATGCAGACAGTCCAGAACGATCTGTCGCTCTTTCTCCGACAAATGCAAAGCCTCATTCACATCATAGGAAAAGAAAGAATAGTCCTGGATATGCCGGCCCAGGGAGGTGCCGCGGATCAGATCGGGATGGAACAGTAAAGCCCATCCTTTGGGGACAAAGGTCTTAACGCCTTTTTCAACACCCATCACCTGTCCTGGTGCAATGAACACCAGCGTGCCTTCCTGGTAGTCGTAATGATGACGGCCATATTTCAGTTCTCCGCAATTGAGTTCCTTCAGGTAAATAGCATACAGGCCAAAATGGAACCAGGTAGCTGGCATTGGTTTGGCCTTGGAAAGGTCCAGCACGGTGACCAGCGGGTGCAGCGTTTCCACGCCCCTCATTTCATTGTACTGCGTAACGCTGTCAAGTTTTACTATTTCTTCCATGGGAATCAATTGTAAGGCAAAATTACTGTTTTGGCTGATGGGCTGCTACTGCGGGCGGCCGGATAAGTGATTTTGGTAAGTATTTCAGTAATCGGTATACCTGCCTAATCAGTCAGGGGATGGACCTTTGACTGGTGAATAAAACGGAGATACATACTAAAAACATAATAATGGAAAAGAGAATGCTGGGAAAATCGGGCCTGGAAGTGTCAGCGCTGGGCCTGGGCTGCATGGGGTTAAGCTTTGGCTATGGGCCTGCTACCAATAAGCAGGAGGCCATTACCCTTTTACGGACAGCCTTTGCATCAGGGATCAACTTTTTTGATACCGCAGAAGCCTATGGACCCTATACTAATGAAGAAGTGCTGGGCGAAGCCCTGGCGCCATTCCGTCAGGAAGTGGTCATTGCCACCAAATTTGGCTTTAAGAACGGTTTGACAAATGAAGGCGTCGATAGTCGCCCGGAGAATATCAGGGCAGTAGCAGAGGCTTCGCTCAGAAGACTGAAGACCGATTATATTGATCTTTTTTACCAGCACAGGGTTGATCCCGGGGTGCCTATTGAAGAAGTAGCAGGAACTATTGGTCAGCTGATCCGGGAAGGAAAGATACGGCATTGGGGGATGTCGGAAGCAGCCGTGCAAACAATACGTAAAGCCCACCGGGTCCAGCCCCTGGCTGCTATGCAGAGTGAATATTCGCTGTGGTGGCGGGAACCTGAAACAGCCTTGCTGCCGGCGCTGGAGGAATTAGGTATTGGCTTTGTTCCTTTCAGCCCTTTGGGAAAAGGTTACCTGACCGGCGCCATTACTGCAGATACAAAGTTCAGTAGCGGGGACTTCAGGAACATGGTGCCCCGGTTGTCGGAAGAGAACAGGAGAGCAAACCAGCTGATCGTAGACTTGTTGGCGACAATAGCAGCCAGGATAAGTGCCACGCCGGCCCAGGTAGCACTGGCCTGGATCCTGGCGCAAAAGCCCTGGATTGTACCTATCCCCGGTACTACAAAGCTGCATCGCCTGGAGGAGAATATTGCCGGAGCCGCTGTAAAACTGTCTGACAATGATCTGCGGGAGATAGCCACCGTTGCTTCAGCCATCACTATCCAGGGGGCAAGGTACCCAGAGCACCTGCAAAAACTTATTGGCAAATAGCGTAATAACACAGTGAACAATGGTAGTCACAGGAAGACGCCGCTGTTATCACGGAAGGCAGTAAGGCCGGATACTGTTGCTGAGCATTGTTCTTTTATTCTAAAACCTTGCTTGTCAGGGAATGGGAAAAGAGACTGGCTGAAAAGCAATTTCAAAACCGGGTAAATAAAATGGAGGGTAAATTATATGAGAACCAATAACCGAAGAGATTTTTTGAAAACCGGTGCTGCATTGGGCGGCTCGTTGTTAACGGCGCCGGCCCTGGCTGTTGCCGCAGCCACAGAGAACCAGGGACAGCCGGACAGGTTAAAAAGAAGGATTTTAGGTACAGGTCCGCATAGTATTGAAGTATCCGCTTTGGGCTTGGGTTGTATGGGTATGAGCTATCATCGTAGTTTCATTCCTGAACGGAAATACATGATTGAGCTTATCCGTAAAGCGGTGGCAATGGGCATCAACTTTTTTGATACTGCCGAGGTTTATGGCCCCTATGCCAATGAAGGCCTGGTGGGCGAGGCGCTGAAACCTTACAGAAAAGATATTATCCTTTGTACCAAATTCGGTTTTACTATCCAGGATGGTAAACCGGCTGGTCTGAACAGTAAGCCTGCGCATATCCGGATGGCAGTGGAGGCTTCCCTGAAAAGGCTAAATACCGATTATATAGACCTGTTATACCAGCATAGGGTAGATCCTGAAGTGCCCATTGAAGAGGTGGCCGGCACCGTGAAAGACCTGATCAGAGAAGGAAAGGTGAAATACTTTGGTTTAAGCGAGGCCGGCGCAGAGGTCATCCGGAAAGCACATGCTGTTCAACCATTGACTGCTCTTCAGAGTGAATATTCCCTGATGACAAGAGGACCGGAAAATGAGGTATTGAAAGTATGCGAAGAGCTGGGTATCGGGTTTGTGCCCTATAGCCCGCTCAGCAGGGGATTTCTATCGGGTATGATCAATGAGCGGACAAAATACAATCCCGCTAATGACAACCGGCCATCCCTACCCAGGTATCAGCCGGAAGCCATCAAAGCAAACTGGATAATGATCGATACCCTGGCTGAATTTGGCAACCAGAGAGGATTAACGGCTGCACAGGTGGCTTTGGCCTGGTTGCTGGCGCAAAAGAAATGTATTGTGCCTATACCCGGCACCACTAAACTGGCGCACCTGCAGGAAAACCTATGGGCGGCGGATATTGAATTTACTGCTGAAGAGCTGGCGCACTTGACGGAAAAGCTGGCAACAATTAAAGTTGTGGGTGATCGTTATACAGGTGTGCAGGCGCAGCAAACTAATAAATGATGAATAAAGGAGAAGGGCTGGAGGGTTTGCTGTGTTTGAGTAGAAGACAGGCGTTTCTAAGTCGAGCTAAAATATCCATAATACATTAAAAGCTGATAATGATGAAAAGAACAATTTTATTGGCTGTTGCCATTTTCCTGGTATGCTGCACGCAGACTTTTGCGCAGCAGGGCGGCATTCCTGCAAAAGGTTTTGCCCGCTTTTCCGCGGATGGAAATTTCCAGGAATACAGCTTCACCCGGCATGCAGTGGGTGATAATGACATACTCATTGATATTATGTATGCCAGTATCTGCCATAGCGATATTCATACTATCAAAGGCGAATGGTTCCCGGTGCAGTATCCCCTGGTGGTGGGGCATGAAATAGCCGGTCGCGTATCGGCAGTAGGTAAAAAAGTGACGAAGTTTAAAGTTGGAGACTATGCAGGTGTTGGCTGCATGGTGAACTCCTGTGGAGAATGTGAGTTTTGTAAGAAGGGTGAAGAGCAGTATTGCACCCGTGGTACTGTTGGCACTTATGCCGCACAGGATTATTTCCACCAGAATGAATACACGCAAGGTGGATATTCCAACAAAATTGTACTGGTGGAGGATTTTGCGATCAGGATCCCCCGGCAGGCAGATCTGAAAAGGGTGGCCCCATTGCTTTGCGCAGGCATTACTACCTATTCACCGATCAGGGCCCAACATGTCCATGCCGGTGATACCATTGCCGTGGCGGGTTTCGGCGGACTGGGCCATATGGCGCTTAAATATGGCGTTCAACTGGGGGCTAAGGTGACTGTATTTGATATAACAGAAGAGAAGCGCCAGGATGCTGTGAGAATGGGTGCTGCCGCTTATGTGAATGTAAAGGACAGCAGCCAGCTAAAAGACCTCTCCAATAAATTCCGGGTGATCATCAGCACTATCCCCACAAAATATGACCTGACCATGTACCAAAGAATGCTGAAGCTGGACGGAGACCTGGTCATCCTGGGGTTCCCAGCTGTGCAGAATCTGCCGAGTATCAGTTCAGGCGATATTCTTTTTGGTGGACGCAGGAAAATATCCGGATCGCTTATCGGCGGCATCCGTGAAACCCAGGAAATGCTGGATTTTTCTGTGGCCAATAATATCTACCCGGAAGTAGAGATCATCCAGGCCAATGCAAAAGCCATCGATAATGCCTACGACAATATCCTGTCGGGAAAAGTGAAATTCCGTTATGTGATAGATATGCAAACTATGCGGTAGTTGATCCGGCCGTAAAAATGCTGGCCAAACAACCAATAGATGGTCCGCAGCCGATCGTTAACTTGTAGGAAGCGGGCAGCGCTGTACCTGCGATCGGATCTTTCAAAAAGTAATAAGACGTGCAAAAAGGGGCGTTCTTTAGAAATAATTCAGAATTGCCCCTTTTATTCGCGCGATGACGCTGAAACCCTTTTCCCTGTACAGGGATCAAAACGTTCAGATCCTTCACGCCCGGTTCAAAGCTACCCAGGCCTCCTCCTGGGAAATGACTGCTGAATACCCGGTGTCTCTTGTTTTCTGCCTGAAAGGGCCTGTTACTTCCGCTACCATAAAGGGTAAATACCATGCTGACGCTTTCCTCGCTTTGTTCAGCGGGAATTTTATCTGCCATCCCGGATCAATTGTCCAGCTGAAATGGCAAAAATCCGCAACGGTAGAACTATTGGTGATCGGGCTCCGTAAAGAGTTCCTTACCTCGCTGGCTGGTAGTGATGTATTCAAAAAGCCTGCATCCTTTCACTTACTGGCAACTGGTAAGGAGGGACTGGCAGGACAAGCACCCTGGGGACTACCGTTGCAGGTGGTCAACGGCCTGAACGACCTGCTCCAAGGGTCGCAAAGACCGATCGCTTTCCAGGACCTTTTCATTAAAGCAAAGCTGATGGAGATAGTGGCCCTTTTTCTTTCCCGGATGCAAGAGCTTTCCGCACCTGCCATGCCCCGTCATTCACACCATCAGCTGGCCGTACTGGCCAAAAAACATATTGATGCTGTTAAAGGCAAAAAGCGTTTCACCATCATAGGCCTGGCCAAAGACCTGGGTACCAATGAAACCACCCTGAAGCAGGCTTTCAGGACGGCTTATGGCAAACCCCTGTTCCGTTATTTCCAGGAGCGGAATATGCAGGCAGCCAAAAAAGCGCTCCAGGCCGGACAGTCTATAACAACCGTGGCTGCCGGATGTGGTTATACCTATATCGCTCATTTTTCCCATGCTTTCAAAAAAGAGTTCGGCATAAGCCCTTCCCAATGTCAGCTAACCTGAGTCCGGTTGCAAGGCGGCAATAGAAAGGATTCCCCCCACCTGTTTGCATGAATGCCTCCATGCAGACAGGTGAGTTTTTTTCTTACGCGCCGGCCGTCTCCTGCTGCTGCTCCTTTTTTGCTTTTCCAAATCGCCAGAAGATCACTGGCAGGACAAACAGGTTCAACAGGGTAGAAGTAGTTATGCCACCCAGGATAATGATGGCCATCGGGTATTCAATCTCCTGGCCTGGCTGATTGCCTGTTACTGCTATAGGGATAAGCGCCAGCGCAGCGGCCAGGGCGGTCATCAGGATGGGGCTCATGCGCTCCATAGCGCCTTTGATCACCAGGTGCAGGCTGAATGTTTCGTTCTCTTCCTGCTGCAGGTGCCGGTAATGGCTGATCAGCATGATGGCATTACGGGCCGCAATACCCAGTACCGTTACAAATCCCACCAGCGATCCCAGGGATAGAATACCCCCCGACAGCCATGCCGCCAGGATACAACCCAGCAGGGCTACAGGTAGGCTGAGCAGGATGAGCGTTGCGGTCCGGTAAGATTTAAAGTCAGCGTACAGCAGCAGGAATATGCCCAGCACCGATATTATGGCCAGCATATTCAATGCCCGCTGGGAAGCCTGCCGTTCGGCATATTCTCCCAGGATCTCCGGATGATAACCCGGCGGAAAGGAAATGCTTTTCAGGCGGGCCTCAATAGCTTTGGCCACGGTGCCCAGCGCCACTCCTTTAGTATTGCAGGTCACATCTATTCGCCTGGAAGCCGCTTCCCGCGTGATCTCATTAGGCGTGGGACTTACATATATATCTGCCAGGTCCTTCAGTGCAGCCCTGCCGCCTGTAGGAATATCCACCAGCAGGTGGGGGATAGCTGTAATATCACTTCTCTGCGGAGCTGTTCCCCATACCACTACGTCGAAGATCTTCTGGTCCTCGTATATCTCACCCACTTTAAGACCGTTAACCAGGGCGTTGATGGTCCGGCGCATGTCGGTGGCGTTAATGCCGAACCGGGCCGCTTTTTCAGGATTGTATTTTACGGCCAGCTGTGGCACCAGGGTTTGAGGCTGCACTTTCAGATCAGCGATGCCAGGCACAGAAGACAACGCGGTATTTACTTCTTTGGCTTTTGTTTCCAGCATGGCCAGATCAGATCCATAGATCCGGACCACGATGCTGGCGCTGGTGCCGGTCAATACCTCTTTCACCCGCTCGCGCAGGTAGGTCAGCACATCCCTGTAGAGACCTGGATAGCCATCCACCACCTCCTGGATCCGGGCGATGGTTGAATCATAGGGAACGTCCGGACTGATACTGATCCAGTTCTCCGTGAAGTTGGGGCCAACCACTTCATCGGCTACTTCCGCCCGGCCGATATGCGCACCAAAATTGCGTACGCCAGGGATGGCCCTTAGTTCCTTGCTCACCTGTACCGTGATCCGTTTGGAAGCTTCCAGGGAAGTGCCTGGCTTTTCCACCCAGTGCATCAGGAAATCATATTCTTTAAAGTGGGGTAAGAATTCTTCTCCTAAAAAGGGGAGGGAAGCGATACCCAGCACCAATAAAAGTCCTGTAGCGGCAAACACTCTGCGGGGTCTGGCCAGCAGGCCCTGTAATATCCTTTCATAACGTGGTTTTAACCATAGCACCAGTGCTGGTTCTTTGACCCGTTTGCCGGTCCGGGAAGCATATTTTTTGGGCAGCAATAATAAAGACAATGCGGGTGTCAGGGTGAGGGCCACAAAAAGGGAGGCAAGGATAGCCAGTATATAGGACAACGCCAGCGGCTGGAAGAAGGCGCCTGAAATGCCGGGCAGAAAAAACACCGGCATCAGCACCAGGGCCACAATGATGCTGCCGTATACCACCGCACTGCGTACTTCAAGAGAAGCATGCAGGACTACCTGGTAGGCAGGTAGAGGTTGCGGCAGCAGGCTGTTCAGCCGCAAACGCCGGACAATGTTCTCTACATCAATGATGGCATCGTCCACTACTTCGCCCAATGCTATCACCAGTCCTGCCAGCACCATGGTGTTGATGGTGCCTCCCTGGTAATGCAGCACCATCATGGCAATGAGCAGCGACAGGGGGATGGCCAGCACGCTGATCAGCGCAGTGCGCCAGTCGTTCAGAAAAAAGAACAACACAATGATGACCAGTACGCAGCCAATCAGCAGGGCTTTGTTCAGGTTATGCAGGGACATCTCAATGAAAGTCGCCGGCCGGAAGATGGTGGAGTCAAACTGCATATCTGCAAATCCTGGTTTCATTTCGGTCAGGACTTTCTCCACATGATGTGTCACATCCAGCGTATTGGCCTGCGGCTGTTTTTCAACGATCAGGAGCAACCCTTCTTTGTCGTTGATGACGGCATCACCGATGGGCGCCGGAAAACCCTCCAGTACTTCGGCTACTTCTCCAAGCGGGATGGGGGTGCCGTTTTTAGAAGGCAGGCTTATCCGGGCAAGGTCTTCCGCGGAATAAATATGCGGCAGGTTGGAAATGGCCATCCGCTGGTTGGGCATATCAACAAAACCACCGCCAAACTGCCGCACGGCGTCGGTCACAGCGGTGATCACCTGGTTAAGCGTGAGGTTATGCGCAAATAGTTTTTCCGGGATCACCTGTACCTGCAGCTGGCGGTCCCTTTGTCCCCATATGGCCACATTGGCCACACCGGGCACAGCCATCAGTCGTGGACGTAATGTCCAGCGTACCTGGGTGGTCATGTCCATCTGGGAAAGCTTGTCGGAGCTTACGCCGATCTTCAGCACGCGGCTGGTAGTGGAAAGCGGCTGCAGCATGACAGGCGGACGTGCTATAGCAGGCAGCTGCGCGGCCACCCGCCCGATGCGCTCCTGCACCAGCTGTCTTGCCTTGATAATATCTGTACCATTCTCAAATTCTATGCGGATGGAGGCAAGCCCCAGCACGGATTTTGATTTGAGGTGAATAGACCAGGGAATACCATTCAACGCGTTTTCAATGGGTACGGCTATCAATGCTTCTGTTTCAGCGGTAGACAGGCCTGGCGCTTCCACCTGTATTTCCACGTAAGGCGGGGCAAACTCGGGGAATACATCATAGGAAGCATCCTGGATAACACGGCTACCTATCACCAGCAGCAGGCCCATGACAACCACAACTACCAGTCGCAGCTGCAGGGAAAGTGATAATAGTCTTTTCATTATTTACCTCCTCCGAATTCGGTTCCAAACAATTCTGCTGTACCTGTTATGACAATCTTTTCGCCTCCCTTTAGCCCTCTTTTGATAACTGCCTGCTGATCTTCCACGCGCTCTATCTCCACCCGCTGGCGTTCAAAAGAAAGGGAATCGGTTTGCCGGTATACCCAGGAATTGCCATTGATATCATAAGCGATGGCGGAAAAGGGAATGACCATACCAGTAGCATTGCCCTTGAAGGGGATGTTCACGCTGACCCTTTCCCCCGGGCGGAAACGGCTGTCAGTATTGGGCAGTTCGTAATACTGATCCACGGACGTGTTCAAAGGATCTGCTGTCTGGGGTCCCTGCACCTGCCGTGCCAGGAATGTTTCCCTGGCGCCGCCAAAATCACTGACCAGTTGCACGGTTGCGGGCTTGCCCTTCTCTACCCGGTCAATATCGCCGGCATAGACCGGGACCCGGACCCAGAGGGCGTTGGTGGCCGCTATCTCTGCTATTGGCGCCGCGGCAGCTATTACCTGGGAGGGCGTGCTGAACACGCGCTGTACCCGGCCGGTCACCGGTGCATCAATAGAAAGGGTAGACAGGCTGTTGGCCAGTTGGGCAGCTCCATTTCCTTTCAGCAATTCCAGCCTTGCTCTGGCTACATTCAGGGTAGCCTGTATGCCTGCCAGTTCTGCCTCCGCTTCCTGTACAGCCCGTAAGCTGCCGGCTTTTTCTTCCAGCAGCTTTTTAGCCCGGTCCACCTTTTGGACCACTACTGTATACTGAACCTCTTTTTGCGCTATGTCTTCCCGGGCGCTCAGCAGGTCTTTTTCAGACGGCAGGATCAGCAACCGGTAGATCTGTTTCCCTTTTGTAACCAGCTGCCCGGCCTGCAAGCCGGTGCTGCCGGAAGCCCCGAGCAGGGTGCCTGCTACCGGCGCTGTAATGGTAACCGTTCCGCCAGGTACGGTCATCAGTTCGCCACTGTATACACGCCCGGAGGACGTATTGCCGGCTGTTACATCCACTACCTGTATCCCCAGTCGCCGGTAAGCATCCGCTGTCAGCGTAAGGGTGTTAAGGGATGTTTCTTTGGTTGGTTTTGATTGTGCAACCGGTGCAACAGGTTTTGATGGCGCAGGCGCTGAGCTGCATCCTGCAAGGAATACCATTGCAAAACCCGCTGTCAGAAAATGAATATGACTCCGCATAATTAGTTACTTTGTTTTTGACCGATGGAATAGTTTAACTGGCTAACGGACCTGCGTACCTGTGCAGTGATCTCCGCTTTGCGCAGCTGGCCGTTCTGCAGCTGGCGCATGGCTTCCAGTACTGGTAAATAGGAGATGTCGCCCCGTTCATAGGTGTGCCTGGCCAGTTCAACGGCTGTCGCCAGCGGCGGCAGGACATTGTCATTCCACAACAGGTAGCTCTGGTAAGATTGCTCGTATTGATTGTAGGCCTGCATGACTTCCGACATCGCTTTTTGTAGTACTGCGTAGTACTGAAAGCTTGCTTTCTCCAGCGTGGCTGCCGCCTTTTGAATATTGCCCTGGTTGCGGTTGAAGATGGGCAGTTCTGCCTGAAACCCGGGATTGCTGGTATTGGGCAGCCAGTTCTTTCCGCTTTCGCCGCCATTGGACAGGTATTGAAAGTTCAGCGTGGCGGTGAATGAAATGATCTTTGATCTTTCCCAGCCCAGGCTTTTACCGGCAGCTGCAATGCCTGTTTTGGCAGCCTGGATATCCGGCCGGTAGGCTAAGGCCAGTTCTATATAAGCTGCTTTTTCCAGCTTAGCCCCAAGCGTATCAGCCGTTATTGGCGTCAGCCTGATGAGCGTATCGGCCGGCATAATGCCCAGCAGATAATTGAGCTGTATCTGCGCTGCTGTAACAGCCTGCCCGGCCCGGATAAGATCATCTGCTGCACTGGCGGAATCTGCCTTTGTGGTGGCGGCCTCCAGCTCACTGATATCGCCGTTGCGCAGGCGGGCGCCCGCCAACCGGTTTACTTCGGCCCGGGTAACGGCATTCTCATGGGTGACAGACCATCGTTGCTGTGCCAGCAGCAGATCCGTGTAGGCCAGCTGGGCATCGCGGATCAGGGTAAAGCCTTTTTGGACCATGCTGTCGCGGACCCGCTCTGCATTTAGTTTTGCGGCTGCTATACGCGCCGGGCGCTGCCAGATAAAGTCAATGGCGAAATTGATATAACCTGAAGGTTGAACAGTGCCATTGGGCGCCAGGTACCTGAGCAGCGGATTCTGGATGATCCTGGCCGTGGTAACATCGGCACTGGCCAGCTGAAGGTCGGCCAGATCAGTCTGGAACTGGGCGTTGTTCCACAGGGCCAGGCTCACTGCTTCCGCTTCTCCCAATCCATCGGACAGGTCCACATCGGGCGGCAGGTCAAACCTGCCGGCAGTCTTCTGTTGGGTGAGCGTATGCCCGGTATTGGCTGCCACCCGGTCTGATACCCCTTTCCTGTCCACGTACCGGGCGCCGGAGCAGGCCGTCAGCAGGCATCCTGCAAGGCATGCCATCGCTATATGCCATTGTTTGGGAAACATTCCTTTCATGGGGCCAAGATCAGACCTGATTCTGTTTTCTTTCTGAAGCTCCTGCACTTATCAGCTATGGCTGGAAATCTTATGCTGCAGCCATTCAATATTATCCTGTTTTCCCCGGCTGAGCAGGTCCCTGCAGTAAGAAGTGTGAAAGCTATGCGCCTGCAGAAAGAGGAGTGATTTCCTGTCTTTGTCGGGAAAGGTTTTGCCCGTCCTTACTTCAAGTTCCTGCCATACCAATGGGTCGGTTTGCCGGAACTCCGGCGTTCCCAGGTGATAGGTATCGGCGTCACATAGTATCTTTTCAGTCAGTGTGACGGGGCTGGCCGTCAGGCGGGTAGCCATGATACAGCCTGCTATTGCTTTGAGTAAATGATCCGCTATTTCTTTTTCCAGGAAAGAGTACATGATGCGTGTGCTTGTTTCCTCATGCTGTTCCATACTGCCCTGCAAATGACCGGTATCATGGTACCAGGCTGCGGCCAGCAGGATAAAAAGGTTGGAAGCATCCAGCTTATAGGCGCCAGCAATCTCCGCTGCGCGTTTGACCACCTCCCGGGTGTGCCGGAGATCATGGTAAAGAAGGTTTGTTGTATTGCCCTTGTTGAATAGCTCTTCCACCAGCTGTTGTATCCTTAATAGGAGGGGCCTGTTTTCCATTTCAGGAGCTGTTTATTCTGATTGCTTTTTGCGTTTTAATAACCAGCTGGTCGACTGGTACCATGCTATGGCCTCGGTGACCAGGCTATCGGCTGTTTTGATAGGGATGGATCTTCCGCTGCTGAGATCTGTAATATAAGAGTGTACATTTCTGACCGGGGACTGGATGACCAGCCGGTCATTGCGTAAATAGCCCAATCCCTGGTAAGTGCTGATAAAAGCCCTTGATTTATCGGGGCCAGCGTTCAATACATCCTGGCCGAAGAATTTTGACCGGTAATTAAATTGAAGTAGTCCCAGCAGCGTAGGGGCCACGTCTATCTGCGCCATCAGGCTGTTTACCTGCCCGGGAACAACAAGCTTCGGCGCATAGATAAGCAGGGGGATATGATAGCCGTTTACCGGCAGCTCCACGCTGCCTGCACTGCCGGCGCAATGATCTGCTACAATCACAAAAACGGTACTGTCAAACCATTTTCTGGTGCTTGCTTCCCGGAGGAATTTATTAATAGCAAAGTCTGTGTATTTCACAGCTCCCTGCCTTACCTGCCGTGAAGGAGGAATATCGATCCGTCCGTCCGGGTAAGTATAGGGGCGGTGATTGCTGACAGTCATTATGTGTGAGAAGAAAGGCTTACCGCTGCTGTGATTGGAATCCAGTATGTTCAGGGCCAGGGTAAATAGGTCTTCATCAGCTACTCCCCAGATATTCTGGTAATGTACACGCTCCGGTGGTATGGCGGACCGGTCAATGACCTGGTAGCCATTGCTGCCAAAGAATGTTTTCATGTTATCAAAATAGCTATAGCCTCCATACAGGTATTGGGTGATGTACCCTTTGGAACGAAAAACACTTCCTAATGAGAACAGGTGGCCGTTGTCCGGGCGTTTTACAATGCTCTGTCCCGGAGTGGGCGGAATAGACAGGGATAAGGCCTCCAATCCTCTCACTGTCCTGGTGCCCGATGCATACAGTTTGGTAAAGAACAGGCTATGGGATGCCAGTGAGTCAAGGTAGGGCGTAATATGCTCTTTGTTGCCAAATGCCTCCATGAAATCGGCGCTAAGGCTTTCTACGCTGATCAGGACCACATTCCATTTCCGGTCCGGACCATCGTAGCTGATCTGTCTTTCTATGCTGTAGGGATCCTGTCCAATAAAATGCGTATGGGGTCCCTGCAGCTGCTGTCTTACAATGCTGAAGCTGGCAGCGTCGTCTATTGTCCGGTAAAACCTGAAATAATCCAGCTCATTCTGGCCGAAGGCTACCGTAAACTCATAGAGGCCGTTGCCTGCCAATGAATTGGCATACTCATTACGGCTGAAGTGATGCCATCGCTCATTAACCCCGTACCAGGCCATTACCGGCAGCAACAGCAGCCCGATGGCTACCAGGGTCCTTTTCAGAAAAGGCATTGGCGTATTGACTGTGGCGTAAACAGCCTTCCTGCCTGACCAGGCTACGGTCAGTGTTGTAATGACCACTGCGCTGATAATTGTGGTCATGGGATAGGACTCTGATATATTGCCCAGCACTTCAGTGGTATATACCAGGTAATCTACCGCAATGAAGTTGTACCGCGTGGAAAATTCCTGCCAGAAGAACCATTCGCTGACAGCGTTGAACAGCAGCAGGAATGCCACAAGGAAAAAACTGAACTTCAGTACGCCCTGGCGCCATTTTAGGCGAAAGGAATAGGGCAGGTAACAAAGGGAAAGATAAATGGCAAACCGGATGATGATATAGCTGACTAGTGCGGTATGCAGTTCCGGGCTGAAGTCCCTGGGGACTATATTGGTTAAAAGCAGGAGCAATACAGCCGCCGTAAACAATACGCAAACAACCGGGATGATCTTTTTATTGTATATATGGTCATTCTGCCACCAGATATGTAATACAAAAGGCACAATGATGAAAGTGGCTACAATGAGGTCATAGAGTATTCCGATCAAAAAAGCCCCGGCTCCCTGCCATACGCCTATTCCGTTATCATGGGTAGAAAGTAATAAGACAACACGGGTAATGAATGAAATGGCGAGGAAAAAGATTGCCAGTACCCATACCAGGGAATACCTGTTGCGAAAGAGATCCTTCATTAGTGGCCGTGTTTGATCAAGGGGCAAATGTGTTGACCAATTCTGTAGGAATTTTGAAGGTCCGTGCCATGGACTGCTGACCTTCTGCCGGCGTCAGGAACATTGGAGTATACGTAGGTGATCTGGCTGAGTGGAAAAAAAACAATATGGCAGAAAATGACGGAATTCTGTCATTCCGGACAAGGTCATAACGGAGTAATTTTGAGTATTAAATTAAAGGTTATGATCAAAGTTGCTATCAATGGATTTGGCCGGATCGGACGTCTGGCCTTCCGCGAGATCACAGAAAATAAAGAACTGGAAATTGTTGCTATCAATGACCTGAGTGCGCCTTCCATGCTGGCCTATCTCTTGAAATACGATTCCGTACAGGGCCGGTTTACAAAGAATGTCAGTCATACTGATCAATCACTCATTGTTGACGGAAAAGAAATTACCGTACTGGCCGAAAGGGATCCCCGCAAACTGCCCTGGGCAAAACTGCAGGTGGATCTTGTCCTGGAATGTACCGGTATTTTTGAGTCCCGGGAAAAGGCTTCGGCCCACCTGGAAGCAGGAGCCAGAAAGGTGATCATATCTGCCCCTTCGGATAAGGAGGTGAAGACTATTGTGTACAATGTCAACCACCAGGTGCTGGATAGTGCTGACACCCTGATCAGCTGTGCTTCCTGTACCACCAACTGCCTGGCGCCGATGGCTAAAGTGTTGAATGATACGTTTGGTATTGTGGGCGGTCAGATGACCACCATCCATGCCTATACCAACTCGCAGCCTTTAATGGATACGCCTGATCCCAAGCTGGGCTATCGCAAGTCGAGGGCTGCGGCCGACAGCATTGTGCCCTATACCACCGGCGCCGCCAAAGCCATTGGCCTGGTAGTGCCCGAGCTGAACGGCAAGCTGGATGGCTCTTCCCAGCGGGTGCCCACGCATTCCGGCTCTGTGGTGGAACTGTTCACCATGCTGGAGAAAAAAGTAACAGTAGAGGAGGTCAACGCCACTATGCAGGCGGCAGCCAATGAATCTTTTGGGTATACCGAGGATCCGATTGTATCTGCAGATGTCATTGGCATGCATTATGGCTCCCTGTTTGATGGCACCCAGACAAAAATTGTAACTGTGGGAGACAGGCAGCTGGTGAAAACTGTTTCCTGGTACGATAACGAGATGTCCTTTGTATCGCAGATGGTAAGGACTGCGGCCTATTTTGGTAGTTTATAAAAAAACTACGCCACTGCCGTAGCAAAACTCCTCCGGTAATCAGTTGGCGTGGTCTTCAGGTGACGAAGGAAAAGCCGGCGGAGACTGTCCGCACTCCCGACACCTATTTCATCTGAGATATCTTCAATGCTGAGATGGGTTTCTTCCAGGCGGCGGCGGGCTGTTTCCAGCCGGACCTGCTCCACATATTTGGCCGGCGTCACGCCGGTCTTTTTTGTAAAGACCCGGGCAAAGTTGCGGGGACTCATAGCCGCCTTTTCCGCCAGCAGTTCCACACTGAGGTCTTGGTCGAGGTTCTGCATGATCCATGCCTGCACAGACTGGACAGGCTGGTGGTCCGCCAGCTGGTGCTGGAGGATATTGCTGAACTGCGACTGATTCCCCGGTCGCTTCAGGTACAGGACCAGCAGCCGGGCAATCATTACGGCTACATCCCTGCCATGATCTTCTTCCACCAGGGCCAGCGCCAGGTCTATCCCCGTAGAAATGCCCGCAGAGGTATAGATATTACCATCCTTTACATAAATAGGATCTTTCTCCACTTTAATGGCCGGGTAGGCCTTTGCCAGCTGGTCGCATACCTGCCAGTGCGTAGTGGCCCTGCGGCCATTGAGCAGGCCCGCTTCCGCCAGGATAAAAGCCCCCGCACAGATGGAGCCGATGCGGCGGATCTTCCGGGTATTCTTCTTCAGCCATTGCAATAGCTCAGCAGGTATATTGTTCCGGTAAGAACCCCGGCCCGCAAACAGGATAGTGTCTATCGGGTAGTTGATGGAAGACAGGCTGCCTTCACAAATGATGGGCAGACCGGATGAGGTGGTGACCACCCTTTCCTCGTCAACAGACAATACATGGGTGATATAGGACTGCTTTGGAGCAGCCAGTTGATGGGTCACATATTCGGCCGCCCGGGTAAATACTTCCAATGGCCCTGCCACGTCCAGAATGGACGTATCTGGTGGAGCAAGGATCACTATATGTTTCATGGTGTAATAAATTGAACTAAGCAAAAGTACGATCCATTGGCGGAAAAGAACGGATTCGGATAAAACTGCCATGAGCTTTTAAATACCTGCTTCCGCATATTATTTTTTCTTTACATTCATTCCCGTTCCAATCGGTTTCAGCATCCCCTATAAACGGTTCAGGGGCGCGTATAACCGTTTAGGGAAGAAAAGGCAGGGTGGCAGGCCATCTGCCGGTCAACTTTGCAACCAGCAAAAATCAGTAAGCCTATGTTTCAAAAAAGGACTGTCCAAAATTTATGACGGAAGACAACTACTCCTCCGAACAAAGAATAGAAACCTTCCTCAACAACAGGAAAAAGCGGATCCTGCTTATTGTATTCGCCTTGATCCTGCTGTACCTGGGTTCCTATATCATGGACCCCTATGCGTCTTACTGGGGTACCTATTTCACCCGTCCCTGGCCGGATATGCTGGAAGAATGGGCCATCTCCCTGATATTCTGTTTCCTGATCTCCGAGGCCAGTATCGTGATCGGTAAAAAGCTGAACCGGTATATCCGCTGGACCGATCACCCCAGCCGGCGGCTGGCCATTGAAGCCGTGCTGAACCTGCTGGTAGTGATGATCCTCAACCTGTCCATCGACCTGTCCTATTACCTGCTGTCCAATAACCCGGACATGACCATCATCGGCAGCAAATGGTCTGAAGAAAAAGCCAAAGGCGCTATTCAGTGGGTCACGGTCAGCGCCATCCTGTCCCTGATGATCATGGCCATCAACATCGGCAATTATCTCATCGTTAACTGGAAAGACCAGGCCCTGAAAGCCGCCACCATGGCCCAGGTAGCCATGGAAGCCGAACTGCAGGCACTCAAGCTCCAGATAGACCCGCATTTTGTGTTCAATAACCTGAGCGTATTATCGGAACTTATCCTGGAAGACCAGCAGCTGGGCTTTGAGTATGCAGAGAATTTCTCCCGTATTTACCGCTACCTGCTGGTCAACTCAAAGAAGAACGTGATCCCGCTGGAAGAAGAACTGAAATTCCTGCACGCCTATATGTTCCTGATCAAACACCGGATCGGTAAAGGCGTGCATTTTGCTATACATGTGGCGGAAGACAGCAAACAGCTGTACATGCCGCCGCTGACGCTGCAACTGCTGGTGGAAAACGCTCTTAAACACAATAAGGTGGTGAAAAGCAACCCGCTCCATATCCGCATTTACAGTAATGCAGGCAATGAACTGGTAGTGGAGAACAGCCTGCTGCCTATTGAGACCTCACTGGAATCATCGGGCATCGGCATCCGGAATATCATCCGCCGCTACCACCTCCTGTCCGCAAAAGAACCACAGATCGTTAAAGGTCCCGCTACCTTCAGCGTCATCATACCACTGATACATTATGATCAACAGGATACTGATAATAGAAGATGAGCAGATCAATGCCGACAGGCTCCAGCGCCTGATCAGGACCATCAGGCCCGGCGCTACGGTTATAGGAGTGCTGGAAAGTATCACGGACAGCATGGCCTGGTTCAACAGTCGCCAGCAGGCGGATGTGGTACTGATGGATGTCCGCTTGTCTGATGGCATCAGCTTTGACATCCTGGACAAAGTGACCATCCATTGTCCCATCATCTTCACCACCGCCTATGATGAATACGCCGTCAGGGCCTTTAAATACAATAGCATTGATTATCTCCTTAAACCCATAGAGCAGGAAGAACTGGAAGCCGCCTTTGATAAGCTGGACCTGCTTACGGCCAACCCACCGCCGGTGTCCTTTGAAGGGCTGCTCAGTTCTCTCAGGCCCAAAGAATACAGGACCCGTTTTCTCCTGCCATACCGGGATGGCTATAAGACCGTCCTGGTCAGTGAAACTGCTTATTTCTATTCTGAGCTGAAGATCACCCGCGCCCGCCTGCACAATGGCAAGGAAGAGATCCTGCCACAGACCCTCGAAGAACTGGAGCAGGAGCTGGATCCCAAATATTTCTTCCGGGCTAACCGGCAGTTCATTATCCATATTGACGCCGTCAGGCAACTCTTCAATTACTTCAATGGCAAGCTCAAAATAGAGCTGAAAGACCACCCGGAAACCGAAGTTATCGTGAGCCGCGAGAAGGCGCATTTACTGAAGAAATGGATGGATTTTTGAGTTCCGGCCCTTTTCGTTTCGGCAGCGGATTATTCCGGTTCGGCGCCTTTTAACGCCAGCCGCCTTCACTATTTTTTTTGCTTTGCCCTTCAAAATAATAAGCAAGGCAATGAAAGGAAAGATCCAACCCATTAAAAGAAGTATAGGGCAGATAGTAGCCGTATTCCTGGCTGCAGGCTGGCTGGCGGCCTGTCAGCAGCAGGGGCAACCATCCATGCAGGGACAGCAGACGCCCGATGTGGATGTGCTGGTGCTGCAACCGGATACCGTACTGCTGGAGAAGAAATACCCCGGCGCAGTAGAAGGTTCCGTGAATGTGGACATCAAAGCGCAGGTCACCGGTTACCTGGACCATATCTATGTAAAGGAAGGCGATTACGTGAAGAAGGGACAGTCGCTCTTCCGCATCAAAGGCGATGTATTCTATGAGCAGGTCAACAATAACAAAGCAGCCCTGCAGTCCGCACTGGCGGCTGAAGAGAATGCCCGTATAGAACTGGAAAAAATAAAACCGCTGGTAGCCGGGGAAGTGATCGCCAAAGTGCAGCTGCAAACAGCGGAAGCCAGCTATGCTGCCGCCAAAGCGCAGGTGGCACAGGCTAAGGCTGCCCTTGGTTCGTCCCAACTCAATGCTGATTTCAGCCTGATCAAAGCGCCCGTGAGTGGCTATATTGGCCGCATTCCCAACCGTATCGGCAACCTGGTGACCCCGGCTGATGCCGTTCCCTTGACCAGTTTATCCGAGATCAATGAGGTGTATGTGTATTTCTCTATGAGTGAGGCCGACTTCATCGCTTTTGTCAGGGACAGGAAAGCCAATGAAGGCATCAACACCGTGGAGATCATCATGGCTGATGGATCAGTCTATAACCACAAAGGCAAACTTGAACTGGCCAGCGGCAATATTGAACGCAGCACCGGCAGTATGGCGCTCAAAGCCATCTTCCCCAATCCTGACCAGCTGCTGCGCGCCGGCGGCTCCGCCAAAGTGATCCTGCGCAAACAGCTCACCAGCGTGCTTTCGGTACCCATGTCCAGCGTGCGGGATATCCAGGATAAATACTTTGTATTTGCTATTGCAGACAGCAATAAGGTCAGCATGAAATCCATTGAGATAACAGGCAATGCCGGTAACAGCTATATCGTGAAAGCCGGCCTGCAACCGGGTGAAAAGATTGCGCTCAACCGCATTGATATGCTGAATGAGGGCATGACTGTGGCGCCTGCCAATGCCACCGCCGCTGAACCGAAACAATAGCCATCGATCAAATTTTAATGACCCATTAGTATGTTGAAAAGGATAATAGACAGGCCCGTACTGGCGACAGTGATCTCCGTCCTGTTTGTGGTGCTGGGCGTCATCGGTCTGCTCCGGCTGCCGATCACCCGTTTTCCCGATATTTCACCGCCCACTGTGATGGTGAGCGGCAGCTACCCCGGTGGTAACAGTGAAGCGGTATTGCGTTCCGTAGTGACCCCGCTGGAAGAACAGATCAACGGGGTGGAGAATATGGAGTACATCAGTTCCACTGCCAGTAATGACGGCAGCTTCTCCATCAATGTTATTTTCAAGCAGGGCGTAGATCCTGATCAGGCTGCGGTGAATGTACAGAACCGCGTACAGCAGGCTACGCCTATCCTGCCCGCGGAAGTGGTGCGCATGGGATTGACCACCTCCAAGCGGCAGAACAGCATGATCATGATCTTTAACGTGTATACGGATGATAATGCCAAATACGATGAAACCTTCCTGCAGAACTATACCAATATCAACCTGATCCCGCAGATCAAGCGGGTGCCGGGGGTAGGGCAGGCGCAGGTTTTTGGCGTGAAGGATTACTCCATGCGCGTATGGCTCAACCCGCAAAGGATGGCTTCCCTGGGACTGGTCCCGGCTGATGTCACCAATGCCATCAGCAGCCAGAGCCTGGAATCCGCGCCTGGTAAGCTGGGCGAAGAATCGGATGCTGCACTGGAATATGTGATCCGCTATAAAGGCAAGAAGAACCTGCCCGAAGAGTATGAGAATATCATTGTGAAAAGGGATGGTACTAACCTGGTCCGGCTGAAAGATGTGGCCCGGATAGAATTAGGCTCCATCATGTATACCGGTAACAGTACCGATAATGGACACAATACCGTTACGGTGGCTATCTTCCAGACCTCCGGCTCCAATGCCAATGAGATTGAGATTGGTGTTACCACTGAGGTGGAAAAAGCGTCCAGGTCTTTCCCGCCAGGCATCCATTACAGCAAGATGATGAGTACCAAGGACAAACTGGACGAGGCTATCAGCCAGGTGAAGTCCACCCTGCTGGAAGCCTTCCTCCTGGTGTTTGTGGTGGTATTTCTTTTCCTGCAGGATTTCCGCTCTACCATTATCCCGGCTATCGCCGTGCCGGTGGCTATTGTGGGTACTTTCTTCTTCCTGCTGGTGCTGGGCTTCACCATTAATATCCTTACGCTCTTTGCCCTGGTGCTGGCCATCGGTATTGTGGTGGACGATGCCATTGTGGTGGTGGAAGCGGTGCATAGTAAGATGGAAGGGTCCCACCTGACGGGCCGACAGGCTACGCACCAGGCTATGAGTGAGATCACCGGCGCTGTGGTCTCCATTACCCTGGTGATGTCAGCGGTGTTTATTCCTATCGGATTTATGACCGGCTCTTCCGGTATTTTCTATAAACAGTTTGCCTATACCCTGGCCATTGCTATCATGATCTCGGCAGTCAATGCCCTGACCCTGACGCCAGCGCTCTGTGCGCTGTTGCTGACCAATAACCATGCGCATGATCAGGGTAAAAAGAGTAGTTTCAGTCGCCGGTTCTTCAAAGCTTTCAATGTCAGCTTTAATAATATGACGGGCCGTTATGTAAGGTCCGTACGTTTCCTGGCCGGTCGCAAATGGCTGGCTGCCGGTCTCATTGTACTGATCACTGCGGTGGCAGGCTGGCTGATGACCAGCACTTCGCGCAGTTTTGTGCCTATGGAGGACGATAGCTTCCTCATCTATAGCCTGGGTATGCCGCCCGGTACTGCGCTGGACCGCACTACGGCCACCGCTGCAAAAATTGACAGCCTGCTGAAGGACGTGGAATCCGTCCAGAGCAATACGAGTATAACGGGATTCAATATCCTGGGCGGTAACGCCAGCTCCGCCTATGTTACCGGCTTTGTGAAACTAAAAGAGCCAAAAGAACGCGGTGCTGTCAGGGATATTGAAACCATTCATGGGATCATATCGGGCAAGCTGGCTACGGTGAAAGAAGGTACTGCCTTCGCCCTGCGCATGCCGCCGGTAGATGGTTATGGCGTTAGCAGCGGCGCTGAGCTGGTGCTGCAGGACAAGATGGGTAAGGACCCGGCCTCGCTGAAAGCCATGGCCGACCAGGTCCTGGGGCAGATCATGCAGCAGCCCGGCGTGCAGTATGCGTATACGGTGTTCAGGGCCGATTATCCCCAGCTGGAGCTGGAAGTGGATGAGGAAAAGGCCAGCCAGATGGGCGTGGATGTCAGCAGTATGCTGACCACTATCCAGACCTATTTTGCGGGCGATCAGTCGCTCAACTTTACCCGCTTCGGCAAATTCTACCGGGTCAACATCAAGGCTGATGGCATTTTCCGTACGGATGAAGAAGCCTTCAACCAGGTCTTTGTACGCAACAATGCCAGCGAAATGGTGCCGGTAAAATCACTGGTGACCCTCAAAAAAGTATATGGTCCGGAAGCGGTTAACCGCTATAACCTCTACAATTCAGTTACGCTGAATGTAGTGGCCAATCCCGGCGCCAGCAATGGCGCCATCATGGAAACACTGGAGCAGAACGTGCTCAACAAGTTGCCGGGTGATTACAGCTATGAGTGGACGGGCCTCAGTAAGGAAGAAAAATCTTCCGGTAACCAGACCACTTTCATCCTGATGCTCAGCCTGCTCTTCGTGTACTTCCTGCTGGCGGCCCAGTATGAAAGCTACCTGCTGCCGCTGTCGGTACTCCTGTCTATTCCCACCGGTGTCATCGGCGCCTTCCTGGGCATCCGGGCTGTGGGGCTGGATAACAATATCTATGTGCAGGTGGGGCTCATCATGCTGATTGGTCTGCTGGCCAAGAACGCCATCCTGATTGTGGAGTTTGCCGTACAGCGCCGGCGTGCAGGATTGTCCATCCTGGAATCCGCACTGGATGGAGCCCGTGCGCGGTTAAGGCCCATTATCATGACCTCACTGGCCTTCATTGTGGGCATGATACCGCTGATGCTGACAACCGGTGGTTCGGCCGCCGGCAATAAGTCCATCAGTGTGGGCGCTGCCGTAGGTATGCTCAGCGGTGTAGTGCTCGGCGTCTTCGTGATACCACTGCTGTACATGCTGTTCCAGTACCTGCAGGAAAAACTGACCAGAAAGAAAATAGAGCTGCTATCATAAACAAAGAACATGCGAACAATACAATTCTATATCAGCATTGCTTTTGCTGTTGCTGTACTGGCTTCGGCCTGTACGGTGGGAAAGCAATACAGTCGCCCGGCACTCAACCTGCCCGACAACTACCGGGGGCAGGCAGTCACTGCCGACAGCCTTCAGCTGCCCTGGCGCAGTTTTTTCAAAGACCCCATCCTGGTGGGCCTGATTGAAAAAGCACTGGAGAAGAACAATGATATGTCCGTGGCCGTTATCAATATGCAACAGCTAGAGCTGACCTATAAGCAGTCCCGGATGGGTTTGCTGCCCACCCTCAACCTCAGTGTGGGCGCTAACCGGAACTGGTTATCTGAGAACTCGCTCAATGGTTCTCTCAGCAGCCAGTTCCTGGGTGGCAGTTATATGGATGATTACAGCGCCACCCTGAACCTGGCCTGGGAAGCCGATATCTGGGGCAAGGTGAAAATGCAGAAGGCCGGGGCGCTGGCCAATTTCCTGGCGCAGAAAGAAAACCTCACCGCGCTGAAAAGCCGGCTGATAGTACAGGTGGCGCAGGCCTATTACAACCTGATCACCCTGGACGAGCAGCTCAAAGTGGCGCACCGCAATGTGTTGCTGGGGGATAGTACGCTGAACCTGATCAAACTGCAGTATACGGCCGCACAGGTCAACTCACTGGCGGTAGAGCAGGCCGAAGCGCAGAAGAAAACAGCGGAGCTGCTGGTGCCGGTGGCCCTGCAGAATATCGCTCTCCAGGAAAATACGCTGAGTACGCTCTGTGGTTCCTACCCTGATAGTGTCAGTCGCGCCGGCAGCCTGGCCGATGCCCGTCCGGAGGAAGTTTTTCCCACCGGCGTACCCGCCATGCTGCTGAGCAGGCGGCCTGATGTAAAGGCTGCTGAATATGCTGTGATGGCGGCTAATGCCAGTACCGGCCTGGCCAAAGCAGCCATGTATCCCTCTATTAACCTGACGCCTTCCATCGGTACCAACTCTTTTAAATTTAACAGCTGGTTTGATCTGCCCGGTTCCCTGGTGAAGAATGTGGGTATTGGGCTCACGCAACCTATCTTCCAGAAAAAAGCCCTGAAGACCGCCCATGAGATAGCCCTGCTGGAGCAGCAAAAAGCAGCCATACAGTTCAGGCAATCTGTACTCACAGCAGTAGAGGAAGTGTCCGGGGCATTGGTGCGGTCGGAACAGGCTGACCTTCGGATGCAGTTGACCAGCCAGAAGCAGGCCTCTTTGAGCAAGGCCACCAGGGATGCGTTGCTGCTGTACCGCAATGGTATGGCCACTTACCTGGAAGTGATCACTGCGCAGAATAATTCTTTGCAGAACCAGCTGGACATGATCACGGTGCAGCGGGATAAACTGACGGCTGTCACGGACCTGTACCGCGCCCTGGGTGGCGGCACAGAAAATTAAAAGTTATCTACCATCCCTGGTTCAACAGGCAGGCTTAGTCAGTAAAGATGAATTATAGAGACAGCAGGGATGGTCAATATCCGACAGACCCATTGAAATGTCTTCCGTGTCAACAGACCGGAAGACATTTCTTTTTTGGGACGAACCAAGGGGAATACTTTGGGACGAACCAATGGTAACTTAATGCAGGTTCCTGAATGCAACAGGCGACATGCCTATGCTAACCAATGGATGCAAGTTCTCTTTGTGATAAAAGCATCATGCCCGTATGCGGTATCAATGCTCAGAATTTCTTCCATATTGGTTGCTAATATTGATTCAATATAAATGTAGAATTAATTCATCCGGTCGCCTGGTGTGCCTATACTGAATCAGTGAAAATGGTAGGTAATTCTGTATTCTGTATAAGGGGCGTCTATTGATAAGATTGGAACTTTGTTTTCCCGGAGCGGCCCAGGTTTGTAAAGGTAGCGGCAGGCAGGATAGCCGCAGAAGGCAGGATTGCATATATTGCTATTGCTAATTACAAAGGAGAAGACAATCTGGCCTGGTTACAGCCAGTAAGTGATCAGGAGTATAAGGGAGCAAACAAACAATAAACTGGAAACAATGGACAAAAAAACAGTTCTCAGATGGTTATTGCTTTTTGTTTTACTCGTAAATAGTAATCTGATGGAAGCACAGGACAATAAAAAGTTAGATAAACGGCAGCAAAGTATTGTCAGTATCGCTGCACTTACTGCCACCGGTGATCTGGAACAGCTTAAATACCAATTGAATGCCGGACTGGAAGCGGGACTTACCGTAAATGAGACCAAAGAAATACTGGTACAGCTGTATGCTTACTGTGGGTTTCCGAGGAGTTTGAACGGCATTACCACATTTATGGCTGTAATGGAAGAGCGTAAATCACGGGGTATTGCAGACAGGGAAGGGAAGGATGCAACCGGGAGTAAAAGCGCTTCCGGGAAATATGAACAGGGCAGAAAAGTGTTGGAAACTTTAACAGCTACACCGCAGGCCAGACCGGCGCCCGGTTTCGGTGAGTTTGCTCCGCGCATTGATGGTTTTTTGAAGGAACATCTTTTTGCGGACGTTTTTGACAGTGATGTGCTTACCTTCCAGGAGCGGGAGCTGGTAACAATTTCAGCGTTGACTGCTATGACAGGCGTAGAAGGTCAGCTTAATGCCCATATCAGGATGGGAATAAATACGGGACTGACAGAAAGCCAGTTAGAAGATCTTGCAGCAATAATAGCCAGAAACATCAATGAAACTCAGGCGAATGTTCTGCGGAAATTGATTAAAAGACCGGTTGTCCCGATCATTGAACCTGATATGATGGTCCGTATTTCTGAAATAGAGGTCCTGCCGGAACATGTGGAAGCCTACCTTTCAATTCTCAAAGAAGAAGCGGCGGCTTCAGTAAAGGTTGAACCGGGAGTGATTGCCATTTTTCCGATGTGCCAGCAGGAAAACCCAACGCAGATAAGGATCGTGGAGATATATGCAAATAAAGAAGCCTATCAGTTGCATTTGCAGACACCACATTTCCGGTACTATAAATCAGCAACCGGGAAGATGGTCAAATCATTAGCATTAATTGACATGAATACAATTGACAGGGAAACGATGATAGCGGTTTTCAGAAAACTGAATTAGGGCATTGGTATACCTCCAGGGTTTTCATGTTGATCAACAAAGCCCCGAATACAGAACTGTGTTCGGGGCTTTGTGCTTTTTCCTTAACTTCATTGGGTCAACGATCTTTATTTCCCAACTACCTGATAACGTTATGCTGCAGCTGCTTCAAATACAGGGCCCTGAGCTGGATAAGATATTCTGGGGCGACCAGGATAAGTGGTTCCTCGTGGAAGTATTGGTCCGCACGCTGATCATGTACCTGGTGGTATTGTTCGGCCTGCGGCTGATGGGCAAAAGAGGCGTACGGCAGCTCACGGTGTTTGAGCTGGTGGTCATCATCGGCCTGGGCTCTGCCGCCGGCGATCCCATGTTCTATAAGGAAGTGGGCGTACTCTCGGCTATCGTTGTGTTTGTGACCGTTATTGCCGTTTACCGGCTGACCACCTATCTCACCGCCAAATCCAAAAAAGTAGAAGCTATAATAGAAGGGCAAACGGTCTGCCTGATAGAAGAAGGCGCTTTCTGCCTGGATAGCTTTAAAAAGGAGGACCTGGCCCAGGATGAGTTTTTTTCTGAACTGCGGGTGCGGGGCGTATCCCAGTTGGGGCAGGTGGACCGCGCCTACCTGGAAGTCTCCGGCCAGGTCAGCGTTTTCTTTTTTACAGAAGAAGCCACCAGGCCGGGATTGCCTATCCTGCCGCATGAGTACAAGCAGCAACTCAATACCATTACTGAGAGCGGACTCTACGCCTGCACCAACTGTGGGCATACGGAAAAAATTACAGCCGGCTCCGGCTGCCAGTGCCGTCACTGCAAAAAAGAAAAATGGGTAAAGGCAGTGGACCGGAGGCGGATTGCCTGAGGGCTGTGCTGTCTGCTGAACAATACAGGAATATTTTGGGACGAACCGAAGGTGGACCGCTGCTAAAGGACCTTCATGCCGGGCAGCGATGAATAAGTGGTAAACAGGACAAAATGCTTCCGAAGGCAACGAAGGTTAGCCGGGGATTGTCATCCCTGAAATTAAAAACCTGGACTATGAAAAAAGGTTACCCTATCGTTCTGGCTCTTTTCCTGTTCTGCTTCTCCACAGCCTGCAAAAAAGAATCTTTCCACTTTGAAAATGAGCTGGAAAAAAGTGAAAAGGTCTGGCTGACTTTCAAAGAGGCTTCCGGCAATTCTTACAGCTACCTGGTGACAAATCTTACCTGGACCGGGACGGAGACTGAAACCCTGATCACCATTGAGAATGGCGTTGCTACGGCTCGTTCCTATGTGGAACGCCAGCGCCAGACCCCGCCCGATCCTCCGGTAACTATACAGGAATGGACAGAGGATACCACTTCATTGTACTCCCATAGGCTTGGGCCGCTGCCACTCACGCTGGATGAAGTGTATGCTGTGGCAAAGAATGAATTCCTGAAGAACAGGCTCCATGTCAAATTCTCTTTCAGGGCAGACAATAATGGAATGATCTCCTCGGCAGGTTATGTTCCGGATAATTGTATGGATGACTGCTTTACCGGCATCAGGATCAGCTCTATTGAAAGACTTTAATAGTGTTGCGGCCAGTCTGTGCCCTGAAAAAAACAATCTTTTCCTGGCCTGAAGATGATTAGCCCTGCGGCCGTGCCAGGCTGTGTTCAATGACCTGCCGGGTAAAATAAAAAGCCCGCCTCAAAAAGGCGGGCTTTTAGATAAGGAATAACAGTCTTCTGCAGGATAGCGGTGTTTGTTTAAAACTCCACGTCGTCGGCAATATTACCGCCCTGCTCGGCGGCAAATTTCCGGGCATAGATCGTTTTCTGGTCAGCGTGATAATCCAGGTAGGTCCGGGTCAGCTGGTAATCTTCTCCCTGTGTGGATTGCATCCATTGCATAGCCACCTGCTGGAAATCGCCCAGGGGAATGCCGTAATTGTCCAGGATCCATTGTGCGCCGTCCAGTCCTGTTTCGTAGGCGGCTTCCCGTGCAGCGGCCAGCTCCTCATAAAAGAAACGATCATTGGCCAGTTGATCCAGGTGGCCGGAGGCGCCGGGAGCCTGTGCCGGTTGCAGCGTGCCGAGCTTGGGGTGCTGGTCGGCCTGGGAGAAAAAGGTACCCATCTGCGTAACGATCACAAAGTCCGGATCCTGCTGCATTCTTTTCACCCATAGGTCGTTCACTTCTTCCCATACGGGCAGCTCAACGCCCAGTGCGGCACATACTTTTTCTACGGGAACATTGTTGGCGATCCGTGCATTGCCGGCGGAATAATCATACAGACTGATGCCATGGATAGGAGCTAATAATGTGTTGTTGGACATAACAGGTTTATTTATGGTGTTGAATAGTTGCGTTTGTGCTGGAGATAGCTGGCCTGGATAGCCTGGTAAAACCGTTCATGGTGCTGGCGCAGGTCCGGGAGTAATGTACTCATCTCTTCAAAGACCATCTGGTAATACTGTTCCAGCAGCAGGGGGGCTTTCTGCAAGGCTTCCTGCCGGCGGGCTTCCAGCCGGCTGATGGCTTCCCGGGTTTCCCTGATCTTGCCGCTGTTTTTTTCATGGATCAGCTGCAGCTGTAATTCATGCTGCTGAAAATAGCATTCTCTTTCTTTTTCCACGCAGGCTTCCTGTTCTTCCAGCAGTGGCTTGCTGCGCTGCTCGGCCAGCTTGCGCGCCGTAGCTTCCAGCTGCCGGGCGCTGCTGCCCGGGTTGAAAATATTCTGGGAACTGCAGAAGGGACAGGAGATATAGACGCTGTAATAATAAAGACGGTCTATCTCCAGTTTAGCGCCACACTGCTGGCAGAACACTTTCTCTTTTTCAATATTATACCGGTCCAGTAATTCTTTAAAGAGCAGGGCATAATCCTTGTCTTCCGCTTTTTCAATGGCCTTGGATTCCTTGTTCATCAGCGCAGCTTCCCAGGCATGCATCTTTTCTGCGCAGCGGTGCTGCCATTCAAACAGCATGGTGGCCGCAGGGCTGCCGAAGGGCAGTGAATGCTGGTGCTGGATATAGACGGGGTCTATCTGCCGCGACCGCGTATCCTGCACTTTTTGCCGCAGTGTGCTGATCTGCCCGCGGGTGGCTGCCAGGAACCGGGAATAGGCCTGTCCATGGATATTGTCATTGTCCATAATGCCCGGCGCTGTTTCCACAAATCCTTCCAGCAACGCGTCAGCCCTTTCCGTGAGGGTTGACAGGAAGCTGTCCAGTCTTGTTTCAATGCTGTCCAGTTCCCTGGTCAGCCGGGCTGTTTCGGGTTGCTGTTTATTGCTGCCAAACATATTATTGCGAATTATCTTCTTTATGCAGGTATTTGCCATCCGTGAGCCGGGTCTGGATAAAAGCATGACCACAATAGGCGCAATGTGTTAATCCATCTTCCTTGCCACGGCCGGCGCCGCAATGCGGACAGGCGGCCTGCTTCGATGCTGCTTCAGATGCCTTGCCTTCACCGCCATAGCTTTGCTGGCTGGTGGCACGTTGCTTCAGGCGCTCAATAAAGGATGGTTTTTCAGGTGCTGCCATACATTATAATTTATCCAGTAATGCGGCTTTCTTCGCCTTGTATTCAGTTTCGTCTATCAGTTCATCCTGGAACAGTTGCTTCAGCTTTTTCAGCCTTGCTTCAACGCTGTCAGCAGGAGAAGTTGCCGGCGTAGCTTCCTGCGGACGGGCCTGCGCAGCCTGGAGCATAGCCGCCATAGCTGCGCCCTGCTGGGTGGCTTCATTCAGCGCCGACCCTTTTTCGCCAATGGCATTGGCGGTACTGAAGCGGGTGAACTTATCCATATGAGTGACCATATTCATGTTGGTCACCTTATCAAAATGCTGCAATACTTCTTCCGGCAGCGTAACGCTGCTCACCACAAATTCTGTTACCTCAATGCCCAGTGCTTCAAAATAAGGAGCGATCAGCGGACGGATCTGCTGGTTCACCTTGTCCAGGTTGCCGGCTACATCCAGCACGGGTATCTGCGCATTGGACAGTACTTCTCCAAAACGGGGAGCTATATAATCCCGCAGCTGCACCTGCAGGTCATACACCGGGAAAATGGGGTAAGTGCCTGCATATTCGCGGAAGAATTTTTCAATATCCTTTATGCGGATATTATAGGTGCCGAAGGCGCGGATGCGTACCTGTCCAAACTGGGCGTCCCGCATCATGATGGGGGCGGTGGTGCCCCATTTCAGGTTAACAAACTGTTTGGTAGAAAAGAAATAAACGTCCGCTTTGAAAGGGCTTTCAAAGCCATGCTTCCAGCCTTTGAGCCGCGTGAGCAGAGGAATGTTTTCTGTTTGTAAGGTATGCGTGCCCGGACCAAACTGATCGGCCAGCTTCCCTTCATTCAGGAAGAGCGCCTGTTCGGATTCCCGGACAATTAATCTGGCCCCGTTCTTAATCTCCGCATCCTGATCCGGAAATTTCCACATCAGGATATTGGGATTATGCTCCAGCCAGGAGATGATCTCTATGAAGGGTAGTTTCATGGTACTTTGATTACCCGAAAGAGTTCAAAAACCATGCAAGAGATAAGGGGCAGGAGGCAGTGAATGAATTTAATGCAACTTTAATTATGGGTAGGGTTCAGGGTTATTGGGTAGTATGGGCTCATTATCAACTGAACTGTCCCGCAGTATCAGCCAGTTAGTAATACTGCGCTTTACTGCGGGACAGCAGGTTATGTCAGGGAATTATTTCTTGTCAAAATGGTCTTCAAATTCTCTTTCCTTATTGGCCTGGTCAATCACTTTGATATGAACATGGTAATGACCGGCGGGTGCAGCACTGATATCAATATGCTTGTGGAAATGATAGCTGGTTTGTCCTACCATGGCTGCATCGGTATATTCCACTTCATTTTCGTAGCTGCCGCCATGGATCTCCACCACCACTTTGGCAATCTTGTTGGGGGCGTTGATCTCGGCGTCCAGGTGCAGGTCGGTACCGGCGGTATTGGGAGATACTTCCAGCTCGCCCAGGGTGGGCAGGGTAGCATCAACCCTGATCTCCAGTTCGGCTTCCATTTCGGTTTCCTGTCCCAGTTGGTCCTTCACTGTAAAATGGATATGATAGTGACCGGGCGTTGCATTTTCAGGGATGTCAATGTGCTTGTGGAAATTGGCGTTCTTCTGCCCGGCAAAACCTTCCGTGTATACGGAATCAAAATGCCAGGGGCTGCTGCCTTCGGCGTGGATGTCAACGGTAATGCTGGCAATAGTGCCCGGCGCCACGACCTCCGCATCCAGGTGAAGGTCTGATCCTGCATAGGCGGTCTTGCTGTTGCCGGAACCGATCTCGGTGATGCTGATGCTGGGTTTGGCAGCCGTTGGCTGGTCGTCGTCCTTGGAGCAGGAGGCAAAAAGAAGCACCACTCCCAGTACCAGGGAGCATTTGGTAATCATTGATTGCATAGTATGTGTTTTTAGAATGAAATCAGATAGGCTGAAAATTGAATGAGCAACAGGTATAAGGTGAAGGGAATGCTGTTACGGCAACCTTTGTGGCGCCGATGCTGAAAACGGTAGCGAACAGCATGGACAGTTGTTATAATATTTTGATGCTGATGCCGCGGATGGTTTGCCATCCTTCTGCATCGGTGAGGCGGATCAGGAAATGATAATCGCCGGGATCCACATCCGCAGGAATATCAATGGTCGCGGTGGCGGTATAGTCCGTAGTGCCGGCGGGGATATCCCAGCTTTTTACATAGACCAGCGGCTTTACGGGTGTTTTGATGGCTTCGGCTTCGCAGTTATTGACCTCGGTGCTATGGGTATGCTGGTCAAAGTTGTGGTGAATATCCAGGCTGAAAGAACCCAGCGCTTTGTTGTCTGTGAAGCGGCCTTTGAACTGCAGGGGCTTGCCTCTTTCCACGGTGCTGCACTGGATGGGAAAGGCGTCAGTGAGATGTAGGTCAATTTCTGGATAACTGCTGTCAGTTTCTTTATCGCTTTTGCTGCAGCCAAAAAAGAAGATGGAGAGCAGGAATAAACCGACAAATGCTGTTCTTGGATTCATATGCTGTATTATTTACTGGTGGATGGTTTGCGGGCAATGGACCGGGAGAAGGGCAGTGAAAGCGAGAGCACAATATTGCGTCCTGCTTCCGGCAGCGCTATCAGCCGGTAAAAACTGATATGATTGAGGTAATAGGTATTGAACAGGTTCTGTACCTGGAATGTAAGCAGCAGGGGTTGTGAACGCAGCAGGAGTGTGCTGCCGGCCTGCAAACCGAACAGGTGGTACGCGGGTGTTGGTCTTTCCGGGGGGACAATCCTGCTTTGTTGGGCGGAGAAGCGCCAGTTGACGCCGATATAACTATCCTTTGCTTTTTTATTATCTGTAAACAGGTACTGGACCGTCAGCAGGGTGGAAGGCGGTGGCGTAAAGGGCAGGGTATAGCCCTGCTTGCTGCCTGATTGTTGTTCGCTGTACAGGTATTCCGCGGCCAGGGTGGTTTGCCAGTGCTGGTCGGGCTGGTAGCGGGCCTGTAGCTCGGCGCCGGTGCGCAGCACTTTAGCCTGGGTGTATTCAAAGACCTGGTTGCCTGCGCCATAATCATAATCGTGGCGGGCAGTAGGATTGAGGTAGATATAATTGGGAAAATAGTTGAGGTAGGGACTGAGCAGGAAGGACCAGTCGGGCTGGTTCCAGCCAATGCCCAGGTCCAGCTGGTAGGAGCGTTCGGGGTCCAGGCGGCTATTGCCTTTCTCGTACCGGAAATAATGGTAATTGACGCCGTTGGCGCCCAGCTCTTTGGCAATAGGCATGCGGAAACTGCTGCCCAGGTTGGCTTTGAGGGTCAGTGCGCCGGGGGCGTAGCTGATCCCGGCGGACCAGTTCAGGCTATTGAAGGAGCGCTGGCTGTTAACAGATCGCTGCAGGTACTGGTAACTGGTATCAGGGCCGTTGACCACGGGGGTGGTGAACCAGTCGGCATATTCGCGGATCCTGATCTGACCATGGTCAAAACGCAGGGCGAGCTGTGCGGTGAGCTGATCGTTGAGCTGAAGGCGGTCGTGCAGGTACACGCCGGACTGGAACTGGGTGAAGGCGGGGATCAGGAAGCTCCAGCCATCGATCCTGTTCTCCTGGTATTCAGCATTGGCGCCAATGGTCAGCTGGTGCCGGCCCTGCTGCCATTCATCTTTGAGCGTACTACTGAGTACGGACTTGTTGTATTGTCGTTCCAGCTCTATAGGCGTATGGTGGCTGGCAGGATATACCGGCGGCATATAACCGTGATTGATATAGCGATTGTATTCCTGTCTGAAATTTTTCTGGTAGCCGGTCTGCCATTCCAGGGCATGCTGTCCCAGTCGGAAGCTGGTCCTGTTGATGAGCTTGGTATGGGTCACTTCCTGTGCGGGCAACTGTATGTCACGGGCGGAGCGGTCGTGCAGGGCGGCGTCCACCTGCCGGGGTTCCAGCCCGTGGGCGTTGGCAAAGAAGCCGGACCTGCTGTAGGTGCGGCTGCCGTAAAAAATACTGCTGAAGCGGGGACCTGTCCAGCCGGTGCTGAGGTGGATATTCCGTTCGTGGCCGGCGCTGTTGCGGACCCGCCGGTTGTGCAGGGCGGCGGGATAATTATACACGTGTACGGTATCGGTGGGGACTTTGAAATCGGCATAGTCGGTGGCCGTGAAACGGGCGCTTACAAACCATTTCTCTGTTCTTGCGGCCAGCTGGGCGGAGACGGCCCATTGGTCGTTATTGGATTTGCCGCTCAGGTCTATTGCCCCGCTGATAGTATGCCGGGCAGGCAGGGGAGCGGCCTTGATATCAATGGCGCCGCCAATAGCATCTGAGCCGTAGAGAAAAGCGGCTGGTCCTTTGATGATCTCCAGCTGGCTTACGGCATACTGGTCTATTTCCAGTCCATGATCGGCGCCCCATTGCTGCCCTTCATGTTTAATGCCGTTCTCCACCACCACTACCTGGTTAAAGCCCAGGCCGCGGATCAGGGGTTTGGAATTGCCCGAGCCAATGCCGATGGCTTTGATGCCGGGCAGTTTTTCCAGTGACTGCATCAGGCTGCCGCCCAGCTGCTGCCGGATATAATTCTTATTGACGATCTCGATGTTGAGGGGCTGTTTTCTTTTCCGGCTGGCTTCATAGCTGTCCGTTACGATCACTTCCTTTAATTCATGCACGGTACTGCTGTCCTGCTGGGCCTGGATAGGCGCACAGCAGCCAAGTAATGCCACTAAACAGCCGATGGATTGCTTCACGGTTTGATCAGTTTTTGTTGCGGGTGGCAGGTTCTTGCTGCCGGTTAGGATACTGGCAGTAAGGATCTGTCAACGGGTGGGCGATGTGCCGGGACTACCGGCAGTCAGCCTGCTGCAGTGATAGCATGACGGAATTGCTGTACCGCAGCTGGTCAATGTTACAATGATGGTGGAATAAACAAGGCCAGGATGGCCATACCTGCTAACGGGTGATCTTACAGATCACTGTCGGCCGATGGACATAAGATTGGCTCAGCAGGCGGGTGGACCCTGTAGTTTGAAGAGGTAGCGGGGAGCGGAATGGAGGTAACTGGTTTCTTCCGTGATCAGTTGCTGCCGGGAGCGGGGCGGTACTGCCTGTTGCGGTTGCTCCTGTGCGGGTACATACAGTACCTGCTGTTGCAGCAGCTGAAAACAGTGACAATGGATAGCTGCGGACGATACCTGTTCCTGTTCATTGCTGATAGGCAGCTCATAGGCATGTTCATGATCTGCCAGCAGCTGGTGCAGCGCATGTGGCGGCGCCATGCTGACCATCAGGAGCAGGAGACAGAGGCCTGATAAAAGGGATCTTATGGAGGAACCTGTTTTCAAATATTGAAACGTGGTTGCAAAAATAGGGAGTTCGGTTTTTGTAAACAAGTTTTTGGCAGATTTTATAATAGCGCCTTGTAACTTAGTGCGGCCTCTTTAACTGAACAAGATGAAAACACGTACCGTCCTTCTCCTGATCGCCTTGTCCGCCAACCTGCTTACGATCCTCATTTGTAGTTATGCCAGCCGGCAGCCGGGTTCTTCAGGAGCTTTAATGGTAGCCTCCATGGTGTGGAGCCCTATAATATATCTGATTGCCCTGATCCAGGCTTTTAATGCGCTTAAACGCGCCAAGCTAAGAAGCGGGAAGTTTTTTGCTGAAAAACCATTTTGTACAGCGCTGTTGTTCCTCTTCTGCACGCCCGTTCCGATGATTGTTGCCCTGTTATTTTTGATGTAGTGTTTACTGCTTCAGGATGCCGGCGCAACTACTTTAAGACTATACAGCATTGGTATTTTATTTTCCAGGCCTTTGATCTGCCAGCGGCCGGGGCTTACCGCTACCATATTGGCAAAACAATTATAGGGAGAATAATTGTGCTCGTTGAAGAAGCTTAGTTGCAAACCCTGTTGCAGCAAGGCGTTCAGGAGATCGCTCAGGCTATGGTTCCAGCCAAATTCTTTGTCGTTCAGCGACGCGGTGGGATCGGCATAGGTGCCTTCGTTCTGTTCTTCTATGGGCTGTCCGTTGTTGAAGTAGGAATATTTGATATGGGTGAATGCATTATCAAATAGCCAGACCATGGGATGGAAATCGGCCATATAAAAGCAGCCGCCGGGTTTCAGCAGTTGCCGGATCACTTTGGCCCAGCGCTGGAGATCGGGCAGCCAGCCGATGGTGCCATAAGAGGTGAATATTATATCGAATGGGCCTTTCACATATCCGGGCGCATCATAAACATTGGCGCAGACAAAATCCGCGGTCTGTCCTGTTTTGTGCGCCAGCTGCCGGGCCTCCCGGATAGCGGCTTCAGAGAAATCAAGGCCGGTGGCCTTTGCGCCCAGCCTTGCCCAGGAGAGGGTATCCATTCCAAAATGGCATTGCAGGTGCAGCAGGCTTTTGCCGGCTACGGGTCCCAGTTCTTCCAGTTCAATGCTGTTCAGGGAAGTCTGTCCTTCCAGAAAGGCAGGTACATTGTAAAAGCCGGAAGCCAGGTGTACCGGCACCTTATTGTTCCAGAGTTGTTTATTGGTGTTGAAGTAGAATTGTTCTTGCTCCATGACCGGACAGGTTTGGTACAAGATACTGCTTTATTGATCAAGGCGGCTGAAGACGCTTACCGCCGCAACCCCGGGATCAGCACCAGGCTTTTTCCATCCTGGTGCCGCATCAGCAGCCAGAGAATGAAAATGCCAAAGATGGCCATGCCCACGCCTACCAGCAAGGGTGAGGCAAAACCAAAACCGGCGGCAATCGGAAGGCCGCCCCAGTAGGCGCCCAGAGCGTTGCCCATATTGAAGCCGGCCTGGGTTACGGAAGCACCGAGCATCTCCGCGTCTTTAGCGGTCTGGATCATCAGCAATTGAATGGGGGCTGAAAGGGTAAAGGCGATAGCGCCGGTGAGGAAGGTCATCACCAGGGTCATGACCTGGTTGTCTGCCGTGAAATAATCCACTACCAGGCAGGCTACAATGCCCAGCATGCTCAGCATACAGGCTTTGGCGGGGGAGAGTATATCCGCCATCTTACCACCCAGGAAATTACCGGCCAGCATACCCAGTCCTGCCAGCATCATGATATAAGGAACAAGGTTTTCGTTGAAATGCGTGACATGGATCATCAGCGGGGCAATATAGCTGATCCAGGAGAAGAGGCCGCCGGTGCCAATGGCAGTGAGCAGGATGATCAGCCAGGCATCGGTTCGCCGGAAAAAGCGCAGTTCTTCTTTCAGGCTGCCTTTGCGTTTCACAGGCATGGCGGGCATCCAGACGCTGATGGCCAGCATGGTGATCAGGCCGATGCCGGCAATGATACCGAAGGTAAAACGCCAGGAAAAGTTATGGCCAATATAAGTGCCCAGCGGCACCATGGCCAGGTTGGCAATGGTGAGACCTGCAAACATGATGGAGATAGCCTGTGCAGCCTTGCCTTTATCAGCCAGCCTGCTGGCCACTACAGCGCCCACGCCAAAGAAAGCGCCATGGGGCAGACCGCTGAACAAACGGGCCAGCACCATGCTGGTGTAACCCGGCGCCAGTGCCGTAAGGCCATTGAAGAGGGTAAAGAGGGCCATGAGGCCAATCAGTATTTTCTTGGGCGGATAACTGCCGCTGAAAGCTACCAGGGTAGGGGCGCCGATCACTACGCCCAGTGCATAGGCCGAGATCAGGTGACCTGCCTCCGGGATACTGATGTCAAAGCTGCCGGCGATATCCGGCAACAAACCCATGATCACAAATTCGGTAGTGCCAATTCCTAATCCGCCCAGTGCCAGTGAAAGCAGGCTCTTCTTCATTCGTCAATAATTTAGTAGTTCCTTCAGCTGTTCAGCCAATGGATGTTTGTCAGGCAGTATTGCCCGTGAATAGCGTTGATAATGAGCTGCGGAAAACAATCGTGTGGATAAGAAACAGTGGAATCCCCTTTTTGTTGGGAAAGGTTTCCGGCTTTATGCAGCCGGTCTGTTGAACAGGAAATGAATGGAATGCTGCTGCAAAGCTATGGATTTTTGCTTTTACAGGAGGGTATTGCTTTACCTGCAAAGGATATATGCACAGGCGGGCCGGTCTCCAATTCCGGCGAAAGACCTGTTGCAGCTGCTGATAAAACGACTATTTCTGTACAGTTTTTGAAGCAGCGGCCGGCCGGGGCATTGCTTTTTCGGGGCTGGTCGTTTTTTCTGTTAGTTTTTTTACGAGGTCTGCAAACACTTTTTGGTCTGGTTCCAGTTCAAATGCCCGCCGGGCCCAGGTCAGCGCATCGGCCAGGGCCTTGGTTTCCGTAACCGGTAGCTCAAGGAATTTGCTGGCCACGGTATACAGTTTGCCAGTGATCTCTTTGGTATAGGTCTTTTGCACCAGCAGTCTTTCCTCCTGGAAGCCCGGTATGCTGCTGCTGTCTTTTTCGCCAGACAAGTACGGCTGCATGATGGCATTGAATCTTCGCTGGTCTTCCCGGTCCAGTGAGTCTTTGGGAATAGACAGTAATCCGGCTGTCAGTTTGTGGCCGGTGATAATGAATTGTCTGGTATCCCGGATCTGTTCCAGGTATAGAAAGCGGAGGCGGTCTACATATAAACGTTGTTGCGGGCTCAGTGTTTCCATCCGGTCTGCCAGGCTGAACAGCTGTGCTGCTTCCAGCATATTGCTGTTCCGTAAGGCATTGTTGAGCCCTCTTACTATCACCCGATGATAGAGGTTGGCGCTGATCTGTTGTCTGGCTGCTTTGCCAAGCTTTGGATATTGTTCCAGGAAATAAGGCAGCGCCACGCTTTGTGTATTGCTGAACTGCTGGCCGAAGAATACCAGGATGGATTCCTGTTGCAGCTCAGTGTGCGGAATATTTTTGAAGTATTCATCCAGGATCTGGCTGTTGCTCAGGTCCAGTGCAGACAGCCGGCGGATATAATTGCGCAGGAAGGCCGTGTCCCGTACGCCCTGGCTGAATTTTTCTTCCAGGTTGCCCAGGTTCTGCGGGTCGCCGGCGTTGGTAACGGCCTGGTCAGTCAACGCGATAAAGCCGGCCAGTTCTTTTTCTCCCACTATCTTCTGTACCAGGAAACCGTTGCTGTTCAAAAAGAGGAAAGTGGGGTATGCGGTGATATTGAATTTCCTTGCCAGGTCAATGCCTTCTCCTTTTTCTGCATTGAGCTTGTAATTGATGAAACGGGGGTTGTAGGCGGCGCCTGCTTCGGCCTTGGGGAAAACATTCCTTGCCATCAGCTTGCAGGGAGCGCACCAGTCTGTATACACATCCACAAAGATGAGCTTGTTCTCTTTTTGCGCAGAGGAGATCAGCTCTTTCCAGTTGCCCTGGAAAAACTGCATGCCCTGTTCAGGCGTGGACTGCGCCAGGCTGTTGAGGATGAACAGGAACAATAGGCTGCTGGTCAGAACAAGTTTATTCATGGGTGGCAGGTTTGATCGCTTGGGTCACAAAGTAATAAGAAAATCCCGACCCCGCCACTTCCTGTTCCAGCCGGACACTTAAAATTGAATGCAGGAGAACAACCTGTATAGCCATAAAAAACCTGCAGGCTACAGCCTGCAGGTAAAGTTAGGGTGGAGGCTTATAACTCGCCCCGCACCAGTTCCCGTGCGCTTATTTTATGCCTTTTGTGTGTTTTAGTGGCGTTGTTCCTGGGCGCCTTTTCCCGGTTGATGGTAAAGAGCAGGGCCGATAATAACAACAAGGGCAATATGATGGCCAGTAAGGCATACCATTCCGAGCTGTTGATGAATGCCCACCGGAGGGTAAGAATGTTGATGACGATGAGGACGAACAATAAAAGTCCGTTGGCCTCTCTTGATTGATTGGCTTGCATAACGTTATATTGAGAAAAATTCCTGTTGCCGGAACTGTTTGCCTTTGCCGGCGCCAGTTGAAAATTGTTTGCTTGTTAGTATGGTCGGACTGACCAGAAATACTTGTAGCTGGAGTAGTAGTATAATTTTTTACAGAAAGGAAGGAACTCAGTGAAAGAATCGATCAAACCATTGCTGGTGCCCGCTATCAGGGCTTTGATGCCCTGCGGAAGTACAGGTTGATATGGCCCAGCAAATTTCATAAAATGAATATACGGAATTTTTAAATGGCGACAAAGTGACGTGCGTCAGTTTAACAGATGATCTTCAGTAGCCTATCTTTCTTGCAGTGAATGCCCTAAATTGCAACTATGAAAAACTGGATCTTGCTCCTTTGCCTGGCTTGTACGCTCCAGGCCAGCGCCCAACAGGCCTATCAGACTGATAAAGACATTGCCTATTATGCAGATTCCGTCAGCAGGAAAGATGCCTATATTGCTTCCCAGTGTAAGCTGGATTGTTATTATCCCAAGGGCAAGACCGGCTACGCCACTATTGTCTGGTTCCATGGCGGCGGCCTCACCGGCGGCAATAAACATATCCCCGAATACCTGACAGGAAAAGGGTATGCCGTGATTGCAGTGGGTTATCGGTTTTCACCACGCGCCAAAGCACCCGCCTATATTGAAGATGCGGCTGCAGCCGTTGCGTGGGTGTTTAAAAATATCAGTCGCTTCGGCGGTGATCCGGCAAAGATCTTTGTCACCGGCCATTCCGCCGGCGGCTACCTGGGCATGATGATCGGTCTCGATAAAAAATACCTGAAAAAATATGCCATTGATGCAGACAGTATTGCCGGGCTGATCCCTTTCAGCGGCCAGGCTATTACCCATTTCACTATCCGTCAGGAGCGCGGCATCCCGGAAAAACAACCCACCATTGATGAATACGCACCTCTGTACCATGTGCGGGCCGATGCGCCGCCGATGCTGCTGATCACCGGCGACCGTGAACTGGAGCTGCTGGGCCGTTATGAAGAAAATGCCTACCTGGCGCGTATGATGAAGCTGGCAGGGCATAAGCGTACCCGCCTGCTGGAGCTGGACGGCTTTGACCATGGCACTATGGTGGAACCCTCGCTGCCACTGTTGCTGAGAGAGATCAATACTATTTTGCAGCAGAGATCCGGAAAGAAATAAGTCATAACAGGAAAACCATTTGGTTCGAACCAAAGCGTTAAGAAAATGCCAAGATTGAGCCTGCTCATTTTATGGCTGTGAGGTACCGCCTATCTTTAGCCAAAACCCAACCACCTTTTCCGCTGCCCCATGCAGCCAAACTGATCATATGAGCACCGTACTGAACTCCAAGCCACATTACCCCGTCCTGGATGGATTGAGAGGCGTGGCCGCTATCGTTGTTGTTGCCTTCCACATTCTTGAAACTTTTAATACCAGCCGGTTTGACCAGATCATTAACCATGGCTACCTGGCGGTGGACTTCTTCTTCCTGTTATCCGGTTTTGTTATTGGCTATGCCTATGACGACCGCTGGGGTAAAATGACAGTGAAGGAATTTTTTAAACGTCGCCTGATCCGCCTGCAGCCAATGGTAGTGATGGGCATGATCGTTGGCGCCCTTCTGTTTTATACGCAGGCCGGCGAGTTCTGGCCCACTATTGCACAGACCCCGGTCTGGAAAATGCTGCTGGTCATGCTGATCGGCTTCACGCTGATCCCTGTGCCCATTTCCATGGATATCCGCGGCTGGTGGGAAATGCATCCGCTGGACGGGCCGGCCTGGTCCCTCTTCTTTGAGTATATCGGTAATATCTTATACGCACTGTTTATCCGCCGTTTTTCGAAACTGCTGCTGGGCGTGTTTGTAGCCCTCTCGGCTGCTTTCCTGGTACACCTGCTCTTTACCAATGGCAATGGAGATGTCATCGGCGGCTGGGCGCTGAACGGCGAGCAGCTGCATATAGGCTCCGCCCGCCTGCTCTATCCTTTCTTTGCAGGCCTGCTGTTGTCCCGCGTGGCTAAACTGACGGTGGTGCGCAATGCTTTTCTCTGGTGCAGCCTGCTGCTGGTGCTGATCCTGGCCTTGCCCCGGATCGGCGGACCCGATACCGTCTGGATGAATGGCCTCTATGAATCCTTTGCTATTATCCTGGTCTTTCCGCTGATTGTATGGCTGGGAGCCAGTGATGCGGCCGGTCAGCAGCCTTCAAAGCTCTGTCGCTTCCTCGGTGATATTTCTTACCCCATCTATATTACCCACTATCCGCTGATCTATACCTATACCGCCTGGGTAAAGGATAATAAAGTGCCGCTGAAAGATGGCTGGTTATGGGGCGTTGGCGTACTGGTAGCCAGTATCCTGCTGGCGTATGCCTGCTTTAAATTGTATGATGTGCCTGTGCGCAAATGGCTCACCCGGAAATTCCAGGCGGCTAAAGCATAACAAACTATTTCCTGTAAACCTTGCCCTTGGCCCGGTTTACTATACTATCCGGGAAAGTGTTACGGCTATCCGTATCGGCTTTCCCGGATCTTCATTAACAGGGTGCCCTGGTCAATGAACGGGGAATGCCCTATCTTTAGGGCTTCAAATACCTTACAGCGCCAACCGGCGAACCACTTCTTTATCCTCTGTTGATGGCCGTTGATCATTGAACCACGCTATTTTAGTATTGAATAACAGTCCTTATACAGAACCTATTTTGCTGCGCCAGTTTATCCTGGGCGATGAAGCGGCATTCCGGCAGGTCTTCCTCCGGCAGCTGAACCCGCTCTGCTATTTTGCAGAGAAGATCATTGGTCAGCGGCAGGAAGCGGAAGACATGGTGAGCGCCGCTTTTTATAAGTTATGGCAGCGCCACGCGGATTTCAGTTCGCTGGCGGGTATCCGTTCTTTTCTCTATACCACCGTGCGCAACCAGTGTTTTGATCACCTTAAACACCGGGCGGTGGTGGATGCAGCGGCCGACAGGCTGCCTGTTCAGCTATCAGATGCCGGCATTGAGGCCCGCATGTACCAGGCCGAACTGCTGCAGCTGATCTATGAGGGAATGGAGCAGCTCACGGCAAAACACCGGCATATCCTCCAATGGAGTTTCCTGGAAGAGCTGCCCACGGCAGAAATTGCCAGTCGCCTCCGGATGACTGAAACCCATGTGCGGGTGGAAAAATCAAGGGCGCTTGTCCAGCTCCGGCAGGCCCTGCGCAGCAAACAGCGCTGGCAGGAGGCGCTTGTGCTGCTGGCGGCCTGGCAACTGCATTAAAGGAGGAAATAGACCGGGCCCGGTCCACTAAAAGCGATTGCCCGTTTGTACCAACGCCTGTAACTGACCTTGCTGACCTAAAAAACAGCATAAGCCGCCCCTGAGACGCTGGATCCTGTTCCGTCCCGGCGAAACGGGATCCAACCTTCCCCAACCCGGCCTGAAAAAATAATTGACATTTTCTGTAGCGTTCCTTTTGCCCGGTCGTTCTATGGTCATGCAAACGGATCTTTCCTTTGACCCATCGCTGCTGGCCATGCTCCACAAGTACTGGAGCGGGCAGGCCCTGAGCCCTGTGGAGCAGGACCTGCTGGACCGCTGGCTGGCAGCTGCACCGGAGAACCTTTCCTTTCTGAAAGAGATCGATAGCCAGGAAGCCCTGGTGGCCGCCTTCCGTAACTGGAAGCAGGCGGATACTGAAGCTATATGGCAGCGATCCTACCTGCCCCTGCAACGGGAGCAGACGCCGGCACGCCGCATAACCAGGCGCTGGTGGCCCGCTGCCGCTGCTGTGCTGCTGCTGGCCCTTGGAGCAGGGTGGTGGTATACCCGCCAGGAACTGGCCCCGGCGCCGATTGTCAGCGCCAGCACAGATGTTGATCCCGGCCGTTATGGCGCTGTGCTCACCCTGGCGGACGGCTCTGAGATGCTGCTGGATACTGTCCGGAACGGCCTGCTGACCACACAGGATGGCGCCAGGCTGGTCATAAACGAGGGCCGGCTTTCTTATCAGTCGGCCGATGCAGAGGAAACCGTAGCCTACAACAGGATGACCACGCCCCGCGGCAGGCAGTTCCAGTTGCAGTTGCCGGACGGCAGCCGTGTCTGGCTCAATGCCGCCAGCTCCATCCGTTATCCCACGGTATTCAGTGGTAACAACCGGACGGTGGAGATTACCGGGGAAGTATATATTGAAGTGGCGGGCGACAGTCGCCGGTCTTTTAGTGTACAGATAGGCGATAGTATGCAGGTGCAGCTGACGGGCGGTCATGTTAATATTAACGCCTATACGGATGAGCCGGTGCTGAAGACCACTTTGCTGGAAGGACTGGTAAATGTCCGGACTGCACAGCAGGAAATGCCCCTGCAGCCTGGTCAGCAGGCGCAGATCAGCCCGGAAGGGGGTAGGGTAGTCAGCAATGCCGATCTGCAGGAGGCAGTGGCCTGGAAGAACGGTCGCTTTTATTTCCAGCATGCGGACCTGCCTACCGTGATGCGGCAACTGGCCCGCTGGTATGATGTGGAAGTGGTGTATGAGGGAAATATCCCTGAGGCATCCTTCACCGGAAAGATTGACCAGTCGCTGACCCTGAGCCAGCTCCTGAAAGGACTGGGCAATACGATAAACTATTCTATAGAGAATAAAAAAATTATAATAAGGCCGTAGAATACAATAGCGCCTTCATTCAATGGAGTTGACCAAATAAAAAACCGGGTAGTAGATTGGCGTCCCTCCCGGCTTTATTCAGGTTGATCAAAACAGGTATGTTGATAACTGCTTATTCATTCACCTAAACATTGCAAAAGTATGCAAATTATGGCGAACCGCCACTCCCATGCCGGCTTCCGGCCAACTATGGGAGTCCTAACCAAAACGCTGTTAGTAATGAAGCTAACGACCTTTTTATTACTTGCAACCGTATTCCAGCTCAGTGCAAAGACCCATGCACAGACAGTCACTTTCTCGGGGAAGAATGTTTCCCTGCTGAAGGTGTTTGAAGCTATTGAGCGGCAGACCGGTTATGCATTTTTCTACAAGGAGCAGGACATGCAGGGGCTACGCCCGGTGACCGTCCTGTTCAATGAAAAACCTCTGAACGAGGCGCTGGACCAGCTGCTGGAAAAGCAACAGCTGGAATTTGAGCTGCAGGGCCGGACCATTTTCATCCGCCGTACTGCGCCCGAAGCCAGGTTACTCACGCTCTATGCTACTGTCAACGGTACTATCAAAGGACCTGATGGCTTGCCCCTGGCAGGCGCTACCGTCCGCGTAAAGGGCAAAAATGTTTCCACCATTACTGATAAACAGGGCCAGTTCTCTCTTTCCGCCAACGAAGGGGAAGTACTGGTCATATCCTATGTTGGCTTTGCCACCCGCGAGCTGACCGTAAAAGGAACTACTCCACTGGAGATTGTGCTGCAGCGGGATACCCGCGAGGAAGAGGGTGTGGAAGTGCGCTATTCCACCGGTTATTATGACATCCCCAAAGAAAGGGCTACCGGCTCTTTCGGCGTGGTGACCAGCAAGCAGCTGGAGAAATTCCCGGTGGTCAGCGTACTGGAACGCCTGCAGGGGCTGGTGCCCGGCGTGGACATCTCCACAAAGACCACGGCTGGCAAAAGCCGGAATGGTACCGTTAAGATCCGCGGCCTCTCTACCATTGTCAGCAGCTATACCAAAGTGAATACTGATCCGCTGCTGGTCATTGATGGTTTTCCCTCCCAGATAAGCATCAGCGCCGGGGCGTTGGATTTTTTAAATCCTGATGATATTCAATCTATTACCTTCCTGAAAGATGCCGCCGCCGCCTCTATCTGGGGTATGCAGGCGGCCAATGGGGTCATTGTTATTGAAACCAAGAAAGGTAGCCGCAACAGCAAAGCCACGCTGAGCTTTTCCACCACCCAGGGGCTGAGCAGCAGGCCCAGCCTGGACTACGGTAAAAGAATGTCCGTAGCTGAATACATTGACCTGGAAAAGGAACTGGTGGACAAAGGCCGCCTGGCCGATCCCCTGCCCGCCAGTAACGCTACGGGCAAGCTGGTGCCTGAAAATATCAGCCAGGCACAGGAGATCGTGTACCAGTACAAACGCGGAACCATCACCGAGCAGCAGATGAATGATAAGCTGGCTGCCCTGGGACAGATCGATAACCGCTCGCAGATGGAAGACTACCTGCTGCAATCACCCACCACCCAGCAGTACAACCTCTCGCTCTCCGGTGGCGGTCTCAACAGCACCTATTTCCTGTCGGGCTATTTCTATAAAGACCAGCGCGTATACCGCAACAATACCAACCGCGGTTATTCCCTGCGCGCAGGTAATACGTCCAGCCTGCTGGACAACCGGATCACGGTCACCACGGACCTCACTTTTGCCAATACCCGCGATAAGATCAACAGCGCAGCAGTGAAAGCAATGTCTGTAGTATCGGGCGGAATGCGTCCGTACGACCTGCTGAAGGACGAGAACGGCAATAATATCCATTATGACCTGCTCATGATCCCACAGCTGGCGCGTAGCTATGAAGCCCTGGGCTACCTGCCTATGAGCTATTCGCCAATTGATGAGCTGGACTATAACAATACTACCAATACCAGTCATAACCTGACCCTGAACATGTCTGTGAACGGCAGGATCACGCCCTGGCTGAGCGCTAATATTTCCGGTAACGTTGGCAGGATCTTTTCCGAATCAGAAATATATATGGAGCCGGAGAGCTATGATGCCCGCATGCTGGTCAACAGAGGGACCAGTATCAGCACAACCGGAGCCCGGATATACGGCGTGCCCAATGGCGGCAAGCTGGATCTTTCCAACTCACAGGCCCGGAGCTATAACCTCCGCGGTCAGCTGAATGTGAATAAAAGCTGGGCTGATAAACACCAGCTCAATATCCTGCTGGGCACCGAGATACGCGAAGTCTATTCCAAGGGCGGCGGTGAGATCCGTTATGGATATGATAAGACCATCAACACTTTCCGTACAGTAAATCCCACTGCCCAGTACAGGGATATGTTTGGCGGCACCCAGACCATTGGCGCCACCAGCAAGCTGCTGACGGAAAAGACCACCCGCTCCCTGTCGCACTATGCCAACGGTTCCTACACCTTCCAGGAAAAATATACCCTGTCCGGCAGCGTCCGCTTTGACGACTATAACCTGCTTGGCGTGGAACGCCGTAAAAGGGCTATCCCCTTATGGTCCGGCGGTGTGAAATGGGAAGCCGGTAAAGAAGCATTTTTATCTGGCATCTCCTGGCTTGACCGCCTGGCCCTGCGCGCTACCCTGGGCTTCAGCGGCAATGCGCCGCAGGGATTTGCACCAGTCACTGTGATCAACCTGCTGGGATCTGAATTTTATTCCAACCAGCCGTATGCGGTGATCAATAATCCGGCCATGAGCGACCTGGGCTGGGAAAAGACCCGTATGATCAACTTCGGTATCGATTTCTCGCTGTTCAGGAACCGTGTTTTTGGTTCCGTGGAATACTATCTCAAGCATACCACTGATATTATCTGGCAGATGCCCATCAACGGTTCCTATGGCTGGAGCAACCTGCTCTTCAATACAGCCAACCTGGAAGGGCATGGCGTGGATATCGGCCTGAGCGTGGTGGCCATTGCTTCCAGGTCTGTTAACCTGACCAGCACCTTTAACCTGTCTTACAATACCAATATCATCAAGGATTCCCGCTTTGAGAATAAGACCACTTCCTTCAGCCCTGAAATGTTGTATTCCGGTTATCCCACGGATTATTTATTCTCTTATCTCTGGGCAGGACTGGACAATACCGGCCAGAGCCTGATCCGGGACCCGGACGGTAGCGGTAAAGTATATACCGTCAGTGAGTATCCCTATGAGAATATCCGTGCCTATTCCGGCCGCTCCAATTCTCCCTGGGTAGGCAGCTGGACCAATACCCTGCGCTACAAAGGCCTTGAGCTGGGTGTACAATTCCAGTATGCCTTCGGCGGCGTATTCCGCAAGCCTTCCATTGAGAATGTCGGTTTCAGCAACAATATCTTCGTAGGTCGCAGCGGGGACATGGCCGAGCGCTGGCGCAAGCCGGGTGATGAGGCTTTCACCAATGTGCCGGGTATGGTGTTTACGGCAGGGACCAACTATTACGCCAGTTCGGAGCGCTATGGTCAGTCGGACTTCCTGATCCGCAGCCGCAGCAATATCCGCCTGCAGCAGGTATCCGTATCTTATGAGCTGCCTGCCAGGCTGCTGTCTAAGATCTATACAAAGACCATGACGGTGGGCGCTGTAGCCCGTAACCTGGGCATGATCTGGGCGGCCAATAAGGAAAAGCTGGATCCCGATTACCTGTACACTACCGGTAATAACTACCAGCTGCCCCCGCTCACCAATTATTCCCTCCGACTGATGCTCACTTTATAATTCAATCAGACTAACTATTATGAATCGTTCCAAATACCTGATATTTTGTGCAGTGGCCCTCCTTCTGCTGGGCGCCTGCCGGAAATATGTTGAAAATGCGCCCATCCAGGGACAGCGTGTACTGGCCTATACGGAAGATTACCGGATGCTGCTGAATGACCGGAATAACCAGGAAGTGGCCTATGGTATTGCGCCCATGCTCAGTTCCGATGACGCTGATTTTACCGATGCAGTGATTGAGAACAGGGTAGGCAATAACGTGATCCAGCGCTCCATGTATACCTGGGCCAAACCGTTCTATACAGACCAGCAGACCGATTACGATTACAATATGCTTTACAGCACCCTGTTTGTATACAATGTGGTGATTGAAGGGGTTATGGACAGCAAGGGCGGTACAGAGGTGCAGCGCAGCGCCATCCTGGGTGAAGCCCTGATACGGAGGGCCTTTAATTATTTTATGCTGACTAACCTGCATGGCAAACAATATGATGCCGCTACCGCCGCTACGGATCCGGCTGTTCCCCTGCTGCTGGAACCTGAGCTGATGGGTGATCTGACCCGTACTCCTGTAAAAACTGTTTACGAACAGATCCTCCAGGACACCCGTCGCGCTATTCCCCTGCTGCCGCTGACGCAGGAGATCAACGACCGGCCCACAAAGGCCGCGGGTTATGCGCTGCTGTCTAAGGTGTACCTGTTCATGCGCGACTTTGACAATGCCGCTGCTTTTGCAGACAGCAGCCTGGCCCTGAAGAATACCCTGTACGATTACAATACGGCAGTGGCCGGCACTACGCTTGTATTCCCTGCGCAGTACAATGATCCGCAGATCCTGCTCCGCAAAGCGCAGCGCCAGGTGTTCAGTCCGCTGCAATTGAGCCAGTCGCTCCTGAACCTGCTGGAGCCCACCGACCTGCGTTTTGTCCTGTTTGTGAAACCGGGCAGCAGCCTGAGCCCCGCTTTCAGCGGTTATGGCTTCTGGTCCAGGTCCAACTATGGCGGCTACCCTGATAATACTGCAGTGGGACTTTCCGTGAACGAGACCCTGCTCATAAAAGCGGAATGCCTGGCGCGGGCCGGACAGAAAGATGCAGCGGTGGAACTGCTCAACCAGCTGCGGCAGAAAAGGTTCAGGCCGGCAGACTATGCAGTCCTGGCGGCCGCTACGCCGGAAGAAGCCCTGCAACTGGTGATCAATGAAAGACGCAGAGAATTTTTTGGCGGCGGCCTCCGCTGGTTTGATCAGCGCCGCCTGGACAAAGACCCGCAATTCCAGCAAACAGTGACCCGCAGCTTTGGCGGTGTACAATATACCCTGGCGCCCGGCAGTAATGGATTTGTATTCCCGCTGGCCCAGCTCCTTATTCAGCAAAATCCCGAAATGACGCAAAACCCGAATTAGTTCCTGGTATATACGAAACCTGCAGGTCCGCAAGCCGTGCTTGCAGGTTTCGTATTGCCTGCCGGGACCAGTAAAAGGGCAATTGTGCATTGACGGGAGTAAATGAAAAATTGTATCAATGGAAAGTATTGTCAGGATCGAAAATTTATCGCACCGCTACAGCCATCAATGGGCTATCCGGGATATCAATATCGATATCAGCGAGTATGGTATCACTGGGCTGCTGGGCTCCAATGGCGCCGGTAAGTCTACTACGATGAACATCCTTTGCGGTTCCCTGAACCAGACGGAAGGCAGTGTCACCATCAATGGGATCAATATGCGCCAGGAACCCAAACGCGCCAAACGCGAAATAGGCTTCCTGCCCCAGCAACCACCGCTCTATATGGATATGACGGTGGATGAATACCTGCGCTATAGCGCCGGCCTGCGGCATATTCCCAAAGACCAGGTGCGCCCCGCCATGACCGAAGTAAAGGAGCGCTGTGGCATTACCCATTTCAGCAACCGCCTGATCCGTAACCTCTCCGGTGGCTACCGCCAGCGTGTAGGGATTGCCCAGTCCATCATTCACCGCCCCCGGGTAGTGGTGCTGGACGAACCTACCAATGGACTGGACCCCAACCAGATCATTGAAGTACGCTCCCTGATCCGGGATATCGCCCAGGAAAGGGTGGTGATCTTTTCTTCCCATATCCTGTCGGAAGTGCAGCTGCTCTGTAAGACCATCGTCATGATCGAGAACGGTAAGATCGTTTTTTTCCGATACCATGGATGCGTTCAATAACTATATAGAACCGCATAGTGTGGTGGTCCGGCTGGAGCGCATGCCTTCCTTGGAAACACTGGAAAGCATTGAGGGCGTTACCCGCGCTGAGCTGTTAAGTGAACGCCAGGTGCGGCTCTACTTTAACGGTGATGAAGAAATTGCCGAGAAGATCGTGGCGGCCAGCCTGGAACAGGGATGGCGCCTGCGTGAGATAAGTCTCGACAAACATTCCGTAGAAGAAATTTTCAAACAATTATCCCGTCAGTCATCCTGAGTACAATCCCATTTACATGAAGACAATTTTCAAAATTGCGGCTTCCGAATTAAGGTCCCTGTTCTATTCACCCATTGCCTGGTTCCTGCTCATTGTTTACTTTATCCAATGCGGCGTAGGCTTTATGGAAACCGTGGAGCTGATAGCCCGGGAGCAGGAGAACGGCGCCAGATACCCTATGAGTATGATCGGCTTCCTCTTTGGCGGCAGCAGGGGCGTTTTTTCAACGGTCATGGGCAGCTTATATCTTTACCTGCCACTGCTGACGATGGGGCTGATCAGTCGCGAAAAGAACAACGGCACCATCCGCCTCCTGTATTCTTCTCCCATTGACGTGCATGAGATAGTGCTGGGTAAATTCCTGGCCATGGTGGCTTTCAGCGCTATCCTGGTAGGTATTGTAGGCCTGTATGTAGCTACTGCGCATATTATGGTCATCAATCCGGATACGGCCATGCTGCTCAGTGGCCTGCTGGGACTCTTCCTGCTGGTCTGCACCTATTCTGCTATCGGGCTTTTTATGTCCGGGCTGACCAATTACCAGATCGTAGCAGCTGTCTGTACTTTTGTAACCATCTGGGTACTGGGCTATGTGGGGAAAATGTGGCAGGACATTGATTTTGTACGCAACCTGACCTACTTCCTGTCTATCTCCGGCCGTACCAATAAAATGCTGGCAGGGCTGATCACCAGCAAGGACCTGATCTATTTCATGGTGATCATTTTCATGTTCCTCAGCTTCAGCATCCTTCGCCTGAAAGCTGATATGGAGATCAAACCAGTGATCGTGAAAGTGGGCCGGTACCTGGCCGTGCTGGTGGTTGCCCTTGCCATCGGCTATGTCAGCTCCATTCCCAAACTGGTTGGGTATGCGGACGTCACCGTCGATAAATCCAATACCATTACCCCAGCCGCGCAGAAGATCATACAGGAACTGGGCGATGAGCCGCTGGAAGTAACTGCCTATTGCAACCTGCTGGGACCTTTCTGGTATATGGGCGCCCCGGGATCTGAGAACAGTAACCTGGGCCGCTGGGAACCTTATATGCGCTTCAAGCACAATATGACGCTGAACACGGTCCTGTTCTATGATACTGTGTACAATGACGGTGGCATGCTGGCCCGTCGCTATCCGAACAGAAGCCTGGAGGAGATGGCGAAGCAGGCGGCCAACAGTATGGACCTGAACCTGAAAAAGTTTAAGACCCCTGCGGAGATCAGGCAGCTGGTGGATCGTACCGGTGAGGGCGAAGGCTACCTGATGCAGCTTACATACAAGAACAAAAAGACTTTTCTCCGGGTGTTTGACGACAACCGCCAATGGCCCAGTGAATCTGAAGTGGCTGCCGCTTTTAAAAGACTGGTACAGGACAGCATGCCCCGTATAACTTTTGTGACCGGTCACTATGAGAGGGATATTCATAAAATGGGCGACCGTCAGTACAAGGCCCTGACCAACCTGGTGTCCTTCCGCTACTCCCTGGTGAACCAGGGCTTTGATGTGGATACGGTGGCCCTGGAAACACAGGAGATCCCGCAGGGCATCTCTGTGCTGGTCCTTGCCGATCCGCGCTCTTCCCTGACGCCGGTGGCCCTGGAAAAAATACAGCAGTATATCCAACGTGGCGGCAACCTGCTGATCTCGGGCGAGCCCGGCAAACAGGCCAACCTCAACCCGCTGCTGCAAACACTCAACGTGCAGCTGCTGGATGGCATGATTGTTCAGCAGAGCAAGGACCTACAGCCAGAGCTGGCGGCGCCCCTCCTGACGGAAGCGGCTGCCGGTATCTATAAGGCGCTGGAACATGCCCATCATGATAGCGCCAAGGTATCGATGCCTTCGGCTGCCGCCTTATCTTTTAAGGAAGGAGGCGATTTTGCTATACAACCCCTGCTGCTCACAGATCCGCGCAGGAGCTGGCTGAAGAAGCAACCGCTGGTGTCAGACTCAGCCGAAGTGCAATTTGATTCCGTAGCCGGAGATGAACGCAAGGCCTTCCCCCTGGCGCTGAAACTAACGCGGAAGATCAATGACCGGGAGCAACGTATTGTAGTGCTGGGTGACGCCGATTTTATGGGTAATAGTGAGCTGTCGCGCCCAAATTTGCGGACCGCCAATTTTGTCTTCAATACCGGCCTGTTCAGTTGGCTGAGTGATGGCGAGTTCCCGGTAGACAGCTCGCGTCCCGGCGCAGAAGATACCCGGATAACGCTGAGCAAAACGCAGGCTAAGACCTGGCGTATTATTTATCTCTATGTGATCCCCGGCATCCTGGTAGGGCTCGGCGCCTTACTGCTGATCCGGCGGAAAAGAAAATAGGATTGCTTGCCATTGAATTGGCCCTATGGAGTATATGGTGTACCAAGGTCCCCTGCCTGAAAGCGGGGCGACCAGGAGGAACAGTACCCGTTACCTGTTCCTCTTTTTTTTGGAGAACCCATTTCTTACACAAAGAAACCCGGAACTATAGCTGCGACGTAGCTGGTTCCGGGTTCTTTTTTTGCAAATCCCTGATAAACCTATGCGTTGATCTTTCGTTATTTGCTGAGTCGCAGCAGCACGGATTGATACGAGCCCAGGCTGGCGCTGTATTTTTTACTGGTATTGCCCTGCTGCTGATCCGTGAACAGCTCTTTCAGTTTGTATACGTTGCCGTTAAAGGAAAGTGTTTTACCAAGGAAACTATCGGTGATGGACTGCCCGGACCAGTTGAATTCAAAAGGGGTATTTGTTTTGGACCGATTAAAAAAGCAGATGGCCCATTCTTCATTGGCCAGGGGTTTTACCCATACTTCCACGTTGCCGATCGTTTTCCATTTGAAGCCCTGAATACCCAGCGGGTCCTGGTTGATGCGGATGACTTCCTTATTCTTGAGGAGAGTCAGTGTTTCGGGTTTCATATTGCGCAGGTCGTTGCCCAGCATGAGTGGAGAGTTGAGCAGGGCCCAGAGCGCAAAATGCGTTCTCTCTTCATGGGCTGTCATGCCGCCATTGCCTACTTCCAGCATGTCCAGGTCGTTCCAGCGGCCGGGGCCGGCCTTGGTGCGCAGGGTATCCAGGTTGCGCATATCCAGTATCTGGAGGGCGCCCCAGGAATACCAGCCGCCATGATCATGTTTGCAATCGAAACAATTATAGATATCACCGGAAATGCGCCAGCTATGGCCCACCGGTCCGCCCCATTGCCAGGGATCATAGGTGCCCCATTCGCAAAGACTGAAAAGTACTGGCCGGCCAGCGGCATGCAGGGCGTCCCGCATGGTGCTGTAGGCTTCTTCGGCATTCATTTTACCGGTATTGCACCAGTCGTACTTTAAAAAGTCAACACCCCATTCTGCATACTTGCGTGCGTCCTGGTATTCATGTCCGCGGCTGCCGGGATATCCGGCGCAGGTCTTGGCCCCGGCGCAATTGTACAGTCCAAACTTCAGTCCTTTGCTATGTACATAATCGGCCACGGCCTTAATGCCGTGGGGGAATTTTTCAGGGTGGGGCAGGAGATTGCCGTTGGCATCCCGCTCCATGGCCATCCAGCCATCATCCAGCACCAGGTACTGGTAGCCGGCGTCTTTGAGGCCCAGGTTCACCAGCGCATCGGCAGTTTCCTTTACCAGCTGCTCATTGATATTGGTGGCAAAAGTGTTCCAGCTGTTCCAGCCCATCTGGGGCGTCAGGGCAATGCTGTCGAACTTTTGAGCAAACAAAGCGATCTGTAAGAGTAGCAGCAGGCAACCAGTCAGTAATTTTTTCATCATGGGACAATAATATAATTGATGAGGGGAATTTAGGCTGCTAAAATAATCAGCGGGCGTTTCAAAAATCAATACTAATTTAATCAGAGCATGTTTCTTTTTATCCGTAATGGATAAGAGACCTGTTTTCCACCTATTTTTAAAAAAATAACCGGCATGATGGCCCCTAAAAGCTGGATCGCTTGTTTCCTTATCTGTACCGTTGTACCCTGCGTGGTACCCGCGCAAAATATTGTACCGGCAAGACCTTTTATATCATTGGCCGGTGAATGGATCACGCCATTAGGACCACTGCAGCTGCCCGGTACGGTTGATGAAAGTCGCCTGGCGCCCCGCACCACCGATACGCTCAATACCACACAGCTTACCCGCCTGTTCCCTTTTACAGGAAAAATAAAATACCGGAAAGACATTACTATACCCGCTTCTATGGCCGGAAGATCCTGGCAGCTGGTAATGGAACGCAGCAAGCCCAGCATTGTGTGGCTGGACGGCGACAGCATCGGCTCCAGCGGGCTGATCCTTTCGCCCCAGTATTATGAGTTGGGCAAACTGGCTGCGGGCACACATCAGCTGACCATTGAAGTGGATAATAGTCCCGGTTCGGTGCCACGCGGCATCCATGGTTCCCATGCCTGGACGGATGCTACCCAGACCAACTGGAACGGCATCATCGGCCGGTTTGGCCTGGAAGCCCATGATGGCGTATTGATCAGCCATGCACAGCTGTACCCGCTGGCCGCTGCTGATACTATGCAGGCAGTGCTGACCATCCGGTCTGACCGCAGTGGTCCGGCCAGTATCAGCATAACAGGCCATACCTGGAATACAGATAAAAAGATCAGCCTGCCTCCGCAGATCATCCATATGATGCTCCGGGAAGGTGAGCATACCTATCGCACCGTTATTGCCCTGGGCCGGGAAACAGTACGCTGGAGCGAGTTTGCTCCGGCCCTCTACAGGATACAGTTTGCCTTGCAGGCGGCTCCTGCTACTGATACCTATAGCCTGGATATCGGCCTCCGGGATTTTGCCGTGAAGGGCACACAATTCACTATCAACAACCTCACCACTTTCCTGCGGGGCAAGCATGATGCCTGTGTATGGCCGCTCACCGGTTATCCGGCCATGGACAAGGAGAGCTGGATAAAACAGTTCCGCATTGCCAAACGCTATGGCATCAACCATTATCGTTTCCATTCCTGGACACCGCCGCAGGCTGCTTTTGCTGCGGCTAATGAAGAAGGGATCTATTTGCAGGCAGAGCTGCCTTACTGGGGTGTGATGGATAAAGACAGCACAGTACTGAATGAATTCCTGCTGCGGGAAGGCCGGCAGCTGCTGGACAGCTACGGTAATAATCCTTCTTTTGTGATGATGGCCCTGGGCAATGAGCTGGGGGGCGATCAGCAGGGATTTATGCGCAGCATCCTGGACCAGTTCCGGGCGCAGGACCCGCGCCATCTCTATGCCTATGGTTCCAATAACTGGCTGGGCACCGGCGGGCAGCAGGCCGGGGAAGATTTTTTTGTCACCTGCCGCGTGGGCGGACAGGTAGGCACCGCCGATTACAGTACCCATGCCCGCGCCAGTTTCTCCTTTGCTGATGCCAAAGCGGGCGGCATCCTGAATGGCGATTACCCTTCTACCCAACATAATTTCTCAGAAGCCGTGGCCCGCTGCTCCGTGCCGGTCATCAGCCACGAGAACGGCCAGTTCCAGGTATACCCGGACTATAAAGAGATCAGCAAGTATACGGGGGTGTTAGTGCCGTATAATTTGAAAATATTCCGGAAACGGCTGGAGGCAAACGGCCTGCAGGACCAGGCCCTGGACTTTCACCGGGCTACCGCGCGGTTTGCGGCCAGCTGTTATAAAGCGGATATTGAAATGTGCCTGCGTACGCCCGGCTTCGGCGGATTCCAGCTGCTGGACCTGCAGGACTATCCCGGGCAGGGCAGCGCCTATGTAGGATTGCTGGATGCGTTCATGGACAGCAAGGGCGCCATCAGCCCGCAAACCTTTCACGGCTTCTGTGCAGACATAGTACCGCTGGCCCTTCTCCCCAAATATTGTTTTAGCAGTGAGGATACGCTGCGGGCGGCTATTCATATAGCCAATTACAGTAACCGGACCTTTCGGAATATCCTCCTGGAATGGCATATCCGTAAACAGGACGGGCAGCTCCTGGCAAAAGGCGCTTTGCCGGTCATTGCAGAGCGGGGTGGGCTCAGTGATATAGGGGATATTGCTGTTCCACTGTCCGTGATCAGCAGCGCCACCGCGCTCACCCTGGAACTTACCATGGACGGACAGCACAATACCTATCCCCTCTGGGTATACCCTGCCAAAGCCGTTAAGGTGGCAGGTATACTGGAAACAGATTCCCTGGCCCTGGCGTTGCGCTGGCTGAAGCAGGGGAAGAAAGTATTGTATACACCCAGGCATGACAGCATCCGGCAACAATCCGTAGGTGGCCTGTTCACACCGGACTACTGGAACTATGCCATGTTCAAAAGTATTTCTGAATACCTGGGCCGTGAGGTATCTCCCGGCACACTATCCATACTGACCAATCCCGCACATCCGCTGTTCCGGCATTTTCCTACCGAGATGCAGAGCAACTGGCAATGGTGGGCCATCAGTAAACATAGCCGGCCTTTTATCCTGGATAGTACTGCCCATCAGTACAAACCGCTGGTGCAGGTGATTGATAATATTGAGCGTAACCACAAGCTGGGCCTGCTGTTTGAGTGGCAGGTAGGCAAAGGAAAGCTTATGGTGAGTATGTGTGACCTGAAGGCCGTCAGTGGTTATCCTGAGGGTAGGGCTTTCCGCCAGGCTATTCTGCAATACATGGGGTCTGCTGCTTTTGCGCCTGCCAGTATTTTATCGGAGCAGCAGTTCAGATCGTTGATGGAAGGAAGGGTGACAGGGAAAGATATAAAAGGCGTGCAAAATATTACTGACTACCAGTAAACCGCTGGTTGGCTGGACCGGAATAAGAATACCTATTCCCTACGGGAGATGAATAACAGCCCGGCCGGAAAACAAACCTGTGAGCAGGTAGGCGAGGGGGAGCGCATTTTTTCAAGCAGTCCTTAGATGAATTTACGCGTGCCGTAATAATTATAGTTCTTTCTGAATTCTTTGGGGGTAGTGCCTTTCTTTTTCTTGAAGAGGCGGTTGAAGTTGGAGATATTGTTGAAGCCGCAGTTATACGCGATCTCGGAAATGGATTGGGTGCTGTCTATCAGCATCCGCGCGGCATTGCCCAGCCTGGCTTCCAGCAGGATGTCCATGAAGTTGATACCGGTGCGGGATTTGATGAAGCGGCTGAAAGAGACATCGGTCATATTGGCCATTTTGGCCACTTCCGATAAAGTGATGTTGCGGTGGAAATGCTGGTTGATATAATCCACCACCATGCTGATGCGCCGGCTGTTGTAGGAGAACTGGGCCTGCCCAAAGACGGTATCCGATAAGGTCATGCTGTCCCTGGAAATAGACAAGGTATGCAGCAGGGATAGCAGTTCCAGGACAGAATCAAATCCCTGTTTGCGGGTCAGCGCTTCCATACTGGGCTGGATGGCTTTGGCGGTATCGGGGCTGAAGGAGATGCCCCGGGCTGATAGTTCCAGCATCCGTTTGATGAAGGAAAGCTGGTTGCGGCGCAGGAATTTTTCTTCCAGCAGGTCCTTGTGGAACTGCACTGTGATCTCTTTGATCTTTTTGGTCTTGCAGCGATAGGTCTCCCATACATGCGGGAGATTGGGCCCTACCAGCACCAGTTCATAATCGCCGATAGTGCTGATATGATCCCCCACAATACGCCGCGCGCCGGGCGCATTGCAGATAAAATTCAGCTCCATTTCCTCATGACTGTGGAGCGGAAAATCGAACTCGGCTTTTTCCCGGGAAAAGATGGTAAAGCAATCGTTGCTGGTGAGCGGGATAATTTCACGTAAGATCTTGTTAAGCATGTACAATCGTTAAGCTATAATAGTATTACTGTGGGCCAGGCCAAAAATAGGATTCTTTGGCATGCTGAAAGCTTTTCCAGTAAAACTTTTAGCCCTTTCCCTGCTTTTCGGTCCCTGCTAACGGAAAGCGATAGCAGGCAGCAAGGATCAGATAAAATAGTATTAGGAAACCGCAGGTAGGGACAGTACTTTAGACAAAATTTGATTGCCATATGTTCACAGCACAGATCCG